>JAPOQV010000333.1 GCA_026710565.1 Spirochaetaceae bacterium | reverse complement strand
TACGTAGCGGTGTACATTGTCTTTTCCCGTCGCCCAATCCCCTCTACTCCTCTGTCCGCCGTTGAGGGCGCGGTCTCGCGCGCGCCGCGGGCCGGAGCCGCATCGGCTCGAAGCGGCAGCCGTCCACGAACAGCTCGAAGAAGTCCGCCTCCAGCTCCAGCTCGACGTGCTCGACACGCTGCGCCAGCGCGTCGATGCGCTCGCGCTCGGGCTCGGAGAGTAGCGCGATTCGCGCTCCCTCGACTGCCGCGTTGCCGACTTTTTCGATCCGGTCGACGGGAACGGGCGCCAGCATGCCGATCTCGATGGCGTTGCGCGCGTTCACGTAGGTGGCGAACCCGCCGGCCAGGTAGAGCCGGTGCAACTCCGCGGGCTCGACGCCGAAGTGGCGCATGGCGATCACCTGGCCGCAGTAATTGGCCGCCTTCGCCTGCGCCAGCGCGCTGGCGTCGGCGCGGGAGAAGGTGATGCGGTCGGGCACCACTTCGATCTCCATGAGCCTCCGATCCGCGGTGAATACGCCCTTGGGCGTGATCATGCCGTGCCGGCGCAGCTCCGCGACCAGGTCGATCAGTCCGGACCCGCATATTCCTTCCGGCGGCGCGCCGCCGATGGTGTGGGCGGAGAAGCTCCCGTCCTGCCATGCCAGCGACTCGATGGCGCCGTCGTAGGCGGGCATGCCGTAGGTGATCAGCCCGCCCTCGAACGCGGGTCCGGCCGGGCAGGACGCGGCGATCAGCCGGTCGCGGTGGCCGACCACCACCTCGGTGTTGGTGCCCACGTCGACCAGCATCACCGGACGCTCGGCGTCGGCCATGCCGATGGCCAGCAGGCAGGCGACGGTGTCGGCCCCGACGTGGCTGCCGATGATGGGCAGGCCGAGGACGCGGGCGCGCGGGTTCAGGTGCAGGCCGAGCTGCCTCGCGGGCGCCTGAAGCGCGGTGGTGGCGCGGCGGCCGGCGCGGAAGTCCGCCTCCACGCTCGAGCGGTACGGTCGCTGGCCCAGCTCCTGGACGTCCAGCCCGAACAGGATGTCGCGCATGGTCGGATTGCCGGCGACGACCATGTCCGTCACCGAGGTGCGCCGGAATCCGCAGGAGCGGGCGACCGTGCGGATCTCGGTGTTGATGGCGCTGACGACGGCGTGCTGCAACTCCTCGGTGAAGCTGCCGGCAGCGTAGGAGATGCGGTTCATGATGTCGGAGCCGGCGAACCCCTGCGGGTTGGCGAATGACGCGGTGACGATGGTCGCCTCGGCTTCCAGGTCGACCACCTTCATCACCACGGTGGTGGTGCCCAGGTCGACGGCCAGTCCCAGCTCGCGGCCGCGGAAGCGGTCGCGGGCGCCGGGGACTCGGTCAGCGGCGCGCAGCTCCACCTCGGTGACGCGCTCGCGGCCGTTCGGGCTGCCGTCGGTGAGGATGCGCGGCGAGCGCCGCAGCGGCTGGAACGCCACGTCGGCGGAGCGGTCGGTGACCTCGGTCTGGCACGCCAGCCGGAACGGGTCCTGCAGGAAGCGTTCCGGCTCGGTGCGCGGGCTCAACGCGGCGATGCCTGCGTCGACCCGGACCACGCACTCGTGGCAGATGCCCGTGCGCGCGCATGAGCTGGGGACCCGCGTCGCCGCGCGGTCCGCGTAGTCGAACAGCGTGGCGCCCGCCACCGGACTCAGCCGCTCGGCGCCGCACGCCACGGACCCGGAGCCTTGGTCGGAAGCACTCATCTCGCCGTTCGCCGCCTCGGCGTCGACCTCCCCGCCCGCACGGCGTCGCTGGCGCTCCGACGTGCGCCCAGCCGGCCGATCCTGGGAAGTCGCCGCCACAGCGTCGACTTCCCAGGCACTTCTGTAGTCGAGCTTGTCGTCGCCGGCGCAGAGGAATCGGGGCTGCTCGGGACCCGGCTCGAAGCGCCGGTCGCCAGCCGCGGGGTGCCGCTGGTTGCGGCAGCCGAACGCGGCGGTGCAGCGGTCCCGGCGGTCCTTGTACGGACAGCGCCACGTCGCCTGCGTGGTTGCGTGGTCGGCGATCGGCGCCAGCACCGCGCTGGGGCGGTCCAGGCGTTGCTGCCATGCGTCCGCGTCCAGCCCCTCGGCGACGGAGCCTCCATCGCTTCCCGAATCGGACGCCTGCGGCTCAGTCGTCGACCCGCTCCCGCTCGATCATCAGCCGCTTGGCCAGCTCTACGCAGGCGACCGCGTCCTTGCCGTAGCCGTCGGCGCCCATGTCGTCGGCGAACTCCTGGGTGACGGGTGCGCCGCCCACCATGATCTGCACGTCGTCGCGCAGGTCTGCGTCGATGAACGCCTCGATCGTCTTGCCCATGTTGGGCATGGTGGTGGTCAGGAGCGCCGACATGCCCAGCAGCGGCGCCTCGTTCTCCTCCACCGCGTCGATGAACTCGTCGGGCGAGGTGTCGACGCCCAAGTCGATCACCTGGAAGCCGGCGCCGCGCAGCAGCATGTTGCACAGGTTCTTGCCGATGTCGTGCAGGTCGCCCTTGACCGTGCCCATCACCACCGTGCCCTGCGACGGCACGCCGGCCTCCGACAGGATCGGCTCGATGTGGGCCATGCCGGCCTTCATCGCGCGCGCACACGCCAGCACCTCCGGGACGAAGATGATGTTCTCCCGGAACTTGATGCCGACGATCCCCATGCCCGCGATCAGGCCGTCGTCCATGATCTCGACCGCCGTGGTGCCGCCGTCGAGCGCCTGCCTGGTCAGATCGTCGACCTCGTCGTCCTCTCCCTCGATCAGCGCTGCCGAGATCTCCTGCATCGACGGCCGCGCGCGCGCGAACATCTCGATCATGCGCTCGCGCTCGTCGGGCCGCTCGATGAACTCCTCGATCTCGGAACGGATCAGTTCGTTGTCGATGTCTTCGATCTGCGCCATGGGTGTTCCGTCCGATTCCTGTGCGTGTTGATTCCCGCGGTCAGTTTGGGTGCTGCCGCGACCAGTCGGCGACCTCCGCGGGGATGGCCTTGAGGTTCGCAAGGGGAGTCTGCAGCGGGATCGCGCACTCGGGGCCGACCAGCTTGATGCCGGCGTCCAGGTTCTTGCGCACCTCCGCCTGCACCTCCTCCGGGCCGCGGGCGAACAGCGTCTCCGGGTTGTTGACGTTGCCGACCAGCGCGATGCGGTCGCCGGTTACCGCGATCGACTCGGCCGGGTCGTTCTTGGAGTCGTAGTGGAAGGCGGCGAAGCCGGTCTCGGCGATGTAGCCCATCCGGTCGATGGTCTTGCCGCAGATGTGCAGTATGAGCGGGATCGGGATCCGCTCGACGAACTCGATGTGCAGGTCGCGCAGGTAGCGGCGGTAGTAGTCGCCGGACACCAGGTCGCCGGTGGCGTGGTCGGGCAGGGTCAGCGCGTCGGCGCCCGCCTCGATCTGGGCGACGCCGAAATCGATGGTGGCCTTCTTGAGCCGGTCCAGGATCCGCTTGGTCTCGTCCGGGTCGTCCAGGGAAAGCAGCAGGAACCGTTCCACGCCGAAGCAGTGGTAGGCCAGCGACCACGGCCCCATGGTCTTGCCGACCACCGCCACCTCGTCCCCGTACTCGGCCTTCAGGCGGCGGATCGCGTCGAGCACGCAGGCGGTGTCCTGGTGGGTGAGGAAGTCGCGCGGGATGACGATGTCGTCCGGAGTGTCCCAGATCGGCTGGCTCATCTTCACGGTCGGCCAGTTGTCTTTCTGTTCCCACTGGATCTTGCAGCCGAGCGCGGAGGAGTCCTGGATGATCGAGAACACGGGCATGATGGTGTCGAAGCCCAGCTCGGTATGGCCGGTGGCCGCCAGGCGGGCCATCAGCTCGCCGTCGCGGTTGGCATCCGGAAACGGCGCGTCCACCAGGTCCATCAACTCCACGGTTGCCACCGAGGTCGGGTTGCACACCGCCGGCCGGTCGACCGGCTCGCCGCGAAACGCCGCCAGCACCCGCTCCCTGCCTGTCATCGGTTGCCTCCGTTCATCGTTTCTGTTCCTATCGCTGCTGACTCGGTGCGCTGAGCACGCCGCGCGACGCGGCCGCTTCCTGCTCGCGCAGCGCGCCGCGGACGTTGAGCGCCCTGAGCATCAGCAGCCCGACCAGCTCGTGGTGGTCGGTCCCGCAGGGGAATCGCACCTCGTCTCCCTGCACCTCGAGCTGCGCCAGTTTGCCCAGGCCGGCGGCAAGCGCCGCGACGCGCCGCTGCTCGCGCGCGCCGTCCCGGTCGCCCGAGCAGCGGTAGCGGCCGTCTCCGAGCCCCTTGGCGCGGATGGTCAGGTCGTTCTTCTTGTCGAGCACCTCGAGCGCCCGCCGCGCGGGTTCGGTCCCGGGCGCGACCTTGCATGACTCGACGAACAGGCGCTTCAGGGCCGCCTCGTGGGCGTGGCCGCAGGCGAAGCGGAGCGCCAGCGGATTGGCGCCGGAACTCTGCATCCCGCCCGTCGCCTGCATGACCGCCGCCAGGAACGCCAGCCGGTCGCCGGCCCCCTCACGTTTGCTGTAGCTGTGCAGCAGGTAGGACGCGCCGTCGCTGTCGTCCGTCCGGTAGACCGCGATGCTGATGTCGTGGAAGTGCGGATCCATCGACAGCAGCTCGATACGGCGGCCCAGATCAAGGGTTTCCATGGGCGGGGAGATCGTACGGCGGGGCTGTCAGCGGGTCAAATGCGTTAGTATCCCTTCAATGGATCACTCTTCGAGTGAGGCTCGCTTCGCTCACCTGCGGCTGATCTGCGACTTCGGGGAGATGAGCGGCTTGTTCCTGGGCTCGCTCAGCCTGAGGGCGTTCCTGGACCGGGCCGTGCAGATGGTGGCGCGCCGCATGCGCGCGGCGGTGTGCAGCATCTACATCTACGACGAGGAGTCCGAGCAGCTCATCCTGCGCGCCACCATCGGACTGGAGCCGTCGTCGGTCGGCCGCGTGCGGCTGACGATGGGCGAGGGGATCGTCGGCGCCGCGCTCGAAGGCCGGCGGCCGATCGTGCAGCAGGTCGCCTCCGAGCACCCCAGCTTCAAGCCGGTGCCGGGTATCGACGAGGAGCGCTACGAGGCGTTCCTGGCGGTGCCGATCACGCGCGGCATCGCCGCCATCGGCGTGCTGGCCGTCCAGCGCGACCGGGCCACGCCGTTCGACGAGGATGACGCGCTTGCCCTGCGCGCGGTGGCCAGCCAGCTCGCCAACGCGCTGGAGAACGCACGGTTGCTGATGGATGCCAGGGACCCGGACGAGCCGGCTCGGCGTGAGGGGCAGCGCCGCCCGGGCCGGACACCGCGTGGACAGCAGGCGCGCACCGGGGAACGGTTCTCCGGACAGACCGCCGCCGAGGGGCAGGCGGTGGGGCCGGCGGCGCTGTTCGACCGCGAGGGGGTCTACGAGTCGTTCGCACAGCGCACGTATGACCGCACGTTCGGCCGCTCCGACTTCGAGTCGGCGGTGCTCGCCACCGAGCACCAGCTCGAAGAGCTGCAGGCAAAGGTGGAGGACAAGCTGTCCGACGTGGCGTCGCTGATCTTCACCGCCCACCTGCTGATCCTGAAGGACCAGGAGTTCACCGGCCGCGTGCTGTCCCGCATCGAGCGCGGCGAAAGCGCCCCCGGCGCCGTGCTGCAGGTGGCCTCCTCCTACCTGCAGCGCTTCGCGGCCAGCGACAGCGTCTACATCAAGGACAAGGTGCAGGACGTCAAGGACGTGGTGGTGCGCCTGCTCGGCAACATCGTCGGCGAGAGCTCGGCGATCGACTCCCGGCCGGGCAGCATCGTCGTGGCGCGCGAGCTCTATCCCTCGGACCTGCTGGAGCTCTCCGCGCTGGGGGCCGCCGGCGTCGTGCTGGTCACCGGCGGCGCCAGCTCGCACCTGTCGATCCTGGCCCGGTCGCTGCTGCTGCCGCTGATCATCGTCCGCGACGAGCGGATGATGACCGTCGCGGAGGGGGCAGCCCTGCTGCTGGACGGCTACGGCGGCACGGTGCAGCTCAATCCGGACGAGGAGACGCTGCAGAGCTTTCACGACCAGCGGGCGGTCCTGGAAGACTCGGAGCGGCAGGCGCCGGGGCAGCCGGTCACCAGGACCATCGACGGAACCGGCATCCGTGTCCTGGCCAACGTCAACCTGCTCAGCGACGTCGATCTGGCCACCGACCTGGGCGCCGACGGCATCGGCCTGTATCGCAGCGAATTCCCGTTCATCGTGCGCAGCGACTTCCCGACCGAGGAGGAGCAGCTCGCGGTGTACACGCAACTCCTGTCGCGGTTCCAGGGGCGGGAGGTCAACCTGCGGACCCTGGACATGGGCGGCGACAAGGTCCTGTCCTACTTCGCCGACGACACCCGCGAGTCCAACCCGTTCCTGGGCATGCGCTCGATCCGCTTCTCGCTGCGCAACCCGGACATCTTCCGCCAGCAGGTGCGGGCGATGCTCCGTGCCGGGGTCGGCCGCACCATCCGCATCATGTTCCCGATGGTGTCGGCGCTGGACGAGTTCCTGCACGGCCGCAGGATCACCCTGGACTGTGTGCAGGAGCTGCAGGACGAAGGCGTGGCGTGCGAGGTGCCGGCCATCGGCATGATGGTCGAGGTTCCGTCGGTGCTGCCGATCATAGACGCCTTCTCCGCGGAAGCCGACTTCCTGTCGATCGGCAGCAACGACCTGATCCAGTACCTGCTCGCGGTGGACCGCACCAACGAGAAGGTGGCCGACCTGTACCGCCCCTACCATCCTGCGGTGCTGCGTTCCTTGCACCTGGTGGCCGAGAGCGCCGTCGAGCACGGCACCGACCTGTCGGTGTGCGGGGACATGGCGCACCAGCCCGAGTACATCCCGTTCCTGGTCGGCATCGGCGTGCGCACGCTGAGCGTGGAGCCGACCTACCTGCCGCGGGTGCGGGCGCTGGTCGCCGACATCGACCTGCAGGAAGCGGAGGCGGAGGCGGAGGCGATGCTGTCCTGCACGACGCTGACCGACGTCGAGGAGGTGATGGGCGAACGCCTGTGGGCGCGACGCGAGGTCGGCGAGCTGACCTGAGGCGGGCCGGCCCAGGCTCAGTCGTCCAGCGGAACCACTCCTTCGCGGATCGCGATGCGGGTCAGCTCGGCGACGCTTCCCACCTCCAGCTTGCTCATCACGTGCTGCCGGTGGGTGTCCACGGTCTTCACGCTGACGCCGAGCGTGGCGGCGATCTCCTTGGCGGTGCTGCCCTCCGCCAGGAGCTGGAATACTTCCCGTTCCCGGTCGGTCAATCGGGAAAGGACCGACTCCGGCTCGTCGACGCCCTGCAGCAGGTCGATGACCGTGCCGGCGATGCCGGACCCCAGGTACTTGCGGCCCCGCATCACCGTGACGATCGCGGCGGTCAGCTCGTCGAACGCGCAGTCCTTGATCAGGTACGCGGAGGCGCCCGCCTTGATCATGCGCGCCACGAAGCGGTGGTCGTCATGCTTGGAAAGCGCCACCGTACGCGTGTACGGAAGCTCGGCGGCGATGCGTGTGGCGACCTCGATGCCGTTCAATCCCGGCAGGCTGATGTCCAGAATCACCACGTCGGGACGCAGTTCGCGCGCCGCCGCCAGCGCCGACGGGCCGTCGGCCGCCTCGC
The DNA here is from genome assembly GCA_026710565.1 of Spirochaetaceae bacterium. The sequence continues at coordinate 22,583 of JAPOQV010000333.1, read as the reverse complement.
CGACCACGGTGATGCCGTCCTGCCGCTCCAGGAGCGCCCGCAGGCCGTCGCGCATGATCTGGTGATCGTCGACCAGGAGTACCTTCGCTCGCGTCATCGGCGTCGGCCGCCGTGACTCTGCCGCCTTGTCGGCGATCGGACAAGCGGCACTCCGGAACGGTGATCCCGGCAATTCCGAATCATCGTTTCGGTGATTGGATGATGGCGGAGACGCTCGGCGTTCGGGCACTCTGGGTTCAGAAACGGCGACACGCGGCGGTCAGGCCCCCCATACCGGCGCATTGGCACTGCGCTTCCAGCCGCCGCGCACCCGCCAGGGCGGCGTGTATGAGGCCATACCGGGACGGTCTCATACACGCCGGCTTTCCCGCGGGCGGGGCAGCCGCATCGTCACCCGGGTTCCCGAGCCGATGGTGGCGTGGATGAGCATCCGGCCTCCCAGGTGGCGCAGGCGTTCGCGGACGCTGAACAGCCCGAATCCCGTTCCCTCCGCATGGGAGAGCGCGTGCTCGACGTCGAACCCGTGGCCGTCGTCCAGCACCTCGATTTCGTAGGCGTCCGCGCGCGTCCGCGCCGTGACCGCCACCGACCGGGCTCCGGCATGCTTGACCACGTTGCGCAGCAGCTCGCGCACCGAGCGGTAGCACAGGATCCGCTCCGCCTCGGTCAGGCCGGGAGGCTCCTCCCCCCCGGAAAAGCTCATCTGCACCCCTGACCGAACGTTGCGGCGCTCGACCAGCCACTCCAGCGCGGCGTGCAGACCGAGCTCGTGCAGCACCGGCGGCGCCAGCGCGAACGTCAGCGCGCGCGCATCCGCCGCGCAGCGCTCCAGGAGTTGCGTCAACCCCGTCACACGTGGGTCGGCGGGATAGGCTGCGGCCAGCTCGGATGCCTTGATGCGGGCCAGGCTCAACTCGTCGCCCAGACCGTCATGGATGTCGCTGGCGATCCTGCGGCGTTCGCGCTCCTCGGCCAGGACCATCTCCGAGGACAGGCGCCGCAGGCGCGCAAGATGGGCGTTGGCGCGCCGCTGGTCCCGGCGCTGGTCGGTCACGTCCAGCACCAGGATGATCGCCAGCCGCCGCCGCTGCCATGAGAAGCCGCGCGCGGAGGCCAGAACGGTGCGCGTGGTGCCGTCCTTGCGTGTGATCTCCCATTCGTGCCGGTCGATCGGCCGGCCGTGAATGGCGCGCTCGAGCTCTGCCAGCGCCGCCCGGCGGGAGTCGGGATCGCGGATCAACGCCCCCGGAAACCCGGCGCGGGCCTCCGACGGCGCGTAGCCGGTGATCCGTTCCATGCTGGCGTTGTAGAGCGCCACCTCGCCCCGTGGGTCGACGACGGCGATCCCCTCCTGCGCCAGGTCGATGACCATCTGCCGGAAGCTCGGATCCCGCGTCAGGGCGGGCGCGCGGTCGCGACGGTCGCCACCGTCAGCGGGCGGACTCACCTCGACCTCTCCCACCACACCCAGCCGGCCATCAGCAATCGCGAACGGACACCTCAGCCTGATGCCTATATCGCCGGCCGGTCGCAATCGCCACCATGGCGTCAGGCAGGAGGCAGATGATGAATCTCGACATCCAGGGAGTGCACATGCCGGTGGCGAAGGATACCCGAGAGTACCTGGAGAGGAAGCTTCACCGGCTCCGTCACATGGATGACCAGATCGTAGACCTGCGCGTGACGCTCACCGCCGATCACGGCTCGATCCTCTTCGGGGCCAACCTGCACCTGCGCTGGGGCAGCGACCTGCACGTGGAGATCGAGGCGTACGACGAGCACGAGGGGGTCGACCTGCTCATCGACAAGCTGGAGTCCGCGGCTACCAAGGACAAGGAGCGGATCCAGGAGAAGCGGAGGTAGCACGATGGGTGTCATCACGATTTCCCGGCAGTTCGGATCGGGTGCTGCCGACATCGTCGAACAGGTGGCCGAGCAGCTCCGTTACGACGTGGTCGACAAGCAGATCATCAGCGAGGTGGCGCGCGCCACCGGCGTTCCGGAGGAACGCGTGAGCGAGGTCGACGAGCAGGATGAGACCGGGTTGCGCGGCATCCTGGAGCGCTGGTTCGAGGCGGCAGCCGCCACGGGCGCCTATCGGGCGTCGGGCTTCGGTGATGCGGCGATCCCGCCGGGGGCGCTGATCGACGAGTTGGGCGAGACCACGCACGTGCTGGACCGCGAGGTCTACCACGAGGTCGTGCGCCAGGCGATCACGAAGCTCGCCGAGCGGGGCGACGTGATCGTCGTCGGCCGCGGCGGCATGATGGTCCTGCAGGATGTGCCGGGCGTGCTGCGTGTGCGGATCACGGCCTCCGAGCAGTCGCGCGCGGAACGGGTCGGGGCGCTGGAGGGACTCGGCGCGCGCGAGGCCATGCAGCTTGTCCGCGACAGCGACCGGCGGCGGTCGGCGTTCATCTCACGCAACTACCACGCCGACTGGGACGACGCATCGCTATACCACCTGGTGATCAACACCGAGATCGTTCCGGCGTCGACCGCGTCCAAGGTGGTCGCGGCTGCCGCCAAGGACCTGGCCAAGCCGCAGGCGGGCGCCGCCCGCATACGCAAGCGCTGGTTCCGGCGCTGAGCGCCACTCCTCCCCCGGGGGGGAGCGGTCAGTTCACGATGTTGCGGGGCGCGCCGGACAGAAAGGCGCGAATGTTCTCCGCCGTTCGGGTGATCAGGTTCTGCCGCGCCTCGCGGGTGGACCAAGCCGAGTGCGGGGTGATCAGGGCGTTGCGCGCGGTGAGCAGCGGGTTGCCGTCCCGCGGCGGCTCGGTGGTGAGCACGTCGAAACCCGCGCCGGCCAGCCGGCCCTCGTTCAGCGCGGCGGCCAGCGCGCGTTCGTCGACGATGCCGCCGCGCGCGGTGTTGATCAGCAGTGCCGAAGGCTTCATCAGCGCGATCGCGTCGGCGTCGATCAGGTTGCGCGTCGCGTCGTTGAGCGGGGTGTGCACGGTGACCACGTCCGCGGTACGCAGCAGCTCGTCGATCGGCGTGTTGGGGTAGGCGCCGTCGGGTATCCCCAGGGCGTCGTGAGCGATCACGCTCATGCCGAATCCCGCGGCGATGCGCGCCACGCCGCGTCCGATCGTCCCGAAACCGATGATCCCGATCGACTTGCCGTGCAACTCGAAGGTCGGGTAGCGCAGCAGCGTGAAGCCGTCCGCGGCCTCCCAGTCGCCGGCCGCAACGTCGGCGGCGTAGCGGTACGCCTGGGTGGCCAGGTTCAGGACCAGCGCGAAGGCGTGCTGCGGGACGGTGTTCTCGGCGTAGCCCGGGACGTTGCAGACCGGGATGCCGCGCTCGGACGCCGCCTGCACGTCGACGTTGTCGTAGCCGGTCGCCGCCGCAGCCACCAGGCGCAGGCCGCTGCCGGCCTCGATCGCGGCGGCGGTCACCCTTGCCTTGTTGGTGATCAGCACGTGCGCGTGGCGTCCGCGCTCCGCTCCCTCCTCCGGAGTCGAGTTGGCATACCGCACGTAGTCGCCCTGAGAGGAGATGCCGCTGAAGTCGACGTCGCCGTCGCCGTCGAGCGAGTACATCGCGTCGTCCAGGAAGACGATGCGCATCCGGTCAGGGCGCACCGGGTCAGCCATGGGCGGCGGCCGCCCGACCGCGGTCGAGCGCCTCCGGGTTGACCACCACGTGCGGCGGCCGCTTGCCGTCCAGGACCGCGGCCATCCCCTCCGCCATCACCTCTGCCATGCGGTCCATCGCACCGCGTGTCATGGCCATTGCGTGCGGCGCGGTCAGGACGGCCGGATGGCGGAAGAGCGGGTGATCGAAGTCGGGCGGCTCGGGGTCGAACACGTCCACGGCCGCGCCGGCCAGCGGGCCGTCGTCGATCCCGTCGACGATCGCGTCCAGGCTCTCCACCACGCCGCCGCGCGCCAGGTTGATCAGGAACGACCCCGGCTTCATGGCCGCGATCCGGGCGCGGTCGATCATGCCGCGGGTCTGCTCGGTGAGCGCCGTGTGCAGGCAGACGGTATCGGAACGCTTGAGGAGCGCGTCGAGCTCCACCAGCTCGACGCCGAGCGCCACCGCGGCGGCCGGATCGGCGTACGGATCGTGCGCCAGCAGCGTCACTCCGAACGGCCCGAGCAGCCGGGCGAGCGCCTGGCCGATGTTGCCGAAACCGACAATGCCGACCGTCAGTCCGGCGATGTCGCAGGCCAGGAACTGCTCCCGTGACGCCCAGTTGCCCGCCTTCATCTGCTCGTCCCAGTAGGGGATCCGCTTGTTCAGCGCCAGCAGGTAGGCTACCGACGCCTCGGCCACGGTAGCGGCGTTGGCGCCGGGCGTGGTGATGAGCGCCACGCCACACTCGGTTGCGGTATCAACGTCCACGGAGTCGTAGCCGACCCCGGTGCGGCCGATCACGCGCAGCCCGGCGGCGCGGCGGATCAGGTCGCCGGGCGCGCCGGAAGAACCGCGCAGGATGAGCCCGACGACGTGGTCGTCGACCGACGCATCCAGGGTCGTCTGCTCGTTGTCGGCGGTGACTTCGATGGGTCCGTGGGGTGCCAGGATCCGGTGCGTCACCTCCGGAACCTCCCCGCTGGCGATGAATCTGAGCATGATCAATCCTCTCTGGCGGTGCGGTAGGGCGCCAGCGCTGCAAACGCAGCCTTCGCGCCGCCTGCCACGTAGCTGCCGTCGGATCCGAGCGCGATGAACGTATAGCCGCGCTCGACGGCCGGCGGGACCTGGTCCGGAGTCTGCAGCAGGATGCCGGCCGCCTTGCCTGCCACCCGGGCGCCGTCCGCGACCCGGTCGAGCGCGTCGGTGAAGTCGGGATGGTCGAACTGCTGCGGGATGCCCAGGCTGAAGCTCAGGTCGTTGGGGCCGACGAACAGCACGTCGGCGCCGTCGACCGCGGCGATCTCGCGCGCGGCGGCGACCCCCTCGGCCGTCTCGATCTGCAGGACGGTGAGCAGACCGTCGTCGGAGCCGGCGCGATAGGCGGCGAAATCTGCGCCGAAGCGCGCGGCCCGCACCGACGAGGCGACGCCACGGGTCCCGGCCGGCGGGTAGCGCATGGCGGCGACCGCCGCGGCGGCCTCCTCCGGCGTCTGCACGTACGGCACCATGATGCCGTCGGCGCCCGCGTCCAGGGCTCGCTTGAAGCGGGGCGCCTCGTTCCATGCAATGCGCACCACCGCCGCCACGGGCGTGCCGGCGGCGACCTGGAGCTGCCGGTACAGGGTCTCCAGGTCGCCGGCGCCGTGCTCGATGTCCAGTACCAGAAAGTCGAAGCCGGCGTGGCCGGCGATCTCGACGGAGACCGTCGAACCCATGGTGCAGAAGCAGCCGGTGAGGACCTCGCGGGCCATCACACGATCCTGAATGAACGTCATCGCGGCGATAGTACAGGAATGCCCACCGGCGATCAGGCGCGGCCGCGCTCCGGCCGATTGACCACGGCGATGCCCACGGCGACCAGGATGCCGCCGGCAATCAGGGCGAGGCCGACCGGCTCGCCGACCAGCAGCCGGCTGCCGGCGAGGCCGGCCAGCGGCTGCAGGAAGAACAGCACGGACAGCTTGCTCGGGCTGTAGCGGTGCAGCATCGAGAACCAGGACAGGAAGCAGAAGCCGGCCACCACCAGCCCCACATAGCCCAGCGCGACCGCCGAGCGTGCGCTCAGCGGCGAGGCGAACGGCTCCTCGAAGATCAGGGCCAGCACCGCGTAGGGCGGCAGGCTCAGCGTCATCATCCAGAACAGCAGCCGCAGCGCGTCGATCCGCCCGGAGAACCGCTTGGCGCACACCGTGCGCAGCGCCAGCCCGATCGAGCTGCCGAGCACCACCAGGTCGCCGAGGGCGGTGGCGCCGGCGGCGACGTCGCGGCCGATGAAGGTCACCGCCACGCCGCCGAAGGCGACGACGATTCCGGCGACCACCGGCGGGGTCAGCCGGTCGCCGGGCACCAGCAGGTGGGCGAGCAGCGCCGTGAAGAACGGAAACGTGCTCATGATGATCGTCGAGTGGCCGGCCGAGGTGTGATGGGTGCCCACCGTGAGCGCGATCGTCTGCACGACGAACAGCGCCGCGAACGCCGCGATCCAGCCGAGCTCGGCCCGCGGCACCGACAGCGAGTGGCCGCGCAGCACCGCCCAGCCGCCGACCAGCACCCAGCCGAGCGCGAACCGCACGGTGGACAGGGGGATCGGCGGCAGCGACTCCAGCCCGATCTTCAGCCCGACCGAGTTGCCGCCCCAGAGCAGCGCCAGCCCGGCCACGAAGGCAAGGGCGCTTGCGGGCGGATGTTCGCTCCGCGCGCCAGCAGTCGTATCATTGGCTTGGGAGGCAGCCCCTCCGGAGGTAGCACGGTGGCTCACGAGCGCAGCACGGACCCGATCATCGCGACGCTTCAGGGGGTGGTAGCGATCCCGAGCGTCAACCCGGGACTACCCGGCGGCACCGACGGGGAGCGTGGCATGGCCGACTACCTGACCCGCTTCTTCGCGGATGCTGGCATAGCATCCGAAGAGTGGGACTCGCTGCCGGGACGGCCGAACGTGGTCGCCACGTTGCCGGGACGGGACCCGAGCCGGGCCGTCCTGTTCGAGTGCCACATGGATACCGCCACCGCCGAGGGGATGACGATAGAGCCCTTCGAACCGGTCGTAAAGGACGGCCGGGTGTTCGGCCGCGGCTCGGCCGACACCAAGGCCGGCGGGGTGGCGATGCTGCACGCGATGCTGCGCATCGCCCGCTCCGGCGAGCCGCCGCCGGTCAGCGTGATGTACGCCGGCGTCGTGGACGAGGAGTACCGCATGCGGGGCGCCGCCGCGCTGGCGGACGCGCTCTCAGCGTGTGGGACGCGTATCGTGGCCGCCGTGGTCGCCGAACCGACCGAATTGCGCATCATCCGCGCGCACAAGGGGATCATCCGCGCCCTGATCGACGTGCACGGCACGGCTGCGCACAGCTCCAAGCCGCACCTGGGCGCCAGCGCGATCAGCGCCGCGGCGCGGCTGATCACGGCGTTCGACGAGGAGGTCGGCGCCGGCTTCGCCGCGCTCGACGACGGCATCACCGGCGTGCCGACCCACAACATCGGCACCATCCACGGCGGTCTGCAGGTCAACTTCGTGCCGGCGGAGTGCCGGATGGAGCTCGACCGCCGGGTCCTGCCGAGCGAGGACTTCGCCGCGGTGCTGGACCCGTACCGGCGCATCGCCGCGCGGGTCGCCGCCGAGCATGCGGGCGTCACGATCGAGGTGACGGAAGACCTCTCCATCGAACCGATGGAGACCCCGGCCGATGCCGCAATCGTGTCCACCGCCACCCAAGCCGTGCGCGCGGTGACCGGCACGGCGTCCGTCGACGGCGAGCCCTACGGCACCGACGCCGCCAAGCTCAGCGCGGCCGGTATCCCCTCCATCGTGCTCGGCCCCGGCAGCATCGACCAGGCGCACGCCGCCGTGGAGTGGATCGAGTGCGCGCAGGTGCTGCAGGCTGTTGAGGTCTACCACCGCATCATGACCGCCGGCGCCTGACGCTGGCAGAGCCGCGAGCGACGACCGGCACCAAGCTCGGCACAGAGCTCGGAAGCTTGGCGCCGACCGTGGCTTCAGAGTAAATTTCCGAGCTATGGACCTCGTGGAGATGCTGCGCAGGCCCGAGGGCAAGGACCTGGAGTTCAAGCGTGATCTCTCCTCGCCGGCTGGTATGCTGCGCACGGTCGTTGCGTTCGCCAATACGACCGGCGGGACGATTCTCATCGGGGTCGAGGACCGAACCGCGCACGTGCGCGGAGTGGAGAGCCCGCTGGATGCGGAGGAACGAGCGGCCAACCTGATCAGTGATTCGGTCAGGCCACGCCTGCTGCCGGACCTGCAGATCCTTACGTTCCGGAACCTGCAGGTGCTGGCCGTGCATGTCCATCCGAGCCCGGCGCGACCGCATTTCATCGCCCGGGAGGGACTCCGAGCCGGTGCCTACGTGCGGGTTGGTTCATCCAATCGGCCGGCGGATGAATCATTGATCGCGGAAATGCAGCGCTTTGCCGCCGGCGATTCGTTCGATGAGCAGCCGCTTCCGGCTCTGGACTCGGAAGCGGTCGACTTCCGAGTCGCTTCCGAGTTCTTTGCCCCTTCGCGGAACCTGACGCGCCGCAACCTCGAAACTCTCCGGCTCGTCACCCGTCATCAGGGTCGGCTGGTGCCTACCGCGGGCGGAATGCTGCTCTTCGGAGCCGATCGCCTCACTCACTTCCCTGACGCCCGGATCCAGGCCGGCCGCTTCGCCAGAACCGACAAGACGGCCATTCTCGACCATGCGGACCTCAAGATGCCACTCATCACGGCGATCGAGGAGGCAGTCGAGTTCGTGCGCAAGCACGCGCTGCACGGCGCATCCATCGGTCCGGTTCGGCGGGAGGAGCGGTGGAACCTGCCGCCGGCCGCGGTCCGCGAGGCGATCGTCAACGCCGTCGCTCACGCCGACTATTCACAGCGGGGTGCGCCGATCCGGGTCGCGATCTTCGACGATCGGCTGGAGGTCGAGAACCCGGGCCTGTTGCCGTTCGGGCTCACGCTGGACGATCTGCCGCTGGGTATCTCGAAGTTGCGCAATCGCACGATCGGACGAGTCTTCCACGAGCTCGGGCTGGTGGAGCAATGGGGAAGCGGCATCCAGCGCATGATCGCCTCATGTCGCGATTCCGGCCTGGCGCCTCCGGCGTGGGAAGAGATTGGCCTGCGGCTGCGCGTCACCATCCGCACGGAGGTGACGGGGCTGGTATCGGTCGATCCGGTCGATCGGTCGATCCTCGCCCTGCTGGAGCAGGGCGATGGACGCAGCACGAGCGAAGTCGCCGCGGCCATCGGACGTTCGCCGCGCGCCACGCGTACGCGCCTCGCGAAGCTGGTGTCGCGCGGACTGGTCCGCGAAGTGGGCAGCGGCCCGCGAGATCCCAAGCGGCGCTACGTGCGAACCGGCCGGTGAGCGGGTGGTGCGTGGCAACTGACGGCGAAGGTAACTCGACCCGTCTGCCCGGCAATGAACTCGGAAGCGTCGGCGCGAACTATGCTTCAGAGCTCACTTCCGAGCAGCGAACATCGGCGAGGGCCGGCCCGCACGTGCGGGTGCTTGCCGAGTCGCAGGCGATCCGGTTCACTTGAACACATGGAGCGAGTCGTCAACCTGCACATTGAGAGGCTCCCTGAGGGCGTCTATTTGGCGACCGCCGAAGAGATTCCGGGGCTCGTTGCGCAAGGCCGGACGGTGACGGAAACCCTGGAGATCGCGCGGGACGTCGCGAAGAAGCTGATCGAAGCGCGGTCGGAACTCTCTCGCCGCCTCGCCGCCGTTCATTGTCGCACGCGCAGGTTCTGAAATGATAGACTTGACGGTCTTCCTGTGATGCCTGCCCGTCCCACACCGCACCGCCGCCACAATCCCAGGGGACGAAAGGTGTTGCCGCCGCCCGCCGGCATATCTCTTGAGGCGGTGTCTCGCAAGTGCCGGTATCTCTGCAGCCCATACCACAGAACCATCCCCGGTCCATGCGGAAACCCGGTGTACAGACAGGGAAAGTCAAAGTGCCCGGAGGAACTCCAGAGGGACCCGGATCTTGTCCAGCGCTGGCTTGAAGACGCCGTCCGCCAGGGATCCATCGGCGAATTCGACCGCGGATTTCCGCGGCGCGTCTGGCGCCGCGTCGGAGACACGGTGTTCGAAGCGAGGCAAGGGACTCCAGGTTCGGGCATATACCACGGGTATCCCCTGGAGCCCTTCCAGCTCGTACAAGGACTCGCATAGTGGGGATATTCGACTACGAGTGGTGCGACGACGCAGAGCCGTCTCCAGACCGCGTTTCGCAGCACACGATGGCGCGGGTCAATATCACGGTAGGAGATCGGATCGTTACATCAGTCTATGATCGCTACCTGAAGGATTATCGAGACCACATCTTTGTACCTCTGTCACACGTGGCGGAGTGGTTGGCCGTCAATTGGTGGCACCTGTGGTACGAGGCCGGAAGCGTGGCGGGTGACGAGCGTCCGGGGTTCCCCGCCAGACACGATCTCTCGCACGCTGGAAACGGGTTCGTTCTTCCGCGATTGACACTTGTCCCGATCGGGAGTCGGATCCGCGTGGCCGCCACGAGCTGGAGCCCGAAGCACGCGCCGCTGGAGTTTCGCGGGGAGTGTGACGTGGTGCTCGGTCGTGACGAGCTGGAACAGGAATTTCGAGCTCTCATTGCCGATGTCATCGGGCGGCTTCGGGAGACGCAGACGCCTTTCGAGGCACTGGAGTCCGAGTGGGAGGCCATCGAGTCGCTTGATTCGGAGGCTCGGGAGTTCTGCCAGGCCTGCGCGCTCATGGGTCTCGATCCGTTCGACATCGACGTACGCACCGCAGATCGAATCGCCCGCGTCTGGAATCAGTTGGATCCTGCCATTCGAGAGGAAACACTGGGCTCCGCCCGCGAAGACTCGCTCGAAGAGGTCCAGACATGGCTGGGTCATTGGCTCGAATCTGCGGAACAGAAGGACAGTGGCGAGCACTGGCACGCCGTCCGGCACGCTGTCCGAGCTCGGTCGGCGACTGGGAACCTGCCGTGGCGGCGGGGATATGACGACGCCCGCGCCGTGCGCGAGGAACTGGCAGCGGCGCCGGGCCGGTTCGACTTCGACGATCGTGGTCCTCGCGCGATCTGGAGTCAGGACGTGGAGGAGTCTCCGTCGCCGCGGATCCAGGGGTGTGTGGCGTCCGACTCCCCCTCGTGCGTGGTGGTCCGCAAGCCCCTGACCGGAAGACGGTTTCTTCTGGCACGGGCTCTCGGCGACTACATGGGACGAGAAGAACCGGGACCCGCGATTCTCGCGACGATCGAGACCGCGCGCCAAGCCCAATCGCGGGCGTTTGCCGCCGAGTTTCTCGCACCGGCCGAATGGGTTCGAACGCAGGTGGGACATGCTCGGTTCGTCGATGGAGAGGCGATGGACGACTTCGCAGCGGAGTTGGGGGTGTCGAGCTGGGTGGTCCGACATCAGATCCAGAATCACGACATTGCGGAGATTTCGAGTTTCGCATGGCCTTCCGCTTGATGGCGCAGCCACGATCAGTGGCGTGCGTTCAGGCCGGCGGCGGGTTGTGGCAGGCGAAGGTGTGGCCGTCGGCGGTGGTGGTGAGGGCCGGCATCGAGCGGCGGCACTCGTCGATGGCCTGCGGGCAGCGCGGGTGGAACGGGCAGCCGGGGGGCGGGTTGACCGGGCTCGGCACGTCGCCTTCCAGCGGGCGGTCGGCCGGCGGAGCGTCGGGGTCGGCTACCGGAACCGCCGACATCAGGGAGATCGTGTACGGGTGGCGCGGGCGCTCGCAGACGGCCTGCGCGTCGCCGAGCTCGACCAGGTGGCCCAGGTACATCACGGCGATGCGGTCCGAGACGTAGCGGACGATGCTCAGGTCGTGCGCGATGAACAGGTAGGCCAGCCCCATCTCGCGCTGCAGCTCCAGCAGCAGGTTGACGATCTGCGCCTGGATGGAGACGCCCAGCGCCGACACCGGCTCGTCGGCGACGATCAGCTCCGGCTCCAGGGCCAGTGCCCGCGCGATGCCGATGCGCTGCCGCTGGCCGCCGGAGAACTGGTGGGGGTAGCGGCCGGCCGCGTGCCGGGGCATGCCGACCATGTCCAGCAGCTTGCCGGTGAGGTCGCCGAGCACCGCCGCGCCGGTGACGCCGAACTCGCGCGGGCCCTCGCTCAGGATGTCGCCGACCAGCATGCGCGGGTTGAGCGACGCCCACGGGTCCTGGAACACGATCTGCAGCTTGCGCCGCGCCTGCTTCACCTGCGCGCGGTCCATGCTGAGCAGGTCCAGCCCGGCCGCCAGCGAGTCGGCGCGCGCACGGATCTCCCGGACCCGCTGCCTCGCGTCCGCTGACCCGTCCAGCGCGCGCGCTTCGCGGTCCAGCTCCACCACCTGGCCGGCGACCGCCGGATCGGCGTCCAGGAACACGCGCCCGCGCTCCGGTTCGTAGAGGCGCAGCAGGCAGCGTCCGACCGTGGTCTTGCCGCATCCCGACTCGCCGACCATGCCCAGGGTCTCCCCGTGCCGGATCGCCAGCGTGAGGTCGTTCACGGCGGTGAGCGTGCCGCGGGAGCGGGCGAAGCCGCCCGCCTTGACCGCGAACTCCTTGCGCAGGTCCGTGACCTGCACCAGCGGCGCGACGCTCACGGCAGACTCTCCTCCACCGGCCGCGTTGCCTCGCCGTGCAGGAAGCAGCGCACCTGGCGGGTCTCGTCGAGCCAGGTCAGCGCCGGCTCCGCCTCCGTGCAGCGCGCCATCGCCTGCGGGCAGCGGTCGGCGAAGCGGCAGCCCGGAAGCCGCCGGCGCGGATCGGGCAGGTGTCCGGGAATGGCGCGCAGCGGCTCCCGCGAGGCCGGGCCGGTCAGCACCGGCACCGAGGCCAGCAGCCCCTGCGTGTAGGGGTGCTGCGGCTCCTTGAAGATCGCGCGTACCGGCGCGGACTCGACCACCACGCCCGCGTACATCACCACGACGCGGTCGGCGAAGCCGGCCACCACCGCCAGGTCGTGGGTGATGAAGATGATCGAGGTGTGCACGCGCTCTTTCAGCGACCGCATCAGCCGGAGGATCTGCGCCTGGATGGTGACGTCCAGCGCCGTGGTCGGCTCGTCCGCGATCAGCAGCGCCGGCTCGCAGGCCAGCGCGATGGCGATCATCGCCCGCTGCCGGAGGCCTCCGGAGAGCTGGAACGGATAGTCGCGGACCCGCGAGTCCGGGTCCGACATGCCGACCAGGCCCAGCAGTCGCACCGCCTCCTGCCGAGCCTGGCCGCGGTCCATGCCGCGGTGCAGGGTCAGGGCTTCGCCGATCTGGTCGCCGATCGAGTAGACGGGGTTCAGGGAGGTCATCGGCTCCTGGAAGATCATGGAGATGTCATTGCCGCGCACGGCGCGGATGGCGCGGTCGCTCAGGCCGGTGAGCTCGCGCCCGCGCAGGCGGATCGAGCCGCGCTCGATGCGGCCGGGAGGTTGCGGGATGAGCCGCATCACGGCCAGCGAGGTGACCGACTTGCCGCAGCCGGACTCGCCGACCAGGCCAAGCGTCTCCCCCTCGTCCACGTGCAGGTCGACCCCGTCCACGGCGCGCACCACGTGGTCGTGCAGGTGGAAGCTGACCTGCAGGTCCTCGACTGCCAGGATCGCGCCACCGCCCGAGGAGTCGCTCAACCCCGGCTCCTCGGATCCACCGCGTCGCGCAGGCCGTCGCCGACGAAGTTCCACGCCATGATGGCGAGGAAAATGAAGATGCCCGGCACCAGGATCCACGGGAAGTCCTGGAAAATCCGGTAGCCGCGCGACACCGACAGCATCAGACCCCAGCTCGACTGCGGCTCGGTGATGCCCAGCCCCAGGAAGCTCAGGGTCGACTCGCCCAGGATGAAGCCGGGGATGGTCAGCGTGACGTGCACGATCACGTAGGAGAGCGTGTTCGGCAGCACGTGGCGGACGATGATCTTGAACGGGCCCAGGCCGAGCGCGCGGGCGGCCAGCACGTAGTCCTCCGACCGCAGGGACAGCACCATGCCGCGCACGATGCGCGCCAGGCCGCCCCAGATGACGAAGGAGACGATCAGGATGATCAGGAAGTAGACCTGCACGCTGTGGAGCGTCGGCGGAAAGGTGCCGCGCAGCGCCAGCAGCAGGTAGAACGCGGGGAAGGCCAGCAGCACCTCCGTGAAGCGCATCAGCAGGTTGTCGATGGCGCCGCCGAAGTAGCCGGCGGCGCCGCCGATCAAGAGGCCGATCACCAGCGTGATGGTCGCGCCGACCAGCCCGACGGTGAGCGACACGCGCGCGCCGTGCAGCAGCCGCGACAGCAGGTCGCGGCCTACGTGGTCGGTGCCGAGCGGAAAGAAGCCGCCGGTCGGCGAGGTGAGCAGGTGCCAACGCGCCGTGAACGTCCCCAGGAACCGGTACGGCACGCCGCGTGCGAAGAAGCCCACGAAGTTCTTGTTGCCCTTGGCGACGATCAGCTCCGCGACCGGCGTGGCCGGCAGGCCCAGGTCGAAGCGCACGGTGCGGTGCAGGTCGCGGCTCGGGTCGCGCTCGACCGCCGCGATCAGCGACCGGAGCTCGTCCAGCGCCGGGTGGTCCAGCCGCAGCCCGTAATGGCGCCGGAACGCCGCGACCGCAGCGCTCGCGCGCACCGCCGCCGAGTCCTGCATGGCGACCGCGCGCAGGTCTCCCCGTCCGGCGACCGTCTCCTGCGAGATCACGCGGAGGGTGTGGCGCGGCACGCGGCCGTAGATGCGCAGCGCCTGGTTGACGATGTGCATCTCGAACACGAACGGCCGCACCACCACGTCGCCGCCGTCGAGGTAGCTGAAGTGGATGCGCGTCGGCGGCTGGTACGACTTGGTCTTGTCCGTCCAGCGCATGGTCGCCGGCGACAGCGGGTCGGCCAGCAGCGCCAGGGCGTAGAGCACGAGCAGCGTCACCGCGCCGATCTTGCCCAGCGTGTGCCTGCGGAACTTTCTCGCGAAGCCCTGCAGCAGCGACTCGACCGCGCCGTCCGCGGCGCCTTTCTCGACGGCGCCGCCGGCGGCCGTCGTGAGGGTGCCGCTCATGTCACGCGGATCCGGGGATCGGTGATCGCCAGCAGGATGTCGGCCACCAGGTTGCCGATCATCAGCAGGATCACGCCGTAGATCAGGCTGCCGGATACCAGGTACGGGTCCTGGTTGAGCAGCGCCGACAGGATCAGCTTGCCTAGGCCGGGCCAGCCGGTGACGATCTCCACCAGCGCCGAGCCGCCCAGGATGTCACCGATGCTGAAGCCCAGGAGGGTGATCATCGGGTTGACCGCGTTGCGCAGCGCGTGCTTGAGGATCACCCCCCGTTCCGCCAGCCCCTTGGCGCGGGCGGTGGTGATGTACTGCTGGCCCAGCACCTCCAGCATGTTGGCGCGCATGATGCGCGTCAGCGACGCCGTGATCGCCGTGGAGATCACCAGCGCCGGCACCACCAGGTGCTTGGCCAGGTCCCACATCTTCCCGAACGTGGAGAGCTGGTCGTGGTCGATCGAGGTCATGCCGCCGATCGGCAGCCAGCTCCCGGTGGCCGAGATCACGTACAGCAGCACGGCGGCCAGGAAGAAGTTCGGGATCGACAGCCCGAAGAACGCCAGCACCGCGATCGACTGGTCCTGCCACCGGTACTGCCGCGCGGCGGCGATCATGCCGGCCGGGATCGAGAATCCCCACGCCAGCAGCAGCGACACCACCGACAGCAGCAGCGTGTTTGCGGCGCGCTGCTTGACCAGCACGAACACCGGCGCCTTGAAGGTCTGCGAGAAGCCGAAGTCGCCCTGCGCGGCGTTCCAGAGGTAGCGGCCGAACTGGACGTACCACGGCTGATCCAAACCGAAGTTGGCGCGGAACCGCTCCAGGTCCTCGGCGCGGATGTCGGGGTTGAGCGCGTACTCGGAATAGACGTCCCCGGGCGCGAGCTGGATCAGCCAGAAGGCGACGGCCAGCGTGATCAGCAGAATCGGTACGGCGTTCATCAGCCGCCGGCCGACGACGCGCAGCAACGACAGGCTCATGGCCGCGGCTCCCTACCGTGGATGCATGCGGGGGTGCTGCCTCATCGAATTGAGGAGCCCGGGACGTTCGTGCCCGTCCCGGGCTCGTACGATATCGACCGGCTACTTCACGAAGAGCCGGTCGGCGGTGCCACGAATGCCGTAGCCGTTCAGCGGGTGCGTCTTGATGTTGCCGAACGTGTTGCGGAAGGCGTGCATCGTGGCCGGGGCGAAGGTGTAGGCCCACGGGACCTCGTCGATCCAGAGCTCCTGCAGCGTGCGGAAGCCGCGGATGCGCTGCTCCTCGTCCGTGGTCAGGTTGGCCTCGTCCCAGGCGGCGTCCACGGCGGCCTCCCAGTCGCGGCGGGGCGATTCCTGGAGGGGCTCGATCATGTGCAGGTTGCCGCGTGACGGGTACACGTTGGCGCCCCCCACCGGGTCAACCGATCCGGTCAGACCGATCAGGATCATGTGCCAGTCGTAGGAGGAGACCAGCCGGGTGACCAGCTCGTTGAAGGCTTCCGGCTTGAAGGTGACGTCGATGCCGGCGGCCTGTGCCTCCTGCGTGAACAGCTCGCCGATCTGCTCGCGCACCGTGTTGCCGGAGTTGGTGTTGAGGATCAGCTCGATCTTGTTGCCGTCCGGGTCCTCGCGGAAGCCGTCGCCGTCGCGGTCGGTGTAGCCGATCGAGTCGAGCAGCTCCCTGGCGCGCTCCGGGTCGTACTTGAGGGCGGCGTCCGGCGCGCCTTCCCAGTAGTAGGGCGAGACGGTCCAGACGAACGAGTACTGCGGGTAGCCGAAGCCGAAGGCGATGTTGTTGATGATCGTCTCGCGATCGATCAGGTGCGCCATGGCCTGCCGGAAGCTCTTGTTGGACAGCCAGGTCAGCGCCGGCGGCTCGATGCCGCCGTCTTCCTCGCCCTCGATCGGGTTCTGGTTGAAGGTGATGAATTGCGTGCTGGATGCGGGACCGACGTTGTAGATCAGGAAGTTGTCGGACTCCTGACGTTCGGCCAGGACGCCGTAGTCCTCTCCGCGCAACCCCCAGGCATCGGTCTCGCCGGCGATGAAGCGGGCCAGACCGGTGTCCTGATCCTCGACGAACTCGATCACGAACTCATCCAGATACGGGAGCTGTTGGCCCCACTCGTCCTTCTCGTAGTAGTTGGGATTGGGGGTCATCACCACCCGCTGGCTCGGCAGGTACTCGCCGATCAGGAACGGGCCGTTGCCGACGATGGTGCTCACGTCGGTGTCCACCCCCCAGAACGAGTTGACCGCCGCGGCGCCCTCCGCCTCGATCAGCGGCTCGAAGATGTGGCGTGGCATCGGCCCGATCGAGGCGATCTCGAAGATGCCGGCGTACACCGATGGCAGCACGATGCGGTAGGTCAGGTCGTCGATCAGCTCGAACTCCGCGAGCTCACCGCCGACGTTCAGGGCGTCGCGGGCGCTGGTCTCCACCTCCTCGTTCTTGTAGATCTCGTTGACGCTCCACACGATCTCGTCCGCCGTGATCGGGTCGCCGTCCGACCAGACCAGGCCGCTGCGCAGGTGGAGCGTGATGGTCTTCTGGTCTTCCGAGATCTCCCAGCGCTCGGCCAGCCCCGGCTCCCACTCCAGGGTGAGCTGGCTGCGCCGCACGACGCCCGCGTACATCTGACCGGTGATGTCGGTGGTCGAGGTCTCCTTCGCCACGACATCGTTGAAGGTCTTGGGGCCGGAGATGTTGGTCACCACGAACCGGCCGCCGTGGCTGCCGCGCTCCCACGCGGAGTGATCGATCTTTGCGAGCATGTCGATCGGGCTCATCTCCTCGGCCATGGCCGCCTCCTCCTCTACGGGAGCCGCCCACGCGCCGGCTGCGACCAAGCCTGCGATCAGCAGTGCAAGGATGCTCTTCGTAACTTTCATCGGAACCTCCTGCGGTATCGGAGAGATGCTCCGATCCTACCGCATGCTTACCCTTGTTGCCTGCCCGCGGGGCAGGTTTCAGGACAGGACGCCGACGGTGGGGCCGAAGCTGTCCTGGTAGGGCTGCGGGTCGACGCGCACGTCGATCAGGGTCGCGACGTCGGCGGCCAGCGCGGCGGCCAGCTCGCGGCGCAGCGTCTCCGGGTCATAGACCGTCGCGCCGCGCAGGCCGCTGGCGCGCGCGATCGCGGCGTAGTCGACCGGCGCGAACTGCAGGGAATAGGGGTCGAGGCCACGGGTCTTCTGCCGGGAGCGGATGGTGCCGTGCGCCTGGTCGTTGATGATCACGAGCGGCACCGCCGCTCCGGTGCGGGCAAAGGTCTCCAGCTCCCCGAGGCGCATCAACAGGCTGCCGTCGCCGCCGATGCCGAGCACCGGGGTGTCCGGGCGGGCGAGCTTGGCGCCCAGCGGCGCCGGCACGGTCAGGCCCATCGTCCGCGCGCCGCCCGAGCCGAAGAAGGTGTCCGGCCGCGTCACCGGCCACAGGTGGTCGAGCATGACGATGAAGACGCCGGTCTCCGAGACCATGATGCCGTCCTCCGGAAGCAGCTCGCGGGCGATCTGCACCGCGTCCTGGGCGGCCAGGCGGGCCTCCGGTGGCCGGGCGAAGCAGCGCGCCAGGATGTCGGCGCGGATCGCGGCCACGCGCTCAGGGGGGAAACCCTCGTCGGTGCGCGCCGGCAGGGCGGCGGTCAGGGCCGGCAGCGAGGCGGCCAGGTCGCCGTCGACGCGCACGGTTGCCGGAGACACGATCTCGAATTCGGGCCGTGCCGCCAGCTCGCAGGTGGGAACTCCCAGCGCGCTGTCCCACGTGCCCTCGACGGACAGGCCGTCGACGCCGATCAGCAGCGCGCCGTCCGCCTCGGCCAGGATGCGGTTCGCCAGGATGTTGGGCCCCGGGAACGCCATGAACACGCCGGCGAAGCGGGGATCATCCTCGGGGACCATGCCGCGCGCGTGGAAGCCGTGCAGCACCGCCGGCCGCAGGCGGTCGACCAGCGCGCGCACCGCCCCCGACGCGCCGGCCAGGGCGATGTCCGGCCCCAGGATGACGACCGGCCGCCGCCAGCCCGAGACCAGCCGCGCCGCCCGCGCGATCGCCGCGTCGTCGGGCGGCGGTCCGTCCAGCCGCGGCTCCGGCCGCTCGGTGGGCGCGGTGCCGGAATCGTTCTGTGCCTGGTCGGACGCCAACTGCAGCAGCGCCGGCCCCGGACGTCCGCCCGCGGCGGCGGCGAAGGCGGCGTCGATGGTGCGGCCCGGATCGCCGGCGGCGTCGATCTCGAGCGTGGCGTTCGACACCGGGGCGAACAGCGGCTCCTGCGCGCACACCTGCGACATCTCGGCGCGCGCGCCTGCGCCGATGCGCTCGCACAGGCAGACCACCGGCATGCGCTCGAAGAAGGCGTTGACCGCGCCGGCGGCCAGGTTGCCGGCGCCCGCGCCCTTGATGCCGGTCGCCAAACCCGCGCCGCCGCGCAGGTGGCCGTAGTAGGCGGCGGTGATGGCGGCGCTCGACTCGTGGCCCATCAGCACCAGGTCCAGGCCGACGTGGCGTCCGGCCTCCATCAGGTCCATCAGCGCGCCCGAGCCGGGCAGGCCGAAGTAGAGCTCCAGCCCCTCCTGCCGTGCGCGGTCGGCGATCCTCTCGGCGATGGTCATGTGGCGCCCTCCGCGGGCGATGTTAGACCACGATGTCCTTGCGCCGGTACCGGATCGCGGATGCGGTCAGCAGCACGGCCGTGCCCAGCAGGAAGTAGGCGAGCCGGCCGAGGGTGATCCCGTAGTCAGGGTCCAGGACCGACACGTCCAGGAATCGGTAAGGGCTCAGGTAGCCGATCGGCCGCGCCTGCTCGGTGGTCTTGGAGATCGCGTCCACGAAGAAGCCGCCGAGCGCGATGGCCACCGCCACGCCGGTCATGCTGCGCCCGCGGCGCACCACCGCCGACAGCAGCAGGCCCAGCGCGGCGAGCAGCGCGGTCAGCAGCAGCACGTACACGTCGTAGATGAACAGGGCGCGCAGATCGACGGGATCCGGGCTGAAACCCGTGATCGCGGCCGCGGACACGGCGAACGTCACGGCGTTGAAGGCGATCACGTAGACGTAGGCGGCGGCGGTCTTGCCGGCCCACACCTGCACGCGCGACAGCGGCTGCGCCAGCAGGAACTCGGCCGTGCGGTCGCGCTCCTCCTTGAGCAGGAGGTTGGCGCCGAGCGATGCCGCGAAGATGCCTCCGAGGATGGTGATCACGATGCCGCTCTCGGTGACGTGGAAGCCGAGCGGCGTCGCGAACATCGCCGCGTCCTCGATGTTGAGCGCCTTGAGCAGCCCTTCGGGGTACGCCTCCAGCATGCTGGCGAACGTGTCGCCGGACTCGGCGATCGAAGGGAGGAACAGCGAGTAGAGCACCACCAGGCCGGCGACGATGCCGGTCCAGGCGATCGCCTGCCGGCGGTTGCGGCGCAGCTCGTGCGCGAACAGGTGCCAGGCCGGACTCATGCGGAATCCTCTTTCGTGTCGCCGTCCTCGGCGTCCCCATCCTCCGCGTCACTTCCGTAGTAGTGCAGGAACACGTCGTCCAGGGTGGGATCCTCAATGCTCACGTCGACCACGCGGCGCCTGGCCAGCATGGTGAGCAGCACGCGCGGCGGTCCGGTGAAGTCGAAGCGGGCGCTGTCGGCATCCACGGTCAGGTTGGCCACGCCATCGATGGCCAGCGCCCGCGCGGGCGGCTCACCGGGGAAGACGGCGCGCACCCGCTTGAGGTGGCGCTGGCGGAGCGTCTCGATCTCCGCCACCTCGACGATGCGGCCGTTGCGGACGATCGCCACGCGCCGGCACATGCGCTGCACCTCGTCCAGCACGTGCGAGGAGAAGAAGACGGTGGCGCCGCGCCGGTGCTCCTCGCGCAGCAGGTCGAACAGCACGCCCTGCATCAGCGGGTCCAGGCCGGCGCTCGGCTCGTCCAGGATCACCAGCTCCGGGCTGTGCTGTAGTGCCAGCACGATGGCCAGCTTCTTGCGGTTGCCGGTGGACAGCTCGTCCGCCTTGCGCCGCAGGTCCAGGTCCAGGCGGCCGGCTACCTCCCGGCCCCGTTCCGGGTCGATCCCGTGCATGCGGCTCGCCAGGCGGAGGATCGCCTCGCCGGTCATGCCGCCGTAGAATCCGATCTCCGCCGGGATGTAGCCCAGCCGGCGGCGGATGTCGGTGCCGCGGCTGGTCACGTCCAGCCCGAACACGGTCGCGCTGCCGCGCGTCGGCCGCAGCAGCCCGAGCAGGGTGCGGATCGTCGTGGATTTGCCCGCCCCGTTGGGCCCGATGAAGCCGAAGAGCTCGCCGGCCTCCACGCTCAAATCCAGCCCGTCGATCCCGCGCGTCCGCCCGTAGTACTTGGTCAGCCCCTGGGTTTCGATCATCGACGGCACTTGGAAACGTCAAAATATCGGTTTTCCGCTCCCAAAGGCAAGCGGTGCGCTGCGTCGTTCAGACGGACGCTCGCGTGCGGAACGCTCAGCTTGATGCCAGGGTCTGCCGTTGATGTAACTTGACACATGAATCAGAAGTCACCCAACACCGGACGCATCGTCGCACTCGTCGTCGTGGTCGTTGCCGTGACTGCGATCATCGTGTTCCTCGCGACACGCGACAGGGGGACGGCGCCGCCCGAACCTGCCCCGGAGCAGGAGTCGGAGCAACCCGAAGAGGCGGAAGCTCCCGCGGCCGCGGAGGAGGCCGCCGAGGAGCCCGCGGAGGAGGCCGCCGAGGAGGCCACGGAGGAAGCGGCCGAGGAGGCCCCGGCGGAGGCTGCCGCTCCATCGGAAGAGCAGGACGACGAGGCGGAGGCGCAACCGCCTGCTGAACAGCCCAACCAGGAAGCGGCCACCGAATCGGAGGTCCGGGGCCCGATCACGCGGGACCAGGAAGGGGCTCAGGACGAGGAGCCTCTTTCCGTAGAGAAGTAGCACGGCGTCCATGACCGGATGCCAGTCGGACAGCTCTCGCGGTGCGCGCGCACCGCTCGACGTCGTGGTGGTGGGCGCCGGCATGTTCACCCGTGACGTCATCCTGCCGTCGCTCTACCACCTGCAGCGGAGCGGCGAAGTGGGCTCCATCTCGCTCGCGGCCACCAGCACCGCCCGGCTGGCGCCGTTGGCCTCCGACGAGGAGCTTGCCGAGGCGTTCCCCGGCCAGGGGTTCGCGGCGTACCCCGGCCTCGGAGACGGCGGCCGCGACCCGCGCGCGTACCTGCGCGCCCTGGATGCGCTGGCCCCGCAGCAGCTTGTCTTCGTGGCCGTGCCCGATCACCTGCACTACCAGATCATCCTCGACGCGCTGCAGCGCGATCAGCACGTCTACAGCGTCAAGCCGCTGGTGCAGCGCTTCGAGCACGGCCGGCACATCGGCCACGTTGCCGCCGAGCGCGGGCTGTTCGTGGGGATCGATTACCACAAGCGCTTCGACCGCCGTTCGCTGGTCGCCCGCCGCCAGTACGGGCGCGGCGACTTCGGGGAGTTCGCCTACGGCGAGGCCAGGCTGTTCGAGCCCTACTTCTACCGCCACTCGAACTTCCAGAACTGGTTCACCTGCGACAACAGCGACCCGTTCACCTACGTGGGCTGCCACTACGTGGACCTGGTGTACTTCATCACCGGTCTTCGTCCGGTGGCGGTGAGCGCCGCCGGCGCCACCGGCACCTTTCCCAACGGCAACATCGGCTACCTGTGGGCGCACGGACGGGTGCACTGGGAGAACGGCGCGATCCTGTCGGTGAGCGCCGGGCTGGGCTATCCGGACGCCGGCGCCGGCTCCAACGATCAGGGCATGACCCTGTACTGCGAGGGGGACGGCCGCACCGGGCTGATCGACCACGACGACCAGGACCGCGGCGTCGAGTACGCCTACGTGGCGGCGACCGGTCCGGGCGGCAGCCGGTTCAACTTCGTCAGCCCCGATTTCTTCCGGCTGGCGCCGCGGGAGGGCGACGGCGCCGACGCGATCGGCTACGGCTGCGAGTCGATGGCCGCCGCCGTGCACGC
>JAPOQV010000332.1 GCA_026710565.1 Spirochaetaceae bacterium | reverse complement strand
CAGCGCGTTCGAACACGAGGACCTGAGGGCGGCGAGCCGGTAGCGCGGCCAACACCCGTTGCCCGCGGTCGGGGCGCATGGTATGCGTCCCCCATGCATCCGTTCACCCAACACGACGTTCCCGACGGCGCCGCAGCCGTCCACTGGTTCGAGCAGAGCAGCTTCGCGGTCCGCGACGCCGCGGGCACCTTGACCCTGGTCGACCCGTACTCGCCTCACGATCGCCCCACGGACCGCTTCATTCACGCCGAGCCGCCCATGGACGAGGCCATGTGGCCGGCTCGTTTCGTGCTGCTTACCCACGCGCACGGCGACCACACCGACCCCGAGACCCTGGCAAGACTCCACGCCGCCACACCGGACGCCCGCTACGTGGGCTCGCGCGAGTCCATCGAGCAGATCGTGGAGGAGGCGCCCATCACGCCCGCGCAATGCACGGCAGTCACGGCCGGCGACCGCGTGCAGATCGGCACCATGGCGCTGCACGTCGTCTACGCCAAACCGCCGGGCGGCGATCCGGACGCCGGCATCGCACCACCCGACACTCCCCATCTGGGCTACGTGGTCGAGGCGGGCCGGCATCGGCTCTACTTCACCGGCGATCCGATCAACACCTTCGCCGAACACGAGTCGCTGACGGCGCCGGTCGCGGCGCTGGAGCCGACCGTGGCGTTTCTGACCAACCATCCCACCGAAGGGGAGTTCCCGTACTTCGACGGCTGCGTGCGCATGGCGAAGCGCTGCCGGGTCGGCATCGCCTGTCCCGCGCACTATGCGTGCTTCGTCACCCGTGACTACGACCCCGCCGCATGGGCGGCAGCCTTCCCCGCGGACGGACCGGCGACCCGCATCATCCCGCGCAACTCGCACGTCGTCTTCGACGGGTGACCGCGCAGGCGGCGCTGGTCCGGGAGGCGTTGGCGGACGGCCGAGTGCGCCTCCCGTCGCCCGCGGCGCCCAGCTTCGTCGACTTGGTGAACGCCATGCACCGGGGAGCCGGCGTGCCGGTTGCATCCACCGCGCACGGCGACGACGTCGCGAAGCACCTGTTGGACCGCGATCACCTGGTGATCGTGCTGGTGGACGGCATGGGCATGGCCGCGCTCGACGATCCGGCGTACGTCGACCTGCGCGGCCGTGTGCGCATGGAGCTCGACTCAGTGTTTCCCGCGACCACCGCCTGCGCCATCACCACGGTGACGACCGGCCTGTGGCCCGGACGCCACGGTGTCCCGGGATGGTACGCGTATCTGCAGGAACGCGATCTGTCCGTGACGGTGCTGCCGTACACCGAACGTAACTCCGGTCGCGGCCTGGATCGGTTCGGCGTGGAGTTGGGGGATCTCTGGCCCGAGCCGTCCCGCTTCGACGAGGTGACCGCCGACATGGAAATGCACATGCCGAAGGCTTACGTGCGCAGCACCTTCAACCGCTACCTGAGCGGTCGCTGCCGGGCGCGTGGCTACCGGTCGCTGCGGCAGGCCGCGCGCCGCATCCGGCGCCGTTCGCGGCGGCTGCAGCGCCGTGGCCGGGGCGCCGTCACGTTCTGGTACATCCCCGACTACGACACCCGGTGCCACGACCATGGTGTGGCCAGCCCGCAGGCCCGCGGTGTCCTGCAAGATCTCCAGGGCATGCTGCTGGAGCTGGCCGCTGCGTTGCCCGATGGGGCTCGCATGGTGCTCACGGCCGATCACGGCCTGATCGATCTGAGCCCGGACCAGAAGGTGGCGATCTTCGACGGCGATCCGCTGCTCGACTGCCTGCGTGCCGTGCCGAGCGGGGAAGGGCGGACGCCCCACTTCCACGTCCAGCCGGGCCGGGGGCCGGAGCTGGTCGAGCGCCTGGCCGACCGGTGCGGCGCACGGATGGCAGTGCTCAGCCTGGACGAGACGGAGGAGTTGCGGCTGTTCGGGCCGGAGCCGCTGAGCGACCAGGCGCGGCGGCGCTTCGGCGACTACGTCGGCGTGACGCTGGAGCCCCTCAGCGTGGCTTACTACCGGTCCGAGGACTCGTTGGGGCTGAAGAACGTCGGCATCCACGGCGGCATGAGCCCTGATGAGGTGCGCGTTCCTCTAATCGTGCTGTAATGTATACATCATCAAGGTGCCAGCCGTGAGACACATCCACAGGTTCGCGGGCAATCCCCTCGACCGCGGCGAGCAGGAGCGCAGGGACGAGGCGTGGATCAAAGCCGCTGGCCGCGACGATGCCAGCATGTTCCTGCCGTTCCGGAACCTCGACGTCCTGGTGGCTGATGCCCCGCGGCCGCGGCTCGGCTGGCTGAGCACCGATCAGCTCCGGTCGCTGGCGCCGGACGCCCGGCCGATGTTGCTGGGCCTGCTGAAGGGCGTCGCGCACTTCGCCGTCGACTTGACCGACTTCGCAACCGCCGTGACCTGGGCGGAAGGACAGGATCCGCCCTGGCGGTTCGAGGACTGCCGCGCCGCGGGGACGGTGCTGGCGTCCGCGGAGCCCGGTATCCTGGCCCAGGCGCGATCACAGCTCGACTGGCATGCCCGCCACGGCTTCTGCTCGGTGTGCGGCCACCCTACCGACAGCAAGCGGGGCGGTCAGGTACGCGAGTGCCCGTCCTGCAACGCCCAGCACTTTCCGCGCACCGATCCGGTGGTGATCACCGTGGTCGGCGACGCCGCCAGCGACCGCTGCCTGCTCGGCCAGTCGCGCGGGCGCCTGTCGCGCATGCGCATGTACTCCGCGCTGGCCGGGTTCGTGGATCAGGGCGAATCGATCGAGGAAGCCGTCGCCCGCGAGGTGATGGAGGAAGCCGGCGTCGCCGTGAGGAACATCCGCTACCACTCCTCACAGCCGTGGCCGTTTCCCTGCTCGCTGATGATCGGCTGTCTGGCCGAGGCCGCCACCACGACGATCCGCAAGGATGACGAAGAGATGTCCGACGTCCGCTGGTTCGACCGGCAGGAGGTGCTGACGGCGTTGGAGGAGAAGAGCGAGAGGCTGTCAGTTCCCGGCCCCATCGCCATCGCCCACCACCTGATCAAGGCTTGGGCCACTCGCGAGCGGATCTGAGCCGGTTCCGGCTGGCTGCGCCGGCGAGAACGCACGTATGATGAGCCATGGCCGAGAGAAGCGCCGATTGGTTCCGTCAGGCTCGGCGTGACCTCGACAGCGCGCGAGCGCAGGTGGCCTCCGGCTTCTGCGAGTGGGCGTGTTTCATCTCCCAGCAAGCGAGCGAGAAGGCCCTGAAGGCGGTCCTTCAGAAGCTTGGCGGCGAAGCGTGGGGTCACTCGATCGTCGATCTGCTCCGAACCCTGCGCGAACGGGTCGACGCCCCGGACGAGCTGCACGCATCGGCCGTCAACCTCGACCGCTACTACATTCCCGCCCGGTGTCCCAACGGTTGGGCATCGGGGAGCCCTGCCGACTATTTCACCGAAGAGGACGCCAATGCCGCGATCTGTCATTCAGCAATCCTTCGGTTCTGTGACCGTGTTCTGGCTGGACCGGAACCTGCTGAAGAGCCGGATCGTTCAGGCGGCGAGGAGCCTGAGCCGCCAGCATGAGGAGGTGGTGCAGGTCGTCCTGTTCGGATCGGTCGCCTGCGGCCGCGCCGTCCCGTCGAGCGATGCCGACATCCTCGTGGTGGTGAGAGACTCCGACACGCCGTTTCTCGACCGCGCGGCACTCTTCCGGGACTACTTCAGCGACATCGGCGTAGGGGTCGACCTCT
>JAPOQV010000331.1 GCA_026710565.1 Spirochaetaceae bacterium | reverse complement strand
GACCACGCGGCGAATCGTCGAGGACTACGGCGTGTTCCACTGGGAGCTGGCGTTTCCCGACGTCTTCGCCCGCGGCGGCTTCGACGTCGTGCTCGGCAACCCGCCGTGGGAGCGGGTGAAGCTGCAGGAGCAGGAGTTCTTCGCGAGGCGCGAGCCCTCGATCACGGCGGCGCGGAACGCGGCCGGGCGCAAGAAGCTGATTGCGGCGCTTCCGGCCACGAATCCTGATCTCTGGAAGGAGTGGACCAGCGCGACGCGCATCGCGCAGGGGCAGAGTCATTTCGCGCGGCAGTCCGGGCGCTACCCGTTGTGCGGGAAGGGTGACGTGAACACGTACGCGTTGTTCGCCGAGCACAACTGGACTGTGCTGTCGCCCCGCGGGTGCGCGGGTTTCATAGCGCCTAGCGGAATCGTCACCGACGATACCACCAAGGCGTACTTCCAGGCTCTTCTCGACCGTAGCGCGCTTGCGAGTGTCTATCACTTCGAAAACGAGAGTCTCGTCTTCAAGGGTCTCGACCACAGGTATCGGTTCGTACTCTTCACGATCAGGGAGACCCGTCAGGCCGACCTCGTCTTCTACGCACGGCGCGCGGTCGATCTCGACGACCGGTGGCGGCACTTCGCTCTGACCCCCGCCGACTTCGCCACGCTGAACCCGAATACGCGGACCTGTCCCACTTTCAGGTCTCAGCGCGACGCCAACATCAACCTGGCGATGTACCGCCGTGCGGGCGTTCTGTGGAGGGAAGGCGATCCGGACGGGAATCCGTGGGGCCTGAGATTCCTGAGCATGTTTCACATGGCGAACGATTCCGGGCTGTTCCGCACACGGGCGGAGCTGGCGTCGGCCGGGTGGAGGTTGGACGGAGATCGGTTCGAGCGAGACGGAGACCGGTTCGAGGAGGGCGGAGGGGTCATGCTGCCTCTGTACGAGGCGAAGATGATTCACCAATTCGACCACCGATTCGGCACCTACGAGGGGCAGAGCGAGGCCCAGGCGAACCAGGGCAAGCTTCCCGAGCTCGATCATGCTGCCCATGCCGATCCGGAGCGGGCAACGCTACCGAGATACTGGGTTGCCGGGCATGAGGTGGCAACTAAGCTGGATGACATCTGGGACAGACGTTGGATGCTCGGATGGCGGGACATCACCCGTGCGAGCGATACGCGAACCGTCATCGCGGGCATCATTCCGAGAGCTGCCGTGAACGACAAGTTCCTGGTGATGATGCCGTCTCATCAAGCACAACTCGTGGCCGGCCTCTACGCGAACCTGTCGAGCATACCGTTCGACTATTGCGCAAGGCAGAAGGTCGGTGGAGTCAGCCTGAAGTACTTCACCATGCGGCAGCTTCCTGCATTTGGCCCGCCTACCTATGCGATGCCCGCACCCTGGGCGCCTGTGACGCGGATTCGCCATTGGCTCCTCCCGCGTGTTCTCGAGCTCACCTATACCGCGTGGAACCTGAAGCCGTTCGCCGAGGACTGCGGTGACGACGGTCCGCCCTTCATCTGGGATCCCGAGCGCCGCTTCCGCCTCCGGTGCGAGATCGACGCCGCCTTCTTCCAGCTGTATGGCCTGTCGCGCGACGATGCCGGCTACATCCTCGACACGTTCCCGGTGATCGCGCGGGCGGAGGCCCGGAAGCACGGCGAGTACCGGACGAAGCGCACCGTGCTGGAGACCTACGACGCTCTGGCAACGGCCGTCGCGACGGGCGTACCCTACGATTCGCCGCTCGGACCGCCGAGGAGGGCGACATGAGCCGATTCCGCCTCCGCGAGATCCGCGCCCGCAACTACCGCTGCTTCGAGGAGTTGACGCTGCCGATCGAGGAAGACACCACTGTCCTCTTCGCCGAGAACGGCGGCGGCAAGACCGCGCTGCTCACCGCACTGGCGATGGGCCTCGCCGTGTTCCAGCGGGAGGCGCCGAAGACCACGCGGTTCAGCCCGGCGCGCGACATCAGGTTGCGCACGGTCGACAAGAGGGGTCGAAGGGAGCCGGTGGGCCGGTGCGAGCTCACGTGGACCGGCGACGTGGGTGAAACGGAAGCGGTCGCGTGGTCGACCACGGCTCAGCCCGGGACTCGCCGGGCGACGGACCGGCATCGACCGATTCTGGAGGCGCTGGAACGGGCACGGGTGCCCGGAGAACCGTGGCCGTTGTTCGTTTGGTACGGCGTCGATCGTCTGGGGCGCCAGCGGGACAGCCGTCGCAGGGTCGAGCGCACGGGGGACCGCTGGG
>JAPOQV010000330.1 GCA_026710565.1 Spirochaetaceae bacterium | reverse complement strand
GGGGGTGGTGGCCGGGTGCGTGCCGCGCGGCGCGCGCCCCCCGCCCTGGATGCCCGGCGGCGGCCGCGGCGCGGCGGCGCGGGGGAGCCGCGGCTCGGGCGGCTCGTAGCCGGTGGAGCGGTCGCCGCGGCCGAACCGGCCGATCATCGACACCGCCAGCAGGCACAGCACGGCCAGCAGCAGGAACAGGACGATGCGCATCGGTTTGGCCAGGCCGGCGTCGGGCCGCATCAGCGGCGTGGCGTCCGCGCTCATGACGCCTCCTCCGCAACGGAGCGCCGCCGGCGGCCGGGCCGGACGAGGGTCTGCACGAAATGCACGATCAGGCCCACACCGATGATCGCGGTGGCCACGTAGGGGACGATGCGGCCGCGGTTCTGCACCACTGCCAGGGTGGAATACGCGGCGCCGGTGGCGTCGAATTCGTAGGAAGCCTGATAGAAGGTGAACCCGCTGAACCGCAGCGGCTTGTTCATCGAGATGCGCACCGGTCGCCGGGTGCCGGGTGCCTCGATCACCACGTCGCTCTCGAACGACCGGGGCGTGTCGGTACCCGGGTGGAACTCGGCGCGGAAGTGCTCCAGGCCGAGGAGCGCCGGCAGCACGTAGCGCGTCCGCCGCAGGGAGAAGCCGTACCGCTGGCCGTCAAGCGTCACGGTGGTCGGCGTCGGATCGAGCGCCCACAGCGCTACCGCGGCGCCCTCGGAACCGCCGCTGACGTGCAGGATCACGCCCGGCTGATTCTCTTCCGGGCGGACCGAGCGGCGGCGCGGCCTCAACTCGGCGATGCCGCGGGCGTTCACGAACCGGCTGCTCCGGCCCTCCGGCGCCAGGTAGGCGTCCGCGCTGGGGTGGTTCTCCTCCACCAGCAGGGTCAGGCCCAGCCCCGGCAGGGCGACCCCATCGCCGGGAGCGAGCTTGGCGAGGTCGACCGCGCTGACGTCGCGGGCGTCGGTCCCCTCACGCCAGGCGGCCACTTCCCACTCGTGATAGTCCTCGCTGGTGTTGCGCCACTCCCCCTCCTGCAACCGCAGGAAGGACTCCTGCGCGAAGTAGGAGACGAAGAACATGCCGAAGAACATCACGAACATGCCGAGGTGGATGATCAGGATCCCCACCCGCGACCACCGGTACACGAACCGGACGGCGGTCACCGCCACCAGGTTGACGAACAGAACCCACAGCACGAGCTGCGCGCCGGGCAACGGCACGATGCCGCCGACCAACGTGATCCAGGCTCCGAAGTAGCGCTGCTGGGCGTCGTACAGGCCGTGCGACACCTGATGAAAGGTGCCCAGCAGCGTCAGCAGGAACAGCAGCGCCAGGCAGATCACCGTGACGCGCAGGTCGATCGCGATCCGCACCAGCGGGCTGCGCCTGATCGCCTGAACCAACATCTCTCCTATCCCTGGTTGCCGTATCCGCTGCCCGACGAACGCGGACCGAGCGAGCTCAGGAGGCCAACGAACGAGGAGCGCTGCTCGATCAGGACGCCGGCCGCCGCCTCGGCCTTGACGAACATTGTCTGTCCGCCCACCGAGGCGATCGCCGTCAGGAACGCCGTGGAATCCCGGCCGGCAACCAGGGACGTGAAATCGAACAGGGTGAAGTCGAGATCGCCCCGGACGGACACCGCATCGCCGAGGAGTGCACGGACCCGTTCGGGAGGCAGGTCCAGCCCGAGCTGCGTGAGCCAGCGGCGCACGTTGGCTTCCACGCCGCCGGCGTCGCCTGCCAGCACCACCACGGTGCTCTCCCCGCCTCCCGGCAGCCCGAACCGGGCCAGGCGAAGCCCGTCTCCGGGCAGTTCGTTCCAGCCGGTCGGAGCGACCCACCGCCAGCTCTCACTCCCGGTTGCCGAGCCGGTCTCGCCGCCGGTCGAGTCGAACAGCGCGCCGACCGGAGTCGGCGCGACCGTCACCTCCCGGTAGGTGCGGACCTCGACCTCTCGATCACAGCCGGCAAGCAACGACACCGCCGTCAGCGTGATCGCGAGGAGGACGGGCCGCCGTCGGACTATCGAATCCATGCAACCGCACCCCAAGGTAGGGCCAGCCACGGATCGCTTCAAGCGGAGGCGCGGATGCCGGTGCCTGTCATGCCGATGCCTGTCACGGTGTTGCGACGTCCGCCAGGGGACACACCGCAGTCACGCGAGACCGCGGCACGGACACGCTGGGATACTGCTTCCAGACTCCGTACTCGGCCGCTCGGGACAGATAGGCGGCTTTCGTGACGCCGCCGGCGCCCTCCTCGTGCGATGCCGCGTCCAGCAGCAGCAGCGCACCGTCGCGCTCTTCGAAGAAGCGGCCGACGTACACCGGCCCGTCGGTGTCGACCACGACGGTGATCCCGTGCAGCGCTCCGAGGTGCCGGTGCTCGGGCGCCGCGAACGAGCGCCGCTCAGTCACAGTGTTGGTCGAACACCTGCCTCAGATCGGCGGCGATTGACTGCGGGTCGCGCCCCTCGATGCGATGTCGGGGAAACACGTGCACCAGCTCGCCGTCACGGAACAGCGCGAACGAGGGGCTCGAAGGCGGATAGTCGGCGAAGTAGCTGCGCGCCCGCTCGGTCGCCTCCAGGTCCTGTCCCGCGAACACGGTCGCGGCACGCTGCGGCCTGGGACCCTGCTGCAGCGCCAGCGCCACCGCCGGGCGGGCGCTGCCGGCGGCGCATCCGCACACCGAGTTCACCACCAGGAACGCGGTTCCTTCCGCGTCCCCCATGAACCGGTCCACGTCCTCGGGGGCCGTCAACTCGTCGACGCCGATGCGCGCGAGCTCGTCACGCATGGGCTGCACCAACACGGGATCGTATGGCATGGAATACCTCACTCTTGGGACGGCTGGCTCGCGTCGGCGACCAGCTCGTTCCCCGGATGCTCTGTTGGCTGCCACCCTACCGCGTGATCGGAGTTGCGTCGACCCGAGGACCCGTCCCCGGCCGGCACGATGCCGCCGAACCGCCGCTCCCTCGTGCGGAATTCGTCCAGTGCCGCTGCCAGATCGGCCCGCGTGAAGTCCGGCCACAGCGTCGGCGTGAAGACCAGCTCCGCGTACGCGGCTTCCCAGAGCAGAAAGTCGCTCAGCCGTTGCTCGCCGCCGGTGCGTACGATCAGGTCGACGTCGCCAAGTACGCCGTCGCCGCCGGTCAGCATGCGGGCGAAGTCCGGCCGTGTCGGCGTGTCGCCGGCGGCGAGCGAGGCTGCGGCGGACAGGATCGCGTCCCGGGCCGAGTAGTCGGCGGCGATGCGCAGGAGCAGCCGGCCGCAGTCACTCGTCGCGCTCTCGCTGCGCTCGATCTCGCGCTGCAGCGCCTTGGGGAAGCGATCGCGGCGACCGATGAAGGAAACGCGCACCCCCTGGCGGACGCAGTTGCTGGTCTCTCGCTGCAGGTACCACTGAAACAGGGACAACAGAAGCTGCACCTCGCCGGAGGGACGGCGCCAGTTGTCCGACGAGAATGCGTACAGGGTCAGCACGTCTATGCCGAGGTCGGCGGCGGACTCAACGGTCTGGCGCACCGCATCGGTGCCGGCCCGATACCCGTCATAGCGGGACAGGGATCGAGCCTGCGCCCAGCGTCCGTTCCCATCCATGATGATGCCCACGTGCCGGGCGCCGACATCCCCGGCCCCGTTGGAGCCGAGCCCGTCGACGCTGCCGTTGGCACGCCCGTAACCGCCGTCCTTCCCGGCGTGGCGGCGGTCCGGCATCACGATCCTCCCACCGCGCTCGCAGGCAGCGGGTACCCGCCCGAGTCGTCGCCAGCCCCGGCGGCCGGACCATCCGCACGCCCGCGGCCGATCCGGCCGATCGCCGATATCAGCGCCTCCATGTGCCGGAGGTATGCCTCGAGCGCCTGGCGGCCCTCTCGAGTCAACGCGAACGTGGTTCGGGGCTGGCGCCCGCGGAACCCCTTGCGCACCGCGATGTACCCGGCGGCCTCCAGCTTGCGGGCATGCACGCTGAGGTTGCCGTCGGTGACGCCGAGCAGCGACTTCAATTCCCGAAAGCTCATGGAGCGCGCGGCGGACAGCGCGCTGAGGATTGCCAGCCGGGTACGTTCGTGCACCACGGTGTCGAACGTCCGCGCGGTGGCGGCCAGCCCCTGTGCGAGGTCAAGCGACCGGGCGGCGTCGGCCGGCGCGATGGTACTGTCAGCCGCCATGTCGAAGGGCGATGTGGACGCCGAACGCCACGTGCAGCGCGCCGAAGCCGCACACCATCAGCGCCGGGCCGGCCGGCGGGTACAGGAGGCAGGCGGCGCCCAGCAGCAGAAAGCCGGTTCCCATGACCGAAACGCTCCGCACGGAGAGTGCTCCGCCGGTGAGGGCGGCGATGCCGTACAGGCTGAGCCACGTGCCGGGCATCAGTTGCTGCGCGCCGGCCGTTTCGAGGGCTCCGGTGAGCAATCCGCCGACAGCCAGCGGCGGCAGAAAGGTGAGGGCGAACGAGTGCGCCGGCCGCGACCAGAGCGAGAGTCCGCCGCGGCGAGCCTTCAGCGCCATCGCCGCCACTCCGGTGACAAAGGCCGCCACGGCGGTGGCGAGCCAGATCGTCAACCAGTGGTCCGGAGCGAGCTGGGTGGCGCCGTAGGCGACGACGGCGCCTGACCCCATCAGGATCATCCCGACTCCGGGCACCGCGTCGAAGCGGACCGCCCGCTCCATCGTGGTGCGGATGAAACGCAGTTCGTCCGCCGCTTCCCGTTCGATCACCATCGGCGTTCGCATCGCTTGCCAGCATGCCACCTGATTCGTCCGGTTTCAAGTTCTTTACCGTTCAAAGCGGATGATCCGCCATGCTAACTCGGCTCCTCCGGGTCATCGTCCGCTGCATCGGTCCCCCGGCCGCCGGCCGCCGCATCGGCCGGAGCCGTCGACGCCCCACCCTCGACCGCAAGGCCCCGCCGCTGCACGCGCCCGGCCCACCGGCGACGCGCCAACTCCTGCATGTCGGTCGCGCGATCGGTCTCATCGACGATCTCCAGTCCCAACAGCGTCTCGACAATGTCTTCCACGGTGACGATTCCGGCAGTCCCTCCGTACTGGTCCACGATCAGGGCAATGTGCTCGTGGCGGCTCAACATCTGCGCGAACGCGGCCCGCAACGACAGCGTGTCCGGCAGCGGCAGGATGTCGCGGCGGAGCGACTCCACGGTGCGCTCGCCCTCTCCGCGAGCGACGGCGAGCAGCAGTTCGTAGCGCAGAACGTACCCCGTGACCGAGTCGATGCTGTCGCTGTAGATCGGTATCCGCGAGTGCCGCAGATCGGCCTCCTCCACTTCGGCGAGCGTCAGGGACTCATCGAGGGCAACCACCACCGTGCGCGGCGTCATGGCCCCCCTTACGGCGAGCGCTCCAGACTGCATCACGCTCTCGATGATGCGCGATTCGTCCGCGGCGATGACGCCCTGGGTGTGACCCAGGTCCGCGATCGCCCGAATCTCGCTCCGGCTGACACGAGAGGCTGGCCGGCCGCGTGAGATCACGGCGGCGATCCGGTTGGCGAACACCACCATCGGGTACAGGGCGACGATCAGGACCTGGATCGTCCATGCCGTCGGCGCGGACAGGCGTCGCCAGTAGGTGGCGCCGAGCGTCTTGGGGATGATCTCGGAGAAGAACAGCACCAGGAATGTCGTCGCTCCCGTGGTGAATCCGCCCCAGAGGCTCTCGAACACCGCCGCGGCCTGAATCCCCACAAGGGTAGCGCCTCCGGTGTTGGCGATCGTGTTGAGCGTCAGGATCGCGGCGAGCGGACGGTCTATGTCTTCCTTGAGCCTGTGCAGCAGCAGACCCGTGCGTCGCCCGACCCGCTTCAGGGCAGCCACGTAGCTGGGCGACACGCTCAGGATGACCGCCTCCAGCACCGAACAGAGGAATGAGAACACGAGCGTGAACGCCAGGAAGATCAGCAGCAGCGCCATGGCGACGATCTACGGCAGAAACGGCATCGGCTGGGCCGTCCTCCACAGGTAGCGGTCGGACAGCACGTTGAGGGGCTTCGCCGCAAGGTTGAAGTTCGAGCTGAGTTCCGCCAGGACCCCTTCCATCTGCAACTCCTGTGCGGTCCTGTGGCGGGAGGCAAGACCATAAAAGCGTGCCCCGTTCTCCATCCATTCGGCGCGCACGACGCCGGCGCTGCGGCCTCGTGCGCCCCGTATGCGTTCCGGAAAGATCCCTACCGTGAACAGGCACAGATCCGCGATCCGCTGGTAGGCAGCGAACCGCTCGGATTCCGCGGCCAGCGCAGCCGCCCGGACGATGCTGTCCAGGTCCAGGGTGTCGAAGCGCAGCATGCGTGCACGCCCCCGCTCATCCGCGACCCCCACGGTGATCGAGCGCGCGCGCACGAAGGACACCATCAGCAACACCAGGTAGTCGAACACGTGCGGCTTGGCGAGCAGCGCGAGCGCTGCCCCCGCGTCGAACACCACGGCGGCATGCCGGCCGGACTCCTCGACCGTGAAGCGCCGGGAGGTCAAGTCCCGCCGCACGCGGGCCACGAGCATGGAGAAGTAGAGCAGCGGAGACACGCGCAGCAGCGGCTCCTCGGTGCGCATCACCGCATCCGCCAGAACATCGGACACGAGCATGCCTTCGCGAATCTCCCGGTCTTCCCGGAACGCATCTCCCAGCCGTCCCCGCGCCGTGTGCGCAGGCGCGACCGCCTGCAGGACGAACGCGACATCCGCGTCACCGTACAACGGCCCCAAGTCGATCAAGCCACGCCATCTTACACGGGCCTTCCGGGGGTACGTCACCTCCCCCCCTCCCGCGTCTCGGTCTGCGTGCCTCCGCGGGCACAAAAAAGCCTGGCGACGACCTACTCTCCCGCCCTGACTGGACAGTACCATCGGCGCTGGAGGGCTTAACTTCCGTGTTCGGAATGGGAACGGGTGGGACCCCTCCGCTATGGTCACCAGGCACACACGTACATAATCGGTGGGCCTGAGACCGCACGCCAACCCGCGGGAAGCGAGCGACAACGGACAGAGAGGGGTAGAAAGGTGATATGGACAAGCCTAACGGTAAATTAGTACTGGTCAGCTGAACACATTACTGTGCTTACACTTCCAGCCTATCGACCAGATCATCTGTCTGGTACCTTCAGTTCCGCGCCGAAGCGCGGAACGGGTTGCCTCATCTCGAGGTGGGCTTCCCGCTTAGATGCTTTCAGCGGTTATCCCTTCCGAACATAGCTACCCAGCACTTACCCCTGGCGGGATAACTGGTACACCAGCGGTTCGTCCACTCCGGTCCTCTCGTACTAGGAGCAGCTCCTCTCAAGCAACCAACGCCCATGGCAGATAGGGACCGAACTGTCTCACGACGTTCTGAACCCAGCTCACGTACCGCTTTAATTGGCGAACAGCCAAACCCTTGGGACCTGCTTCAGCCCCAGGATGC
>JAPOQV010000329.1 GCA_026710565.1 Spirochaetaceae bacterium | reverse complement strand
TTGCGGAAGTTGTGCGCCTCATCAATCAGGACAGGGCCGCGGTCCGCATATCTGTCTTGCAGGACGATGCCGCGGGTGGGAGGCTGCGAATCGACGTAGCGGCCGAGTTCTTCGTCGAACTGCGGCGTGCCGGCGGGCACGATCACGCTGTGTGAGACGATTTCAGCGCCAAGCTGGAAGCGCTCGTTGAAGGCCTGCCACATAGGGATCAGCCCAGCCGGACAAAGGATGAGCGGCCGGCCATCATGCGGGTAGCTGAACTGGAGTTGGCGCAGCAGCTCGGCACCGACGAAGGTCTTGCCGAGCCCCACGACATCGCCGATGTAGCAACCGCCGTGCCGCTCGATTATGGCCAGACCCTGACGCACGGCGTCTACCTGGAAGTTCGCCAGCTCCCGTTCGCGCACCGGCTCAGCCAGTTCGCCGAGGCCGGCGCCCGAGTGGTACAACTCGTAGAGCGATTTCAGGTAGACCATGTAAGGCGAGGTCTGGTCCAGCACCCACGATCGCTTCAATTCTTCTATGAGCTCGTACGCGATGTCCTCCGAGTCCTTCCAGAGTTCCTCGAACCACTCCTTGAGCGCGGTCATCTCGGCGTCGCCGGTGACACGGACATTGAGCTCGGTGTTCCCCTCAAAGCCGGCCAATGTGAGGTTGGAGGAGCCGACCACAGCGGCGCCCTGCTCGGCGTGCCCTTCTTCGTACCAGCAGAGGTAGGCCTTGGCATGCAGAGGGCTGCGCAGGTAGGCGCGCACCTCGACGATGCCGGCGGCTACGAGGTCGTGGAAGGCTGCGACCGAAACTTCG
This sequence comes from Spirochaetaceae bacterium, assembly GCA_026710565.1. The sequence goes on along the minus strand of JAPOQV010000329.1, from coordinate 3,257 downwards.
GATTCGGATACCTGTGGCAAGCGCGCTACGCCCTCGGCGATGTGATCGACCGCTTGCCGCGCGACCGAGGATCTCTGGCGGCGTTGGACTGTAGATTCCTGTTCGAGTCGCGCCCTGAGCGCTGGCGCCTGTTGCAAACCCGCGGCTACCTCTTCAAGGACTCGACGGTCGGTGCGTCCGACCAGGATGCGGACTTTCTCCAGACCCGACAACTTGTCTGCGAGCTGCTCAAAGCCGCTCATGAAGAAGTAACCGACCGCTATGTCGGCGCGGGCCGAACTCTCCAGCATCTGTTGGAGTCGTGTCAGGGCAGTCGGATCGGTGCTCTTGTGGAGGATGTCCATGGTCTCAGACCGACTCGATTCTCAGGCCTGCAATCCGCTCGAAGTGCCGCCGATTGTCGCTCAGCAGGGTGAGATCGTGGCGCATTGCCGTCGCGGCAAGCATGAGATCGAAGTCCTCGATCACGTTGCCTTGCTGAAGCAACCGCGCCTTCTCTCGGCCGAACATCTCGGACGTTTCCGAGTCCACAGGCAGCAGGCTGAATCTCGATATGTAGGCGTTCATTCGCTGAGCCGCCAAGACCGGGTCCGAGACGCGGTGAACGCCCACACGGAGCTCTGCCAGCGCGATCACGCTGAGCGCAACGCCGTCCCGTTCGAGTTCTGCGACCCGACGCAGGTGCCTGGACGAAACGCATAGACAGTCGATCACCCAGTTCGAGTCGATCAGGTACCGCACGAGGCTATGCGCCGCTCCTCATGGGCGGACAGCAGGTGCATTGCCGGTAGAGGTCGTCTGCCAGGCTCGGGTCCTCATCGAAGAACTCTTTCCAGCCGCCGGCCGCCTGGCCCATCAGTCGACGCATTTCCTCATCATCCAGAGGCGGCTCGTCTTCGAGCGTGACCAGCACTTCGGCGTCTTCACGCAGCGGCAGTGGATCGAGCAATTCCAGCTTGCCCTCAACGTACCGAGCGCGGGCTTTACTCGTCGTCATCTCAGACCCCTGATGCATGACTCCTTGATGGACTCCATAATAGAGCCGAGGGGTTGGGTCGAGTGGCGGCAATCTTGGCGACGTGCGGCGGATCCGGTGGTGAGGGCTGGAGATTCGGTCGTCAGGTGTTCAGATCTGTCCAGGTTGGTCCAGATTCGGCTAGATTCTGGCATAGTCTGGGCTGGATACTCTGAGTGAGGCGAGGGATTGTCCGGGTCAGGCGGGAACCTGCTCGTAGGAGAGCGCGGATAGGATGTTGCGCTCGCGGGCGTTCTCGATGGTCAACGCGACCAACTCGCCGTTCGCATCGAACTCCACGAGCGTGTTCTCATCCAGGTCGCGAGTATCGACGATGAGCGCGTCCGAGAGTTCGAGATAGAGCGTGTCCGTGTCCTCGAAGTAGGTGGCATTCATGGGTTGTCCCGACTCTCTGCGGCTGCGATTCGGCCTGCGCAAATGCATATGCGAGACATGATATCAATACGATATCAATGTGGGTTCTACCGCCCGATGGCCATGGTCAGGTTCGGAGATCGCTCGCCGACGCCTATGCAGCGGTCAACCCGGCGTCAGCGGTGTTCACGGCCTGAAACTGCGGTCGAAGAACGCGTTGTGGATGGTTTCTCGGTCGGGTAAGAGCACCACGCGCAGATATCGCCCGCCGAACTCCGGAACTACTCCCCAACGGCTGACGCGGTCGTTGGACTGAACCAGCTCTCGCTCCGGATTCGAGATTACCCGTTCGATCCACTCGTCTGTGATCCGCCGCCGGTCCGGGCGCAGCCGCGTCCGGTCGAAATAAGGCGTCGTCTTCACGAGATCCTCTCAGCCACCGCCGCCTGCTGTGCCGCCGCCTCTTCTGCCGGCTGGGACATAATATCGCATCGCGAGATCGCGTCAATTGACTGCTCCATTTCGCACCGTCGCCAGACTCGCGAAGGCAGCGATGTGCTCGTCGGTGAGGCCGTGGACGAGCTCGATTGCTTCGTCCGGGACGAAAGCGCCGTCGTGGAAAAGAGCCTTCATCTCCCGGGTCGCCATCGAGCCGCTCCTTGGGGCTTGGTTGACCGAGGTCGGTGGTGTTCGGATGACCAGCGGGAATTCTCAAGATCTGGCGGGGGAATCGGCGGGATATCCAGTGTTTTACGGGACATTTCGTCGCGCCGGCGTTCGGGCCTGTTCGATTTTGGACGGTATCTGATCGAGGGTGGTTGCGTTGGTATGGGTCCGTTCGTTGGTCGGTCTCTCAGGAATCTGTCGGTCGCTTTTGTCCGGCCGGGTGGGTCACCCCTATCGTGTGTGGACATGCGTCCGGTGGGGTGGAAGGTATCCTCGTCACCGCGCAACCGGAGCGGAACGGAGCCGCATATGACCTACTACCATTTTCGTGTGATCCGGAAGTCAGATTTCGAGGACGAAGTCTACATCGCAGACCTGTCCTATGACGAGTTGATTCGCCGCGCCATTACTCCCTATGAGGAAGGAAAGCCGATCGTAGCGGGCGGCAAAACGGTTCCAATGGATGACTTGGACCGGCTAATGATATCGAAGAGCGAAGAGAACTCCAGCCAACTCCGACAGCAAGTAAGAGCAAGTGACAGCAACAGCTCCGTGATCCGGATGAGTGGGCCTTCGATTGCTTGGCGAGCGCTGGGCTATGCAACTAATATCACCGATGAACTAATCGTCGGCCCGCCGGGCAATTCCCAAAGTGAGCGCGTGCCGGACAAGACGACTCAATCTCGAAGAGAAGGTGCGAGCGCCATTGGTCGCGCACCTATTGTGGCGGACCCGAGGAAGGTCTTCGTCGTATCTGGCCGAGATACCGCAAACCACAGTGCCATGTTTGCATTCTTGCTATCTCTTGACTTACACCCGATTGAATTCTCAGAAGCTCGCAGAATGACCGGGCGACCGTCGCCTTACATTGGCGAGATTCTTGATGCGGCGTTCTCGGCCGCCCAAGCGATCATCGTGCTGCTTACCCCAGACGATATGGCAAGCCTTAAGGCCCAATTTCGGAGGGAGAATGACCCGCCACACGAAACGGAACCGACAGGGCAGGCAAGGCCGAACGTGTTGTTCGAGGCTGGAATGGCCATGGGACACGATCCTGACCGTACGGTTCTCGTAGAGATTGGTCAGCTTCGCCCATTCAGCGACATCGCCGGACTTCACATTGTCAAATTTGACGACAGCTCGCAAATCAGACAGGGGTTGGCGCAGCGTCTGGAAGATGCTGGTTGCCAAGTCAACACAG
>JAPOQV010000328.1 GCA_026710565.1 Spirochaetaceae bacterium | reverse complement strand
CGGCCCGGCCGGGAGCGGCTGGAGCCGAGGATGTCCATCGGGCTGCGAGCCGGCATGCCCGCCGGCCGCTCGACGCCCGCCACCTCCAGGAACGTCGGCGCGACATCCATGACGTTCACCATGTCGTCCGCCACCCGGCCTCCCGGGATCGTCCCCGGCAACCGCGCGGCGAGCGCCACCTCGCAGCCGATGTCGTACAGGTTGCACTTCCCCCGCGGCACACCCGGGATCCCGTGGTCGCCGGAGACCACGACCAGCGTGTCGTCCAGCTCGCCCATCTCCTCCAGCATGCCGAGCAGCACCCCGAGTCCACAGTCCACCGCCATGCACTCGCCCAGGTAGTCGCAGACGTCTTCGCGCACGTCGTGGACGTCGGGCAGAAACGTCGGCAACCGGCCGGTCAGCGCGTCCGGGTCGAGGCCCCACAGCGCCTTGCCGGAGCCCTTCTGCCACTCGCGGTGCGTGTTGGTCGGCCCCCACCAGTAGCAGAACGGCTGGTCACGCTCCCGGTCATCCAGATAGCTGCGGAAGTTGCACCTCACCTCGTCGCAGAGCCTCTGCTTGGCCGGCTCCACGCCGCCGGCCTCGGCCGCCCACTCGGTGGCCCGGAACGAGAACTGGTCGAAGTCCCTCCCGCAGGCCTGGTAGCGCATACCCGTCCCACCGTACGGATCATCCTGCGGCGTCCCCGGCGACCAGACCTTGTAGGAGAAGCCGATGTGGTACCCGGCATCCCGCAGCAGGAAAGGGTACGATGGGATGGCACGGTCCCAGACCGCTCCCTGCAGGATCGCGCCCAGCCCCGTCTGCCAGAAATAACGCCCGGAGAGGATCGAGCTCCGGCAGGGCGTGCAGCTCGGCGCCGGCACCAGCGCGTTCGTGAACAGCACCCCTTCGCCGGCCACGCGGTCGAAGTGCGGGGTGTCGATCAGAGCGCTGAGCGGGCGTCCGCCCTGGTGAGCGGCGTACGCGCTCGCGTAGCGGCCCCAGTCGTCGGCGAAGGCGAACAGGATGTTCGGTCGTCTCATGCCGGGCTCAGGATGACGCGAACCGGGAGATTCCTCTACTCGCCCGCCGTCGCCGGCGTGTAGACTCGGCTCATGGCCCCGCTCACCCGTGCTGAGAGAGACGAACTCCTGGCGCTCGCCCGATCGGGAGGTCTTCGGGCCGATCTGCGTTCAATCGAGCGTGACCACGTCGTCGACATCGACGACTACATCGCCTTCGCCACGATGGTCGCCCGACTTTCGAACCACGCCCGACCGCCGTTCCGCCCGATGCGGGGCAACAACTTCAAGCTGTAGCCCCGAATCCTCGCTCGGCGCCTGAGCTCTTCCGTCATGCCATCAAGGCGCCATACTGTCAGCGTGAGCAAGGCGACCGTATACCTGGACGACGACCTGCATCGAGCCCTCCGCCTGAAGTCGGCCGAGACGCGAGAGTCCATGTCCGAATTGGTAAACGAGGCTCTGCGCGTCCTCCTGGCGGAGGATCTGGAGGACCTCTCCCACTGGCATGAGCGCCGGTCGGAACACCCGGTAGGATATGAGGAGTTCCTGAAGCAGCTTGAAGCCGACGGCACGATTTGAAGTCCGCGTGGTGACGAACTCATCGTCGTCGTGGTCAAGGTTGGCCATCGTCGCGATGTGTACGACCGACGCCTCTATTCGCCGCCGTCGTAGTTGATCAGGGCTTCGATGCCGGTGATCAGCAGCGGGCCGGCGTCCGCGCGGCGCTTCCTCAGCGTGATCGTCAACTCGTTCCGGCCCACGCGCAGCAGGTCCGGCGGCTCCTGCGCGCCTCCCTCCGCGGCGTCGGCGTCGTCCTCGCGTTCGTACCCGAAGGGGAGCCCGCGCATGCGCCGGCTGGCGTAGAGCGTGTAGAGCAGTCCGTGCGGGCGCCAGGCGTTGTGGTCGCACGCGACCGGCGTGCCGTTGACCGCAAGCTCGATCGCATCATCGGGAGCGCGACAGGCGTCGGCGGTGATGCGGTAGCTCAATGGCACCATACGTGGTAATGATAGTGCCATGAAATCAACCATCGACCGCGCCGGGCGTATCGTCGTTCCCAAGGCGATTCGCGAAGCAGCGCATCTGCGCCCGGGCACGCAGGTGCGATTCCGGGTGCAGGACGGCCACGTGGAGATCGAGCCCGTCCCGCTGACCGTCACCCTGCAGCGCCGCGGCTCCCTGGTGGTCGCGGTACCAGGGTCGGAACAGCCGGTCTTGAAGGCTTCGCAGCTCGAGGAGACGATCGCCGATCTCCGCGACGGATCAGCCGCGCGGGGAACTGCCGAGTGACTCGATACCTGTGCGACACCAGCGCCCTGATCGCGGCCGTCAGCTCATGGCACGAGCACCACGAGCGAACCCGGTCGGAGATCGAGCGGCGGGAGCGCAGTGACGAGCAGATGGTCGTGGCCGGGCATTCGTTGGCGGAGACCTATTCCGTCCTGACGCGCCTGCCCGCACCGCATCGCCTGCGTGCGGACGACGCGATCGCTCTCATCGAGAGCAACTGGCGTGACACGCCGATCGTTCACCTGACCGGATCCGAAATGTGGAGTGCGCTGCGCGAAGCACAGCGACGCGAGCTGATCGGCGGCCAGATGTCCGACGCGCTCATCGCGATCGCCGCTCTGAAGGCGAAGGCAACGACCTTGATCACCTGGAACGTCCGCAACTTCGTCCCCTTCGCGCCGAGTATCGCCGTGGTCGCCCCACGGTGACCCGCTGGAAGCCTCGGCCGGCGCCGTTGATCCGCAGCACCTCCCTGGCGGTCACTCCGCGCGCAGTGTTCGCACGCCGCCCACGGGCGTCGGCTGAGCTCGGGATCGCCTATAGTTCCGCCAGGAGGCTTGAAAGATGAGCACCCGCAAGCGGATCGATGTCCGGCTCGCCGGAACCGGGGCGGTGCGCTCTGGCACGGAGCCGCTCACGTTCGGCGTACCGTTCGCGGACGGTGCGTTCGAGCGGTCACAGGCGATACGCGTGGGCGGCCCGGATGGCCGCCCGATTCCCGTCCAGACCGAGTGCCTCACGACGTGGGGGAAGGACCGGCGGTACGTGAAGTGGCTGTTGGTCGACGTGCAGGCGGACGGCGGTCTCGAGCCCGGCGGCGCTCTCTCGGTCGAGTACCCGTGCGCGGGCGAGCCGGCGGCCGCCCACCCGGAGCCGGGCATCCGTATTGCGGAGTCGGACGATCTGCTGTCCATCGACACCGGCGCCCTTCGTGTCGACTTCCGGCGCTCGTTCGACGCGGGACGGCCGCCGGTCACGCCGGCCGTCATCACTCGCTGCCGGGTCAAGGCCGCGGACGGCTGGCACGACGTGCTGCGCGGCGACGGTCCCGTGGTCTACATGCAGGACGCGCACGGCACGCGCTACGACTCGCTGTCCTCCGGGTTCGCGCCCGAGGTCGTGCTGGAGGAAGCCGGGCCGCTGCGTGCCTGCGTCCTCGTCAAGGGGTTCCTGGCCTCCGCGAACGGCATCCGCTTCTGCCCCTACCAGCTCCGCGTGCACCTGTACGCCGGCATGGCCGACCTGCGGGTCTTCCACACGTTCGTCTTCGACCAGGACCCCAAGCGGGTGGAGCTGTCCGCGGTCGGCATCGACCTGCCGCTCGCGCTCGGCGGCCCGTTGCGGGCGGCGGCCGGCAGCGACGGCGCCGCCGCCCACTGGTGCGAGCACTGGGAAAGCCTGGCGGTGCTGCAGGACGACGACCGGCGCTACGCCGTGCTGCGCGACGGCCGGCCGTTCGGCGCCGGCACGCGCATGCCGGGCTGGGTGTCGCTCGCAGGCTCGCGGGCCAGCGCAACGGTGGCCGTTCGCGACGGATGGCAGGAGTTCCCCAAGGGATTCACGCTGAGCGATCGCGGCATCAACGTCGGCATCTGGCCGGAGGCCTGCGGCCGCACGCTGGCGTTCTCCACGCCGTACGAGGAGACGGCCGTCCGCTTCGCGGGGATGGAGAAGTCCAGCGCCACGCGCAGCGAGGCCGAGGTCATCGAGATCCTGGAACGGAACCCGACGGCGCCGCTGAACCTCAAGAGCTTCAACATCCGCAGCCTGGAGGAGGCGCGCTGGGTCGAGGAGATGGTCGAGAAGCACGCGCCGGGCCGGACCATCAGCTACAACGACACCAACACCCAGAACGGCGTGGGCGCCGCGAAAACGACCGAGATCGTCATCCGCTTCTCCGCCGGGCCGACCGGCGACGAGACGGCGCAGGCGTTCTGCGACGCCGTGCAGGAGCCGCTGCGTGCCGTGGTCGATCCCCAGTACCTGTGCGCCACCGGCGCGGTGGACCACTTCCATCATGCCGGCGACCCGCGGATGGCCGCGCCCGATGCCGACCTGGACGACTACTTCGGGCCGATCGTGGTCGATCCGGTCGAGCGCTGCAGGCTGTACGGCATGATGCGCTTCGGCAACATGGTCTGCGTCCATTCCTCGGCGGTGGGCTGGGTGTACCTGCTCCACAAGGACTCGGACCCGGCGAAGGCGCTCCGCTACGTCGGCCCCTACAACAACGAGGCCAACGACCAGGTCATGGGCGTGTGGGCGCAGTACCTCAGGACGGGCGACCCCCGCCACCTGCGGATCGCCGAGCGCTACTCGCGGGCGGTCGCCGACACCGCCTTCGTGCACGCCTATCCCGGACATCCCGAACGCGTCGGGGTCATGCACTACCACAACGCCCATCTGTGGAGCGGCGGGTACAGCCCCTCGCACTCCATCCTCTCCGGCATCCTCACCGACTACTACCTGACCGGGAACCGCCGCCTGCTGGAGGTGGCCCGCGAGGCCGGAGACCGTATCGTCCGGCTGCAGGAGCCGGCCGGCATCCTGTCATGCCGGCACGTGGGCCTGCACCGCGAGTTCACCGGCCCGTTGTCCATGCTGCTCGACGTCTACCAGGCGACGTGGGACGAGAAGTACGGCGTGCTCGCCGAGCGCTCGCTCAACTGGCTGCTGCGCGTGTCGCGCGAACCGGGAATGCTTCCCAACGGCATCGGCACCGGCGGAGAACGCGGCGACGAGGCGATGGTCAGCCCCGAGCACTTCCCGGAGGTGGCCTGGGGCAACAAGTACCACCTCTACGCGCCGGCGCTGCGCTGCTTCCCGTCCAGGGCGCTCAAGGAGTTCCTGATCGCCGAGTCCGACTACTGGGTGTGGCGGAGCCCGAAGTCGCTGTTCAACTACGCCTGCACCACCGTCTGCTTCGGCTACGACCTGACGCGCCAACCCGAGTACGCCTACTACGCCGCCCACCTGCTGCGCACGCACCTGCGGACGGCGGCGGACGACATCCGCGAAGAGCGGGACTACGACTTCTCGCTCATGCGCCTGTCGGGATTCGCCCCGCGCCTGATGCGCATCGTCGCCTGCGAGATGGACCGCGATCCCGACGGATTCGAATCGGGCCTTGCCGCCTGGGTTGCGAAGCGGGCGGCGATGCCCGACCGGCCGGAGACCGAGCGTCCGGACCGCACCGTGCCGGTGAGCCGGGGCGTGCTCGGCACCGACCCCCATCCGCTCGAGTAGCGGTCCTGTCCCCAGGCATCTACGCGATCGATACGATTTCAGCAGACAATTTTACGCGATCGATATTGACACTCTCGGGCGATCAGGTACGATGCGAGCCGTCATGGCAAACAAGATGCGTGGACGAATGATATCCGCCCTTTCCGTGCTGGCGGTCGGACTTCTGCTGTTCCTGCCGGTCAGCCCTGCTGTTGCTCAAACCACCGCACCGGACAACGAGTACTGGTGGCCGAACCGCTTGAACCTCGATCCACTGCGCCAGGACTCGCCCGGATCGAGTCCCCTTGGCGAAGAATTCGATTACGCCGAGGGGTTCGAAAGCCTCGACCTCGTCGCGGTGAAGGCCGATCTCGAAGCCCTGATGACGACATCCCAGGACTGGTGGCCCGCGGACTTCGGTCACTACGGGCCATTCTTCATTCGAATGGCTTGGCACAGCGCCGGCACCTATCGAACGATCGACGGTCGAGGCGGAGCGGACGGTGGCTTGCAGCGTTTCGCACCGCTCAACAGTTGGCCCGACAACGCGAACCTGGACAAGGCGCACCGGTTGCTCTGGCCGATCAAGAAGACCTACGGCCGCAAGATTTCCTGGGCCGATCTGATTATCCTCGCCGGAACGGTGGCCATGGAGTCGATGGGATTCGAAACGCTCGGTTTCGCGGGTG
>JAPOQV010000327.1 GCA_026710565.1 Spirochaetaceae bacterium | reverse complement strand
GGCGACCTCCGTCCCGCACAGGGTGAGCGGCTCGCGCGCCAGGATGCGCGCGCGGCCCCGCCGCGCGGGGCTGACGACCGCCTCGGTGGTCAGGTCGCCGTAGGCCAGATCCTCACGGAGTGCCGTAGTGACCGCCGCCTCGATGATCGGGCGGGTGAGCATGCCGCGAGTCTGAGCGGATCGCCGGTGGTGTCGCAAGCTCTCGGTCTCAGGCAGCGTTCCAGAAAGCGACCCGATAGTGATCGCGAAGATGCCGGTCGCGGGAACACAGGGTAGCGGCACAGGCGATGGCGTGGGCGACGATCGGTCGGCCGAACGGATCGCGCGTCCAACCGAGGTGACCGGCGATCTCGGCACAGCGCAGCCATCCGGATTCCTCCACCTGCAGATCGAGGTCGCGCTGCAGCGCACTCAGGAACGCATCTGCCGGGAGCCCCAGACCACCACGTGAGTATCGAGGAATACCACGCCCGTGAACCTATTCGCCCGGACGCCACTCGGCCGGAGAGAACCGGTCGAACTCGTCTCCGGCGACGTACAAGATCGCGCCGGCGCGGTCAGGCGGCCAGTTCGAACATGCGGTCGATGCTGACCTTGGCGGCGCGGGCGATCTGCGGGTCCACCTCGATCACCTGCTCCGGCTCGGGACGAACGAGCGCGTCGCGGATCTTGGCCAAGCTGTTGAGCTTCATGTACGGGCACAGGCGGCAGGAGCCGATGAAGCGCTTGCCGGGATGCTCTGCCTCCAGCCGGCCGACCAGGCCGCACTCGGTGAGCATCATGTAGTACGGGGCATCGGAGTCCCGCACGTGCTCCATCATCGCCTGCGTGCTGCCCACGAAGTCGCTGGCATCCGTGACCTCCGGCGCGCACTCAGGATGGCTGACCACGCTCACCCCGGGGAAGCGCACCCGTTCCTCCGCGATGGCGGCTGCCGTGAACTGGTCGTGCACGAGGCAGGTGCCGGAGGAGCTGACGATCTCCTTGTCGACGCCGCGCGCGCGCAGGTCGCGCTGCAGGTTGGCGGCCATGATCCGGTCCGGAACGAACAGGATGCGGCGCTCCGGCAGGCGCTCGAGGATCTTCAGGGCGTTGCCGGAGGTGACGCACACGTCGCTTTCCGCCTTCACCTCCGCGGTGCTGTTGATGTAGCAGACCACGGCGGCGTCCGGATGCTCGGCCTTGAGCGCGCGCAGCTCGTCGGCGGTGAGCGAGTCGGCCAGCGAGCAGCCGGAGGCGATGTCCGGCACCAGCACCTCGGCGTGCGGACAGAGGATCTTGGCCGTCTCCGCCATGAATACCACGCCGGCGAAGACGATCACCTCCGCGTCGCTGTGGCGCGCCTCCAGGGCGAGCGCGTAGGAGTCGCTCTTGAAGTCGGCGACCCCGTAGACGATCTCCGCGTCCACGTAGGAGTGCGCCAGGATGATCGCGTTGCGGCGCTCCTTGAGCCGGTTGATCTCCAGGGTGAGCGGCGCGATCTCCCGGCAGAGCTCCAGCGTCCAGCGGGTGCCGGGCCGGCAACTCACGTTCATCAGGGTCGTGAACAGCCGCTCAGCCTCACGCTCCACCACGACGGCGGACGCGTCATCAATGACCTGTGGTCCCGAAGTGACCATTGGACTAGACGTACTCATGAACCGGAACCGGTGTCAACGGTTTCTCAACGCCCGGCCAGATGGCGATGCTCAGCGTGCCGGGATTGATCAGTCCCGCCAGCCTGACTCCTACGACCGAACCTCCACGACCGCCCCGATCATGGTCGGCGCTTCCCAATCGAGCCGGATTCCCAACTGCCTGAGCAGGAAGAACGTGTCCCGGTAGGTCACGTCGAACTGATCGCACACGTCGGGAAGCAGAATCCGGCTCCTGGAGTTGGGGCGCGGTTGCTCGTTGGTCACCACGACCCCGTAGCGAGAGGCCGCGTACGCGACGGGCCACCCGTCGGCCTCGGTGGCGAATTTCGCCTTGGCGCTGTCCACGTACTGCGGGCGTTGCTGGACCCGGAGAATGACCTCTGCATAGGCGGCGCGCACATCGTCTGCGTTCGTATCCACGAAGTAGCCGGTCGGCAGGTCGTTCCTCACCCACTGGACCAAGTCTTCGGTGTCCCTTCCGGCGAGCAATTCGCTCTCGACCCTATCGATACTCCCGATGGTCCCGGCGCTGCCGTGGTGCACCAAGCTGTTCCAGAACCCGGGGACAGATGTCGAAGACGTAATACCGATTCTTGGCGGCGATGAACACGTCCGCATCGACGAGAAAGGTCGGTGCGGTCACGGCAGGTCGAATCCCAGGCGCGCCGCGTATTCCTGGAAGGTACCGCCCCGCAGGCCGGTCAGTTCGTACGCCACGCGAAAACTCACGCGACCCTCCAAGGCGGCCCGAATCACGTCGGTCGCGAACCCCTGTCCGACACGCGCGTTCTGATTGCTGTAGAAGTCGCCTCCTCCTGGACCCGCGGTCTTCCGGCGCTCTTCGCCGATGTAATCGCGGTAGAACGCGAAGAACGACTCACGATCCACCAGGCGCAGGTCCATGGCTCGGCGGCCGGCAACGATCGGGCTCACCTTGAACTGACGCGCAAGACTCGTGAAGGGCTCAGGCTCGCGCTCGACGTCGGTCCATCGGGCCTTCAGCTCGCGCGCAGGCAGCAGGAATTCCGCGGCCGCCCTGTCGCAGAACGTCTCCTCCTCCGTACCACCAGGAAAGATGTTCTCGAATCCGGACAGCCCTTCGCCCGCTTGGCCCAGCCAGATGTGAGCCAACTCGTGGGCCAGAGTGAACATCTGCGCGGACTTGGCATCAGCGCCGTTGACGAAGATGAGCGGCGCGTATTCGTCGCAGAGCGAGAACCCGCGGAACTCGTCCACGTCCAGCTTGCGGTGCGTGTTGTTTCCTACCACCCCATTGATCACCGCCACTACGCCGATGCCGTCGATGGCCGTGCGCAGCTCGCCGACCGCATCCATCCACGTACGCATCCCGGCAGCCCAGCCATCGCCGATGCCCACGATCCGGCGCATCTCTCGGCCGACCGCCTCCGGGTCGTCGGTGAGCCGGGCGCTACCTACCACGTCTACCGGCGCCGCTTCGCACTCGATCCGGTCCTCTCGGAGCCACGCGCTGCGGCGCTGCATCGCCTGAATTGTGTCCAGGAGGTCCGGACTCGGGCGGCGGACTTCACCTTGAATCGTGCGGAAGTCCCGGATGGGCATGCGCTCCTCGGGAGGGGCGGGCAAAAACAGGTAGCCAAAGGGAACGTGTGTCACCTTCGCAAAGGCTTCAAGCTGCTTGATCGTCGGCTGCTTGTCGCCGCGCTCCCACTCCGGCAGCCCCGGCAGCCGCCGCGCCAGTTCATGCGCGTCCAACCCGGCGCGTTCGCGCGCCCATCGGAGCATCTCGGAACCAACCGATACGCGATTCACGCGCATATCGGCAATGTGATCACGTCGGGACAGCCCAGCGCCCGTAAGCGCCCGCACCGCGCAATCCCCTACGGTTCATCGTCCTGCGTCAGTCTCGCTGCCCTTCTGAGCCAGAGTCGGCCAACGCCAGCATCTGCACCCGGTAGAGCTTGGCGTACACCCCGTCGCGGGCCAGCAAGGTGTCGTGGTCTCCCTCCTCGGCCAGCGCTCCTTCGTGCAGCACCAGGATGCGGTCCGCCGAGCGGATGGTCGACAGGCGGTGGGCGATCACGATCGCCGTGCGCCCGGCCAGCAGGGTGGCGGTTGCCTCCTCGATCAGCCGCTCCGACTCCGCGTCGATGCTGGAGGTGGCCTCGTCCATGATCACCACGCCCGGGTCGCGAACGAACGCGCGCGCGAACGACAGGAGCTGCTTCTGCCCGGTGGACAGGGACTTGCCCTCCTCCAGCACCTCCTCGTCGTAGCCGTGCGGCAGCGACCGGATGAAGCCGTCCAGGTTGACCGCGCGGACCGCCTCCACCACCTGCGCGCGGCTCACCGACCGGTCGAAGAGGGCGATGTTGTCGTGCACGGTGCCCGAGAACAGGAACAGCGACTGCGGGATCGTGACGATCCGCCGGCGGAGCTCGTCCGGCGCGATGAGCCGCACGTCGACGCCGTCCACCTCCACCGCGCCGCCGCCGGCGTCGTACAGCCGGTTGATCAGGTTGATCACCGTCGACTTGCCGGAGCCGGTCGAGCCCACCAGCGCGATCCGCTCGCCCGGCCGTACCTGGAACGACAGGTCGGTGAACACCGGCGCATCGGGCACGTAGGCGAAGCTGACGCCGCGGAACGTCACGCCGACGCCCTGCTCACCGCGCGGCGGCAACGGCACGGCGGGGCTGGGAGCCGTGATCGACTCGGCGCGGTCGAGCATCGTGAAGATGCGCTCCGATGCAGCCATGGCCGACTGGAAGGTGTTGAACTTCTCCGCGAGCTGCCGCAGCGGCATGAACAGCATGGTGATGTAGCTGGCGAAGGCGAACACGTCGCCGACCTGTACGGAGACGCCGATGGTGAAGTGCGCGGCCGCCATCACCGTGAGCATCCCGAGGTGGGCGACCACCTCGATGGTGGGGAAGTACCGGGAGAACGCGCGCACCACCACCAGGTAGGAGCTCAGGTAGTCGCGGTTGTGCCCCTCGAAGCGGGCCAGGCTGCGCGCCTGGTAGTTCAGGACCGTGATCTCGCGGATGCCGGTGACCGTCTCGGACAGCGTCGTGTTGATCGCGGCATTGGCGGCGCGCACGCCCCGGAACCCGTGGCGCAGGGCGTTGCGGAAGGCGACGGTGGCGACCGCGAACAGCGGCAGGGAGACGAAGGTGATCGCCGCCAGGCCCGGGTTGATCAGCAGCATCGCGCCCAGGATGAACAGCACCTTCACCGAGTCGCCGAGGATGTTGACGATGCCGTCGGAGATGAACTGGCGGACCGCCTCCACGTCGTTGGTGACGTTGGTGAGGGTCGCGCCCACCGGCGTGCGGTCGAAGTAGTCGTTGCCCAGGCGCAGCACCTTGCGCAGCAGGTCCATGCGCAGGTCGAACAGCAGCCGCTGGCCGAGCATCTCGACGATCACCGTGAAGGCCACCTGGGTCGCGAACCGGCCCACCATGGCCGCGGCCAGCAGCAGCCCGGTCGTGCGCAGGCCGCGCAGGTCGCCGGCGGCGACGTCGCGGTCGATGCCGAGCTTGACCAGCGCCGGCACCGCCACCTGCAGCAGGTCGGTCGACAGCATCGCGACGAGCGACGCGCCGATCAGCGCCTTGTGGCCCAGCACGTAGGAGGCGAGCCTGCGGGTGAGGCGGAAGTCCAGGCCGCTCTCGACGCGCTGCCGCGCGCCCCGACCCTTCGCGGATGCGCTCATCGCAGCGCTTCCTCGAGCTGCTGCAGCTCCGCCAGCCGGGCGTAGCGGCCGCGAGCGCGCAGCAGCCGTTTGTGCGAGCCGGTCTCCACCACGGTGCCGCCGTCCATGACCGCGATGCGGTCGGCGAGCTGCAGCGCCGACACCCGGTGGGAGACGATCACGATCGTGCGCGACGAGCGCAGCGCGCGCAGGTTGGTGAGGATCGCCGTCTCGGTGTCGGAGTCCACGGACGACAGCGCGTCGTCCATGACCAGCAGGTCGCTGTCGCGCACCAGCGCCCGCGCGATCGCGACCCGCTGGCGCTGGCCGCCGGACAGCGTGATGCCGCGCTCGCCAACCAGCGTGTCGTACCCGTCCGGAAAGCGGGCGATGTCCGCGTCGACCGCCGCCAGGCGCGCGGCGGCGATGATGCGCTCCCGAGACACGTCCTCCTCGCTGCCCATGGCGATGTTCTCCGCGACGCTGGCGGAGAACAGGAACGGCTCCTGCGGGACGTAGGCTATGCGGCCCCGGTAGGCGGACGGATCGATCGCCGTGGCGTCGACACCGTTGAACTTCAACGTCCCGCCCGACGGTGCCGCGATGCCGGCCAGCAGGAGTACCAGCGAGCTCTTGCCGCTGCCCACGCCGCCGGTGATGCCCAGCGTCCGTCCGGCTCGAAGAGCGAGGTTCACGCCGTTCAAGGCGTCCCGGTCCGCGTTCGGGAAGCGGTACGACACGCCGTCGGCGCTCACGGCCAGCGGCCCGGCCGGGACCGGGAGGGGATGGGCGGGGCGGACAGCCACCGGGTGGTCCAGGATCACGCGGATGCGCTCCATGGCGCTCACCCCCTGCTGGATGAGCGAGGAAACCCAGCCCAGCGACAGGACCGGGAAGGTCAGCCAGCCGACGATGGCCGCGAACTGCAGGAGCTCGCCGATCGTGAGCGTGCCGCGGATCACCGCGCCGCCGCCCACCAGGAGCAGCATCAGCGTGGCCAGGCCGTACAGGAACTGCAGCAGCGGCCACAGCACGCCGCGTGTGCGGGCCAGCCCCACGTTGGCCGAGATGTAGCGCCGGTTGAGCTCCCGGAAGCGCTCGCTCTCGCTGGCGGCCAGCCCGTACAGCTTGACGGTGTTGATGCCGGTGACGATCTGCCACACGCGGTCGTTGATGGCCGCCACCAACTCCTGCACGCGGCGGAACCGGGGGCGCAGCCGCGGCGTCAGCACCACGATCACCGCGACCAGGGACACCATCAGCGCGCCCAGGGCGCCGGCCATCACCGCGTGCAGACCGATCAGCACGGGCGCGAACAGCGCCAGCCGCGACAGCGCGTCCGGCAGGTACATGATGCCGGGGCCGAGCAGGGTGCGCACGTCGTTCAGATCGTTGGTGCAGCGGGAGATGATGTCGCCGGTGCGGCGCCGCTGGTAGAAGTCGAAGTCGAGCGCCAGCAGCTTGCGGAACAGCAGGTCGCGCAGCTCGTACTCGACGTCGCGCGACACGCCGATGATGAGCCGGCGCATGCCGTACATGCAGGCGCCCACGCCGACCGCGAAGGCCAGCGCCTGCGCGATCAGCCCCAGCACCACCGCGCGCTCGTTGGCGCCGCCGGCGATCTCGTCCATGAGCTGCCGCAGCAGCACCGAGCCGCGCAGCAGCGCGTAGTTCTGGACCACCATGCACACGAGGCCGAGCAGCAGCCGGCCGGCACGGCGCCGCAGCGCGGGAAAGAGGATCGTGAGGCTTTTGATGGGACTTCCGGGCGCCCGCGATTCTAGGCCGTCGGCGGTCTACCGACAAGCACGGGTCGTCTGGTCTGTGTATGGGCCACCGCGTGATGTCCATTCATTTCAGTTGTAGATCACTCGCATTTATCATGATAGTACTTGACATGTTTTCGGGAACATTGTTATGAGTGGATGTGCGGATCATCGCCAAGAGGACGTTGCGGGATTTCTGGGAGCGACATCCGACCGCCAAAGTGTCGCTTCTCGCTTGGTTTCGGCAGGTCAAGCAGGAGGATTGGGACACTCCGGCCAAGGTGAAGGAGCGGTACGGCAGCGCCAGCATCGTCGGCAGCAACCGCGCGGTGTTCAACATCAAGGGCAACGACTACAGGCTGGTAGTGAGGATCAACTACAAACGCCGAGTGGTGTACGTACGATTCGTGGGCACGCACGCGGAATATGACGCGATAGACATCGAGGAGGTGTAGACGATGGACATCAAGCCGATCCGGACCGAACAGGACTACGAGGCCGCGCTCGCCCGAGTCGACGATCTCATGGATGCCGAGTCTGGGACCCCGGAGGACGAAGAGCTCGACGTACTGGTCGATCTGGTCGAGATGTACGAGAGCCGCCACGTGCCGATGGGGTATCCGAGCCCGGTCGAAGCGATCGAGTTCCGCATGGAGCAGGCCGGCCTGAGCTCGCGCGACCTGATCCCGTTCATCGGCAGCCGCGCCAAAGTCTCCGAGGTTCTCTCCGGCAAACGCGCGATCACGATGCCGATGGCCCGAGCGCTTTACAGACACCTCGGCATTCCGGCCGACGTGCTGCTTCGGGACTCGGAATCAACGGTCGACGATCTGTCAGCCGAGTTGGAGTGGAGCCGATTCCCTCTCAAGGAGATGGCCAAACGGAAGTGGATTCCCGAACTCCCCGACTTGGCGCAGCAGGCCAAGGAACTCATCGGCGATCTCATCGAGCGCGCGGGCGGCTGGCAGGTGGCCGGCGCCGCGCTGTACCGCAAGAACGACCACCTGCGGGCCAACGCCAAGACCGACCCCTACGCGCTCAAAGCCTGGTGCTGGCAGGTGCTGGCTACGGCGAATCGGAACCCTCCGTCGATGGCCCACGAGCCCGGCACGGTCACATTGGACTTCCTCAAGCAGGTCGCGCGGCTGAGCGTGTCGGAGGACGGACCACGTCTCGCACAAGAGTTTCTGGCACAGCACGGCATCCCGCTGGTCACCGAGCCCCATCTGCCACGGACCCATCTCGACGGGGCCGCGCTCCGGCTCGGCGACGGCCGGCCGGTGATCGGGTTGACCCTGCGTTATGACCGGATCGACAGCTTCTGGTTCTGTCTGCTCCACGAGCTCGCGCATGTCGGCCGCCACATGGACCACGACTCGGGCGATGCGTTCGTCGACGACCTGTCGCTGTCCAAGGTGGAAACGGAACGCGAGGACCCGCGTGAGAGCCAAGCCGACGAATGGGCAGCCGAAGCGCTCATCCCGCACGATGCCTGGCAGACGAGCACGGCGCGCGAGAACCCCACTCCTCTGAGCGTCGTGACTCTCGCGCACGTGCTACGCGTTCACCCCGCCATCGTCGCCGGTCGCGTACGTCATGAACGACAGAACTATCGATTGCTCTCCCAGTTCGTCGGCACCGGTCAGATCCGGTCCCAATTCAGCATCGTCCCCCGAGGCGTTCGGCCTTCGTGAGAGCTTGGCCGAACCAGTCGGGATCCAGGCCGTCGGCACGCATGGCCGCGTCGTCCCGAGTGCGATCGAACGGGATCGCTGTTCGCCGCTCAAGGATCGTCCTCAGCGTCATCGCGTAGCGGTTCGCGGACCGCTCGCGCTCCGGTAGTGGACGCCTGAAGTAGAGTTCCGGCGTCGCCCGACGCCAGTCGACGTGATGACCGATCTCGTGGAGCAGCGTGCGATAGAGTTGCGTGGTACGCGTGGAGTCTATCGTCGGTCGGATCGACCACCAGCGGCGGCTCCTCGCGACCCGGTGTCCGTCGGCCGCCAATGCTGACAGCTCGTTCTGCTCATCCGGCGCGAGCGACGGATTCCACCGGATTTCCTGACGCGGGTCCTGAGCGTCGAGGTGGATCGCGCTGCCGGTGATCCCCGACACCTGTGTTTCGAACACCAGACGGCCCCACACCGGCCGCAGGAGATCCTGCTTACGCGTCGGCTGGCGGAAGACGATGGCGAGCAATTTGACCATTGGCGTCCAGCGCCTTGGTCGTGCCGGGCGACGGCCCAATGTTGAACGACGGCGGCGACGAGGTGTGGAGCTTGTCGGGTAACCTACGAGCGCGACCGGCACGCCAAGGATGCACACCGGGAGCCCGCAATCTCATAGAGAGACAGAAGAACATGGACGGAGACGCGAACGACGCCATCCCCGATCGGATGTGCGCGGCGCTGCTTACCGGCCACGGCGGCTTCGACCGGCTCGTCTACCGCACTGACGTGCCCGTACCGCGGCCCGGTGTCGGGGAGGTGCTGATACGCGTCGAGGCGGCAGGCGTGAACAACACCGACATCAACACGCGAATCGGCTGGTACTCGAAGGCCGTGCGGACCGGAAGCAGCGCCGGGGGCAGCGCTGGGCTCACCGAGGCCGACGGCGCGGATGGGAGTTGGACCGGTGTGGCGATGCGCTTCCCGCGTATCCAGGGTGCCGATTGCTGCGGGCGTATCGTCGCCGTGGGCGACGGCGTTTCCCGCGCCAGGATCGGAGAGCGCGTCATCGTCGCGCCGCTGCTGCGCCATTATCGCCGATTCCGGCCGTTCGAGGCCGACACGCTCGGCTCGGAGATAGACGGCGCCTTTGCCCAGTACGCCACAGCGCCGTCGTGCGAAACCTTCCCTGTGGCGTGCGATTGGACCAGCGTCGAGCTCGCCTCCATGCCGTGCGCCTATTCGACGGCCGAGAATATGCTTGCGCGAGCAGCGCTCGGCGCCGAACGGGTGCTCATCACCGGCGCCTCCGGCGGCGTCGGCAGCGCGGCGGTGCAGCTTGCCAAGCGGCGCGGGGCACATGTGACGGCACAGGCAAGCGCTTCGAAGCAGAAGGCCGTACTCGCGCTCGGGGCGGATGAAGCGATCGACCGGGATGCCGACGTCGTCGCAGCGATCGGGCGTGGTCGAATCGACCTGGTGGTGGACGTGGTCGGCGGCGAGCGCTGGTCACGCGTGCTCGGCGTGCTCCGTGCCGGTGGCCGCTACGTCTGTTCCGGTGCGATCGCCGGTCCGGTCGGCCCGCTGGACCTGCGCACGCTGTATCTGCGTGACCTGACGGTGATCGGTTGCACCTTCCAGGACCATGAGGTGTTCCCCGATCTCGTGTCCTACATTGAGCGCGGTGACGTTCGCCCGCTGGTGGCCAAGACCTACCGACTGGCTGACATCGTTGCGGCGCAGCGCGACTTCCTCGCCAAGAGATTCACCGGCAAGCTCGTCCTTGTGCCCCCGTAGGATGCCGGCCGAGGGAGTCACGCATCCGCCGGAGTCTACCGGATCGGACGACCGAGGCTTCCCTGGACGCTACAATGCGCTGCCGATGCAGGGTCCGGACATGACCAGAGGTGCGGGACCATGAGCAACGTCCGACGACGCCGGTTCCGGCTGCCGCGCGCCTCCACCTGGATCGCGGTCGTGATCGGACTCGTAGGCTTCTGGTCGCTGGCGTACGGCGTCGGGCGCCTGCTCGTGCCGGACTACCTCCCGTGGCCGAACGAGAGCGGCGACGAGGTGTCGGGACTCGTCAGGATCGTCTTCGGCATTCTCCTGCTGCTGCTCGCCAAGGCCTTGCTGGAGCGGCGGCGGTGGGCCTGGGGCGCCGCCCTGATCGTGTGCGTGGCAAGCGCGGGGATCAACCTGTTTCAGGCGATCCAGTCCGGCGCGATCCTCAATCTGGTACCGACGCTGCTGGTCATCGTCGCGCTGCTGGCGTTCCATAGGACCTTCTCCGTGCGGGGCTCGACCCGCCTGAGCTACGGACAGGTCGTCGCAGTCGTCGCGGTGGCGTTGGCGCTGGCCTACGGGATCGTCGGCGCCTACCTGCTGCGTGACCAGTTCCAGGGCATCCATGGCTGGTCGGACGCCGCGTACTTCGCGCTGGTCGCGTACGTTACCCTGGGGTACGACTACGATGTCGCCGAGATCTATCCGGTGGGAAGCGACGCCCGCTGGTTCGCGGTGTCGTTGTTCCTCATCGGCGTGACGCTCTTCGTCACCGCGCTGTCGGTGACGCTGGGTCCGATCGTCGAAGGGCGCATGAAGGGGGTGATGAGCCTGGTGAAACGGTTCCAACGGCTGAGCGACCACGTGGTGGTGTGCGGCTACAGCGGCGTCGCGGCCAGCGTCCTCGACGAGCTGCGCGACCGGAACGTGATGACCGTGATCGTCGACGACCGCGAGAAGATCGCGCAGAGCCTGAGCGGCAAGGGTCACGACGTGCTGGAGGCGGACCCGACGCTGCGGGAAGCGCTCCTGGACGCGAACGTGCTCACCGCGCAGGCGGTGATCGCTGCCTTCGACAGCGACTCGACCAACACGCTGGTGGCGGTCAATGCCAAGGACCTGCGCGACGCCACCCCGAACGCGCGGTTCGCGATCCTGGTCCGCATCGAGGACGAGGAGAACGTCGACAAGGTGCGCCGCCTGGGCGTCGACCAGGTGATCTCTCCCTCGACCCTCGGCGGGCGGCTGCTCGCGAAGCAGGCCGTGAACCCGGACGCGGGAAGCGGGACGCCGGCCGAACCGCAACCCGGAGCCTGACGTGACGGATCCATCCTCCCGCCCCCTCGACGGCCGCATCGCGCTGGTGACCGGCGGCACCCGCGGGCTGGGCAGCCACATCGCCGCGGCGCTCCTCGCCGCTGGCGCGCGCGTGGCCATCACCAGCCGTGACCACCGGCGCGCGTCTCAGGCAGCCAAGGAACTCCTGGCCTCCCACCCGCGCGGCCAATGCGCGGGGTTCGGCTGCGACCAGGCCGATCCGGATGCGATCGCCGCCCTGCCGGCCGCGGTGCGGCGGGCGATCGGCGATCCCGACCTGCTGGTCAACAACGCCGCCGCCTTGGGCGGCGGCCGCGTCGTAACGATGACGCTGGAGCAGTGGAACCGGTCGATCCAGACCAACCTGACCGGCGTGTTCCTGACGACCAGGGCGTTCCTGCCGGCCATGATCGAGCGCCGCAGCGGCGACCTGTTCATGATCGGCTCGATGAGCGGCAAGAAGGGCGATCCCGGTTCGAGCGCCTACGCGGCCAGCAAGTTCGGACTGCGCGGGTTCGCCCAGGCGCTGCTGTACGAGGTGCGCCGCGACAACATCCGCGTCGTGGTGCTCAACCCCAGCGGGATCGACACCGGCCCGGACGACGGCCCGCCCGCCGGCCCCGGCCTGCACCTGCACGCCGCCGACATCGGCGCTACCATCGTGCACCTTGCCGCGCTTCCCGGAAGGACGCTCTTCCGCGACATGGAGATCTGGGGCACCAACCCGTTTCCGGGCTGACCGCGGCCGGAGACGGGCTACTCGCTGAAGAACTGAGACGATCGAACCGCCGTCAGCACATCAGATGCCGAGGTCTCGGAACAGCTCCTGGGCGGTGCCGAACCGCACATGGCCAGCCGCGTCAATTCCTGCGAACCGCGCGGTGTCAGCCCGCTCCGGTTGACCGGCGGCCGGGCCGGCCGTACCCTACAAATAAGACTCAAGAGGTCCGATTTGCTGAAGATCCACCGCAAGCTGGAGTACGCGCTGCTCGCCCTGCAGCACATGCGCATGGTCGGGGCCACCGACGGCGCCGATCGGCTGGTGACCGCCCGCGAGCTGTGCGGGATTCATCCCATGCCCTTCGACGTGCTGTCCAAGGTGCTGCAGCGGCTCGCGCGCTGCGGCGTGCTGGCCTCCGCACAGGGCGCGCAGGGCGGCTACCGGCTCCGTGCCGACCTGCGCAGCTACTCGCTGTATGACCTGAGCGAGGCGCTGGTCGGGCCCATGCGGTTCGCGACCTGCATGGACGAACGCTGCGAGTGCCAGCTCACCGGCTCCTGCACGGTCATCTCGGCGGTGGTCAACCTGGCGAAGCGGGTGGAGCGGCTCTATCGCGACGTCAGCGTCGACGAGTTGCTGGAGAGCGAAGAAGCCCACGACGAGCGGGAGATCAGGGAGCGATTCACCCGCGGCCAGATCACCCGCGGCCAAGAGGCCATGGGCCTCTTGATCCAGGAGACCTGATGGAAATCGTTGCGCACAAGGAACAGAGCACCCTGCAACCGAGCGAGGAGTACCGCGCCGGTTTTCACACCGACGTGGAGACCGACGAGGTCCCCAAGGGGCTGTCGTCCGACACGGTGCGGCTGATCTCGGAGAAGAAGAACGAGCCCTCCTTCATGCTCGACTTCCGCCTGCGGGCACTCGAACGGTGGCAGGCCATGGAGGAGCCGTGGTGGCGCTTCGTGGACTACCCGGAGATCGACTACCAGGACATCCGCTACTACTCGGCGCCAAAGCAGGTGGGCGCCAATCAGGACGGCGCGGGCCCGAAGTCGCTGGACGACGTCGACCCGGAGGTGATCGCCACCTTCGAGCGGCTGGGCATCCCGCTGCTGGAGCAGAAGCGGCTGATGGGCGTGGCGATCGACGCCGTGTTCGACTCGGTGTCGGTCGGCACCACCAACCAGGAGCAGCTCGAGGAGCTGGGCATCGTGTTCTGCTCCATGGGAGAGGCGGTCCAGAACTACCCGGACCTGGTGCAGCGCTACCTGGGCTCCGTGGTGCCGACGGGCGACAACTACTTCGCGGCGCTGAACTCCGCGGTCTTCACCGACGGATCGTTCTGCTACATCCCGCGCGGCGTGCAGTGTCCGATCGACCTGTCCACGTACTTCCGCATCAACGCCGCGGAGACCGGACAGTTCGAGCGCACGCTGCTCATCGCCGAGGAAGGCAGCTCCGTGAACTACGTCGAGGGCTGCACCGCGCCGATGCGCGACACGAACCAGCTCCACGCCGCCGTCGTGGAGATCGTCGCGCTCGACGAGGCGACCGTGAACTACTCGACGGTCCAGAACTGGTACGCCGGCGACGAGGAGGGCCGCGGCGGCATCTACAACTTCGTCACCAAGCGCGGCCGCTGCCTGGGACGACGCTCCAAGATATCGTGGACGCAGGTGGAGGCCGGCGCCGCGATCACCTGGAAGTACCCCAGCGTCATCCTCTCCGGCGCCGACTCGGTGGGCGAGTTCTACTCGGTCGCGCTCACCAACAACCGCATGCAGGCCGACACCGGCACCAAGATGATCCACATCGGCCCGCGCACCACCAGCACCATCATCTCCAAGGGCATCTCGGCCGACCGCTCGGTGAACAGCTACCGCGGCCAGGTGCGGGTCCAGCCCGGCGCCGACGGCGCCCGCAACTTCACGCAGTGCGACTCGATGCTCGTCGGCGACGAGTGCGTCGCCAATACCTTCCCGTCGATCGAGGTGCGCAACCCCACCGCGACGGTCGAGCACGAAGCGTCGACATCCAAGATCGGCGCCGACCAGCTCTTCTACCTGGCTACCCGCGGCATCGACACCGAGGGAGCCATCTCGCTGCTGATCAACGGCTTCTGCAAGGAAGTGTTCCGCAAGCTGCCGCTGGAGTTCTCGGTGGAGGCGGTCAAGCTCCTGGAAATGAAGCTCGAAGGGAGCGTGGGCTGATGCTTGCCGCACGCGGCTTGTCCGCCTCCATCGGCGACACTCCGATCCTGCACGGCGTGGACCTGGACATCGGCGTCGGCGAGGTGCACGCGATCATGGGACCCAACGGCTCCGGCAAGAGCACCCTGGCGCGGGTCATCGGCGGCCACCCCGACTATCGGGTCACGGCCGGAACGCTTGGGGACGAGATCAACCTGCGCCCGCGCGACCTGCTGGCCATGGACGCGGACGAGCGCGCCCGCGAGGGCATCTTCATCAGCTTCCAGTACCCGATCGAGATTCCCGGCGTCTCCAACGCCGTGTTCCTGCGCGCCGCCTACAACGAGATCAGCCGCCACAACGGCCTGCCGGAGCTGGACCCGTACGACTTCGACCGCTTCCTGCGCGACAAGGCGCGTTCGGTCGGCATCGACGAGAGCTTCATCGGCCGCGACCTCAACGTCGACTTCTCCGGCGGAGAGAAGAAGCGCAACGAGATCCTGCAGATGGCCGTGCTCTCGCCCCGGCTGGCGATCCTGGACGAGACCGACTCCGGGCTCGACATCGATTCGCTGCGCGCGGTTGCCGAGAGCATCGGGAAGCTCCGCAGCGAACAGAACGCGATCGTGCTGATCACCCACTACCAGCGCCTGCTCGACTACATCACCCCCGACCGGGTGCACGTTCTGGCGGGCGGCTGCATCGTCCGCTCAGGCGGCCCCGAACTGGCGCTGGAGGTGGAGCGGCGCGGCTACGACTGGCTGACCGCACCGGTCGAGCCGGTGGGGGGATAGCCGTGACGGTGGCCGAGCAGGCGCGCTCCTGGACGGCGGAGCTCCTCGAGGGGGCACGGCGCTTCGACACCGAGCACGGCGGACCGGGCTGGCTGCGCGCCCTGCGCGAAGGCGGCCGCGCCCGGCTGGCGGCGGACGGACTGCCGCTGGCGCGCGACGAGGCGTGGACCTATACCAACGTGCGGCCCCTGCTCGGCGCGCGCTTCCGGGCCGCCGAAGGCCGCCCTCTCGACGCGGACGGCTGGCGGCCGCTCGCGACAGCGGCACAGCCTCCCGAACGTGCGGTCGGCGACTACCCCCAGCACGCCTTCACCGCTCTCAATCAGGCGTTCGCCGGCTCCGGCTTCAGCGTCACCGTCGGCGCCGGAGAGTCGCGCGTCATCGAAATCGTGCACCGCCAGCGTCTGCATCCCGAGGGAGCGACGCTGTACGCGGATACCGTCCGCGTGGAGCTGGAACGCGACGCCCACGCCACCGTGGTGGAGCGGTGGGAGCCGGCGCGTGCATCCGAACCCGCGTCGCACGAGGCGGCGGCAGCGCTGCACGTACCCGGCGCGGATCTGGTGATCGCACCGGGCGCCGTGCTGCACTACTACCGGCTGGCCGGCGACGACCCCAAGGCGTTCGGTTTCGGCTCGCTGCGCGCCGCCGTAAGCGCCGGCGCCGAACTCGACCTGGTGCTGATCGGCGGCGGCATGGCTATCGACCGCACGGAGGTCACGGTCGCCCTGCTCGACCCTGGGGCGCGTGCCCGTGTGGGCGGAGCAGCAGTCCTGTCGGGGCCGACCCACGGTGCCATCCACACCTGCATCCAGCACCGGGCGCCCGACTGTGCGAGCGACCAGCTTTTCAAGACCGTACTGCTCGACGGCGCGCGCTCGGCCTTCCAGGGCACGATCGAGGTGGACCGCGTGGCGCAGGGCACCGACGCCTTTCAACTGAGCAAGACACTTCTGCTGCACCCCGACTCGCGCGCGGACGCGCGGCCGCAACTCCGCATCGGGGCTGATCAGGTGCGCTGCACGCATGGCGCCACCTCCGGTCCGCTGGCCCCGGAGCAGCTCCACTACCTGCAGAGCCGCGGCATTTCGCGCCGCGTGGCGACCGGCATGCTGGTGCGGGGCTTCCTGGATGAAGTGAACCGCAGGATCGAGGCCCCTGAGATCGGGGAGCTCCTGCAGGCGCGGGTGGATCGCGGCCTGGCCGCCCCGGATGCCGCGTGATGCTGAGCGGCTCCACCGCCGCTCAGCGGGCGGCCGTCGATCATCCGGCGGTCGACCTGACCGCGGTGCGTGATGACTTTCCGATGCTGGACCGGCTGGTGCACGGCCAGCCTCTTGCGTACCTGGACAACGCCGCCACCACTCTCAAACCCCGGTCCGTGATCCAGGCGGTCGCCGACCACTACCAGGGGGAGGTGGCCAACATCCACCGCGGCGTCCACTATCTGAGCCAGCGCGCCACCGAGCGGTACGAAGCCACCCGCGAACGCGTGCGCGATCTGCTCGGAGCGCGCGAGCCGGAGGAGATCATCTTCACGTCCGGCACCACCGCCGCCATCAATCTCGTAGCGCAGAGCTGGGGCGACGCCAATCTCAACAAGGGCGACGAGATCGTCGTCACCGAGATGGAGCACCACTCCAACATCGTGCCGTGGCAGATGGCGTGCCGGCGGCGTGGCTGCGTGCTGCGCGTGCTGCCGATCCTGGACGACGGCAGTCTGGATCTCGAAGCCGTGCAGCGGGTGCTGTCGCCGCGCACGCGGCTGCTGGCCGTCACGCTGGCATCCAACGCCCTGGGCACGGTCGTACCGGTGCCCACCCTGGCGGCCGCCGCCAGGGAGCACGGGGCCGTGGTGCTGGTGGATGCCGCGCAGGCGGTCGCCCACACGCCGATCGACGTGCAGGCCCTCGACTGCGACTTCCTGGCGTTCTCCGGCCACAAGCTGTACGGGCCGACGGGCGTGGGCGTGCTCTACGGACGGCGCGAGCTCCTTGAGGAGATGCCGCCGGTGGCCGGGGGCGGCGA
Organism: Spirochaetaceae bacterium; assembly: GCA_026710565.1. Next base: position 30,015 of record JAPOQV010000327.1, on the reverse strand, counting down.
CATGATCCGGTCGGTCGCGTTCGAGGGGAGCACCTACGCGGAGCTGCCCAACCGGCTGGAAGCGGGTACGCCGAACATCGCCGGCGTCATCGGCCTGGGCGCCGCGATCGACTACGTGCGGCGCCTGGGCTTCGACTGGATCGGAACGCGTGAGCGCCGCCTGCTGCACGCCGCGACCGAAGCGCTGCAGGCGATCGACAGCGTGCGCGTGATCGGCACCGCCGCCGACAAGGCGCCGGTGCTGTCGTTCGTGGTCGGCGACATCCACCCGCACGACCTCGGTACCATCGCGGACGGCGAGGGAGTCGCCATCCGCACCGGCCACCACTGCGCGCAGCCGGTCATGCAACGCTTCGGGTTGCCCGCCACGGCACGCGCCTCGTTTGCGTTCTACAATACGGAAGCGGAGATCGGGGCGCTCACGCGCGCCATCCACCGCACCATGGAGGTATTCGCGTGAGCGACAGCGCCGACTCAGGACGGGCCGACTCAGGACGCGCCGACTCAGGACGGGCCGAGCTGTACCAGCAGGTGATCCTTGAGCACAACCGCAGCCCGCGCAACTACGGGCCGCTCGGCGACGCGACGTACAGCGCCGAAGGCGACAACCCGTTGTGCGGCGACCGCTACACGATCGATCTGCGCCTGGACGAAGATGGGAAGGTGGCGGCGATCGGCTTCTACGGGGCGGGATGCGCCATCTCAAAGGCGTCCGCGTCTCTGATGACCGAAACGGTCACCGGCATGGGCGCTGACGAGGTGACCGCGCTGTTCGAGCACTTTCACGACCTGGTGCGCGGGCGCCTCGATCCCTCCCGGCACGCCGAGCTGGGAAAGCTGCAGGTATTCTCCGGCATCTGGGAGTACCCGGCGCGGGTGAAGTGCGCGATTCTGTCCTGGCACGCGCTGTCCAGCGCGCTCGCCGGCGGCGGCGCCGTCACCACGGAGACCTGAGGGCCATCGCCGTGCCTGTCGCCATCCTCACGCAGTTCACGCCCAATCCGAACGCGATGAAGTTCATCCTCAACATGGACGTGAAGAGCACCGGCAAGATCACGTTCGAGGGGCCCGAGCAGGCGCGTGGCGTGCCGCTGGTGGAGCGGCTGTTCGAGTTGCCGTACGTCCGGCAAGTGCACCTGTTCGAGAACGTCATCACCGTCAGCAAGGACGAAGAGACCGACTGGCAGGATGCGGCCGATCGGATCAAGGAGATCGCCGGCGGGGAGATCCAGGCCCATGACCCCGACTTCCCCCCGCACCAGCCGGAGCGCAGCCGCGACAACCTTCCCGACGACATCAGGGCCATCGAGGAGGTGCTCGACCGCACGGTGCGGCCCTACCTGCAGGGCGACGGCGGCGATCTGGACGTACTGGCGTACGAGAACAATCGCGTGGTGGTCAGCTACCAGGGCGCCTGCGGGAGTTGCCCGTCATCGGAGTCGGGGACGCTCAGCGCGATCCAGGGGATCCTCCGCGACGAGATCGACCCGGAGATCGAAGTGGTCTCCGCCACGCTCTGACGCACCGACCGGGATGGCAGGCGACCCATGCAGAACGGCTCCGCACCGGCGGCCGCCCTGTCCCCCGTGGCGGCCCTGTCCGACGCCGGCTATCAGACCTATCTGGGCAGCTACTCCGCTCTGGACCGCTACTTCCGCACCGACGGGTCCGCATCCGAGATCATCCTCACGCGCGGTGACCTGATCGCGCTGGCTCGGCTGTTCGACGAGCTGACCTTCCCCGGCTTTCCGCTGGAGCACGCCGCCACGCGGTCCGGCGGCCGTAGCGTCTTCTTCCGCTGCGCCGACGATTCCGAGCCGTGGCCGCGCAACCCGTTCACGGTCCTGGACCTGCGCTACGACCCGCGGACCGGGGTGTTTCTCGACCCGCACGGCGTGTACCCGGACCTCCGGCGCGCCGAGCTGGTGCCGGTGCCGGGGGTGCAGGCGGAGTGGGTGCGCCTGACCGAGGCGGCCCGCCTGGTGTCGCGTTACCACTACGCCGCCGATCCGGACGACCTTGCGTTGCGTCGAGAGCCGCCTCCGGTCGCACCGGAGTACCAGCGGCAGATTCTCTGCCACATCCTGAGCTCTCCCTACCCGGAGAAGGGGCTGGACCTGCTGCTGCAGGCCGGACTGGTCGAGCTCTGGTGGCCGGAGCTCAGCGCCCTCGCCGGCGTCGACCACGCCAAGGAACATCATCCGGAAGGCGGCGGCTGGCAGCACACGCTGGCGACCTTCGCGCACCGCAAGCGGGAGGACCTGGTGCTGTCGCTGGCGCTGCTGCTGCATGACGTCGGCAAGGCGAGCGCGCGCCCGATCGGCCGCAAGCGCTTCTTCGCTCATGCCGACATCGGCGCGCACGTGGCGCGCCGGTTCCTGCGGCGGCTCGGTTTCGATCAGCCGCTGGTGGAGGAGGTCGGGTTCCTGGTCCGGTACCACATGATGCCGGGCGCGCTGCGGGAAGCCGGTCCCAGCCCGGGGCGCCGCGCCCTGGTGGAGCGGATCATGGCCGAACCCGCATTCCCCCGGCTGCTGGAGCTGTTCCGTGCCGATACGCTGGCGACCTTCGCCAGCCCGGAGCCCTACTACCGGGCATGCCGGATCTACCGCAGCTACCGCGGCGGCGGATGGGCCGACGAGGCACCGTTCGGCGTCCCGGTGCGGACCAAAAAAAATCGGCCGCCGCACGGGCGACGGCCGACGGGATCGAAGCGGCGCCGCGTACGGCGCCGCCCCGGTCAGAACAGGTAGCGGTCCGCTACATCTCCATCGGCATCGCGGAGAAGTTGCCGAAGCTGGCCGCCGCCGACGTGGTGCCCACGCCGATCATGTTGTGGCCCGCTCCTTCCAGGGACTGACCCAGGGTGAACGCCCACCACGTGGTCGCGTCGAACGGATCCTTGACCCACACGTTGCCATTGCTGGAATCGATGCGGATGCGGACCGTCAGCGGGGCGCTCATCACCATCTCCGCCGTGATGCCGGCGATCATCGCCGCCGGGATCTCGAAGTCGTACTTGACGCCGCCGTACTCGTGGATCTCGCCTGCTTCGTTGTACACCTGCGCACGCAGCCCGGAACCGCCCAGGTTGGCAGGATCCCACACCAGACCCATCACGAAGCCGGGAACGATGGCACCGAAGCCGATGGCGTTGTCCTCCAGGCCGCCCAGGTAGGCGACGTCGAAGGAGTACTCGGCCTTGCCCTGGATGCCTGCGGGCACCATGGCACCGGCCAGATACGCCGATGCGTCGGTCTGCGCCAGCCGCCCGTCGACCTCCTGCCACATGCCGCCGTCCGTGTGGACGCCGACGCCCATGTACATGGCCATGTGACCGTCCGCGAAGGAGAATGAAGCCGCGAGGGCCACGAGAGCCAGTATCGTCACTACACGTTTCATCTTATCTCGCACCTCTTTTTTGGGGAGTTGAGGGCGATCATACCGATGCCGTCCAGCCGATGCAAGCCGCCGCCGACGGTGCCTTGACGATCGGGGCCGCGGCCACGACAGTCACCTCCCGTGGAGCGGCTGGCACGGATCGAAGCGGTACTGTTCGAGGCCCTGGCCCTCCTGGAGCCGGGACCGCACCGCCCTGCTCTGACGTCCGAGCGCGGCGCCCAGATCGTGGCGCCCGCGCGGCGCCTGATGGAGCGGGGAGGCAAGCGCTGGCGCGCCCTGTTCATGCAGCTCGCCTGCGAGATGCACGGCGGCGGCGACCGGGCCCTGCCCCTTACTCCGCTGGTGGAGCTCACCCACGCCGGCAGCCTCATCATTGACGACATCGAGGACGGCGCGCGGACCCGCCGCGGCGGTCCGGCCGCTCACGTCGAGTTCGGGGTGGACGTCGCGGTGAACGCGGGCAACCTCGTCTACTTCCTTCCCACGCGCACGCTCGACCATCCGTGTGCGGGTTCGCCCGGCCTGGATGCAGCAGAGGAACTGCGTGTCTATCGCATGTACGCCGCGACGATGCGCAAGCTTCACTACGGACAGGGACTGGACATCCTCTGGCATCGGCCCGGATCGCTGCTGCCCAGCGCGACCGACTACGTGTCGATGTGCACGCTGAAGTCGGGCAGCCTTGCCGGGCTCGCTCTGGGACTCGGTGCCGCTCTGGGAGGCGCGGACGCCGCAGCGGTCAGCTCGCTGGTCGCCATAGGCGAGCGCTTCGGCGTCTCCTTCCAGATCATCGACGACGTCACCAACCTGGAGCGCGGCAATCCCGGAAAGGATCGCGGGGACGACCTGATCGAAGGGAAGAAGAGCCTCCCGCTCATCCTGCACCGTGAGCGGCGCGGCTCGGACGAGCTGGGGGGGATCCTGGACCTCATCCAGAGCCGCCCCATCGAGCGCGTACGTCCACAGATCGACCGGGCCGTCGCGCTGCTGCAGGCAAGCGGCAGCCTGCAGGACGCGCGCACGCGGGCGACCGAACTCTACCGGGAGACTCGGGTGGAGCTGACCGCCCTGGTTCCGGAGGGAGAGCCCTCCGACCGGCTGCTGGAGACGGCCGACGCCCTGATCGGCGCTCACGCACCGTAAACGCCGGAGCCGACGGTTTGACCGCATACGGGGCGGGCGGTAGCTTGTCGGGGTGAGCGACGGTGGCTTGCTCCGCAGGCCGTTCCCGTATCGGCAGTACAACGCAACCACGTGGCTGATCGGCATCACGGTCGGCATGTATCTCGTGCTCCTGGCCGTCCCGGCTCCCCTGGGGGCGGCGGTCCTGCGCCCGCTGATGGTGGCCCGCGAAGGCGCCGTCTGGCAGCTCGTCACCTATCTGTTCCTGCACGGCGGTCCGCTGCACCTGCTGTTCAACATGCTCATGCTGTTCCTGTTCGGTTCGTCGGTGGAACGGGAGATCGGCAGCTCCGAGTTCCTGACCCTCTACCTCACCTGCGGCGTGCTTGCAGGGGTCTTCAGCACCATCCTGGCCGTGGCGTCGGCAGCTCCGGTGGCGATCCTGGGCGCATCCGGCGCCGTGTACGGGATCATGCTGGCCTACGCGGTGCTGAATCCGCACCAGGTCGTCACCTTCTGGTTCATCCCGATGCGTGCCACGACCATGGTGCTCATCCTGGGCGGGCTGGCGCTGATCTTCCAGGTGACCGGGCAGCGCACCCACATCGCTCACCTGACCCACCTCGGCGGGCTGCTGGCAGGCTTCCTCTATCTGCGCGTGCGCCTCGGCATCGACCCGTTGGAATCCTTCCGGCGACGATGATGGGTCGGGCGGTACGGATGGGACGCGCGCGCACCCTGTCGCGCCGGCTGGCGGCCGCGCTGGGCGCCGCGCTCGCGGTCACGACCGCTCCCACGATCGGCGCCGACGAGGCGGCGGCTCGGGAGATGCTCGTGGCCTTCCGCACCGTGGACGCGGCTCTCGACCCGCTGCACGCCTTCACCACAACCGAAGCGCAACTCTTCACGGCGCTGTCGGAAGGCCTGGTCTCCTACCATCCCGATACGCTCGATCCCGTTCCCGGAGTGGCACACTCCTGGCATGTGTCCGACGACGGACGGCGCTACCGCTTTCTGCTGCGCGACAACGCCCGCTTCTCGGACGGTACCCAGGTGATCGCGGAGGACTTTCGCGCGTCCTGGCTGCGCATCATCAACCCCGGCGAGCAGGCCGAGTACTCGGTGCTGTTCGACGTGATCGAAGGCGTCGCCGACTACCGTTCGGGGGCGAATACCGACGAAGAGGCGGTCGGCATCCGCGTGATCTCGCCTGTCGAACTGGAGGTCGTGCTCGATCGGCCGGCCGAGCACTTCCTGAGCACGCTGGCACACCACGCCTTCGCCCCGGTCTACCCTGCGTACCGCGCGCAGGTCGGTTGGGAGCGGCAGGCGCCGGTCATCGGCAACGGTCCGTTCTCCCTGACGCAGCGGAACGCGGACGAGATGGTGTTCGAACGCAATCCGCACTACTGGGCACGATCGACGGTCGAGCTCGACCGCGTGCGCATCCGCGCCTTCGAAGACCTGGCCGCGGTCAACGCCGGATTCCTTGCCGGAGAGATTCACTGGGCCGACTCCTTCGACGGGAGTGGACCGACGGCCACGCAGATTTCCCCATTCGTCGTCGCCAACCGGCTGTTCGGCACCACCTACTTCGTGTTCAAGTCGAGCGATCCGCCGTTCGATGACGTTCGCGTGCGGCGGGCGCTCGTCCTGATGATTCCGTGGGAGATGGTGCGCACCCCGGAGCGGGTGCGCTTCCCGACCAGCGGCCTGGTGCCGCGCACGGCGAACTATCCGGCCGTGGAAGGCATCCCGGCCCAGGACCTGCGCACCGCGCGGCGTCTGCTGGAGCAGGCCGGCTTCGCAGACGGCACCGGGCTCCCGCCGATCACGGTCACGGTAGCGGGCGCCTGGGCCGCCGGGCTGGCAGCGGACCTCGAGACGGCCTGGGAGTCCAACCTGGGGATCGACGTCACCGTGGCGGTGATACCGGATTACGAGCAGTACCTGGGAGAGGTGAAGGCGGGCAACTTTACCTTGACGATCAGTAGCTGGATCGGCGACTTCATCGATCCGATCAGCTTCCTGCAGATGTGGACGAGCTCGAGCAACCTCAACGACGCCGGGTACTCGTCACGCGACTACGATCGGATGATCGACCAGGCCCTCGGTTCGACGGGCCTCGACCGCCTGGAACTGCTGGCGGAGGCGGAGGAGCTGCTGCTGCAGGACGCGGTCATCCTGCCGGTGAATCACCTTGTGTCCTATTCTCTCATCGACCTGCAGCGCGTCTCCGGCTGGTCCCCGAACCTGCTGGACATCCACCCGTTCCGCTACCTGGGTTTCCGGCGCGCCGACCTGCCTGCCGGTGTCGCCGCCGTTCCGGAGCTCCTGCCCGGCTGACCGGACGGCTCCCCTTCGGCGGGCGGCCGGGGCTCATCGGGCGGCCGGGGCTCATCGAGCCGCGCGAAGCGCTGCAGCACCTCCAGGAGGCGGCGGCGCAGCAGGAATCCAGCCACGAAGAACACCGCGGCGATTCCCAGCGCGACCGCCACGACCGCCCACTGCCGTTCGGCGGCGGCGTCCCCGGAAATCACGCTCACCGCCACACCGGGGAGGCGCCCGACCGTGCTGGCCAGCAGGTAGACGCCCAGCCGCAGGGGGCCGATGCCGGCCACGTAGCACAGGACGTCCTTGGGGATCCCCGGAATCAGGTACAGCAGGAAGAGCGTGGCCACCCCGCGCGGCGAGGCGATCATGTCCTCCACCTGCCTGCTCCGTTTCTCCGAAACGATCGCGTGCAGGAACGGGCGCCCGAGCAGGCGCGCCAGCAGAAACCCGATGGCCGAGCCGAGCGCCGCTCCGCCCAGCGTCAGGACGATGCCAAGCGGGATCCCGAACAGGTACCCGGCAGCCAACTGCGGGAATTCCCCCGGGATCGCGAATACCACCACCTGCAACACCTGGACGGCGATGAACACCGCAGGGGCCGCCACCCCGTAGGTCTCCACCCGTACGCGGAGCTCCTCCGGGTCCTTCATCAGGGACAGCAGGGGGTCCCAGAAGACGATGGCGACCACCCCGATCGCCGCGAAGAGTGCCGGGTAGCCGGCGATGCTCAGCACCCGAACCAAGCGGCTGCGGGGCCGTCCGGGAGCGGTCACCGGCGATTCTGTTTTGACCCGGAACGGTCTCTGTGCGATACTTCGGTCATGGGGTCAGCCGCGTCTGCGAACGAAGACGCGACCAAGTCTACCGAGCCCACGGAATCGACGCAGCCGCAGGCGGTCGGCGAACCGAAGGCTGCAAAGCGGAAGTCGACCAGTAAACCCGGGGCGGTCAGGAGCGGCGGCAGCAAGCGTCCAGCCGCCGCCAAACGGCGCACCAAACCGGCAGCCGAGCAGGCCGATGGGACCAATGGCACGGTCGACGATGCCGCCGTCAAGGCGGCCGCGTCCCTGGACGACGCGTCGCCGGCCAGGGACGCCGCGACCAAGCACGCCGCGACCAAGCGGAAGTCGGTCACACGCGCGAAGACGCGTTACTCCGTGGGCCAGCAGATCGTCTACCCCCTGCAGGGCGTCGGCAGGATCGAACGGCTGGAGGACCGGGAATTCCAGGGCAACCCCACTCTCTACTACGTCGTCTACCTGGAAGTCTCCGACATGACGATCATGATTCCCGTCGACAAGGCGGACAGGCTTGGCATTCGCGCCATCGTCAGCAAGCGAAAGGCCGAACGCGCCCTCCGGCTGATCGCCGAGGACTTCGATCCGATCCCCACCGACTGGAAGCTGCGCTACCAGATGAACCTGGATCTCCTGAAGCAGGGCGCGGTCGACGACATCGCCTCGGTCGTGCGCTCGCTGTCCTACCGCAGCAGGATCAAGGAGCTGCCGATCCTGGAGCGCAAGCTGTACGACAGCGCGTTGCGGCTCATGGTGGACGAGGTTTCGTACTCGCTCGGCAAGGAGAAAGCCGAGATCGAGACCCTCATCGAAGAGCGGCTGAAGAACGTCAAGCAAAAGGGCGACGAATAGCCGCACGGCCGGAGTTGGCCCGGCGGCCAGAGTTGGCCCGGCGGCCGGCAGTCTTTACGAGGAGCCTTCCAGCTCGGTGATGCGGTCGCGCAGCCGCGCCGCCTCCTCGTAGTTCTCTTCCTGGACCGCGATGGCGAGATCGCGCTTGAGCTGGCCGACCGGATCGCCTTCTGCAGCTTCCGCGTCGTCCTGGTCGCTCTGGTCGTCCTCCTGTGATTCCCCGCTCTCCACCGTCGACACCGGGATCGCCGCCTGCTCGACCACGTCCTCGTCGATGAAGATCGGACACTTGGCGCGCAGCGCGATGGCGATGGCGTCGGACGTGCGGGAATCCACTTCCACCTGCTGCCCGTCCTGGAGCAGCACCAGCCGCGCGAAGAAGGTGCCGTGGCCGCCGACGCTCTTGATCTCCGTGATCTCCACGCGCTCCACGGATGTCTTCATCGCGGCCAGCGTCTGCAGGAACAGATCGTGCGTGAGCGGCCGGCTCTGCCGTTCGCCGCGCAGGGCGATGTAGATCGACTGCGCGATACAGTGGTCGACGAAGATCGGCACGGCCACGTCCGCCCCCGACGGCCGGATCAGCACGGCCGTGCCCTCGGGTGCCCGAGCCATGGTCCAGACGTCAGCGGGACGCAGCATGGCGTCAGGCCGACTTCTTCTCGTCGGCGACGAACGCCACTTCCGGGCTCCGGGACGTCTCTATGACGTCGCGGGTGACCACCACCTTCTTCAACCCCTCCATCGACGGGATGTTGAACATGATGTCCACCATGGCCGCTTCGATGATCGCCCGCAGCCCGCGGGCGCCCGTCTTGCGGTCCATGGCCTTCTCGGCGATGGCGGTGATGGCATCGTCCTCGAACGACAGTTCGACGTCGTCCACGCCCAACGATGCCTGATACTGGCGGACCACCGAGTTCTTCGGCTCGACGATGATTCGCTTGAGCGAGTCGACGGTCAGCTCGCCGAGCGTGACGACGATCGGCAGCCGGCCGATGAACTCGGGAATCATGCCGTAGCGGATCAGGTCGTCCGGCTGCAGGTGCGAGTACAGCGACAACAGGTTGCGGTCGCGCCGGTTTTCCACTTCGGCGCCGAACCCGAGCGGGGACTGCATCACGCGCGAGGCCACCACCTGGTCCAGGCCGATGAACGCTCCACCGCAGATGAACAGGATGTTCGAGGTGTCGATCTTCAGCATCTCCTGATTGGGATGCTTGCGGCCGCCCTGCGGCGGCACGGAGGCGACCGTACCCTCGACGATCTTGAGCAGTGTCTGCTGCACGCCTTCGCCGGACACGTCGCGGGTGATCGACACGTTCTCACCCTTCTTGGCGATCTTGTCGATCTCGTCGATGTAGATGATGCCGCGCTCGGCGGCGGCGATGTTGTTGCCGGCGTTCTGGATCAGCCGCAGCAGGATGTTCTCCACATCCTCGCCCACGTACCCGGCCTCGGTGAGCGTGGTGGCGTCGGCGATCGCGAACGGCACCTTCAGCTTGCGCGCCAGCGTCCTGGCCAGATGGGTCTTGCCGGTGCCGGTCGGGCCGATCAACAGCACGTTGGACTTCTCTATCTCCACGTCGCTGTCGCCGCGGTTGCGCATGGTGATCCGCTTGTAGTGATTGTACACGGCCACCGCCAGCACCTTCTTGGCGTCCTCTTGGCCGATCACGTACTGGTCGAGGTAACTCTTGATCTCCCGCGGCTTCGGCACCTCGTCCCGGAACTCGGCGGAGAACACCTTCTCCTCATCGTCCAGGATCTTCTTGCAGACGATCACGCACTCGTCGCAGATGTATACGCCGGGGCCGGCGATCAGGCGGCGCGCGGTGTCCGCGGTCTTGCCGCAGAATGAGCAGAGCTTGTCGTCGGTCTTCGCGGTCTTGGCCATCAGCTCGCCTCGTCAGGACCCCGCCTGGTAAGCACCTTGTCGATCAGGCCGTACTCTGCAGCCTCGTGCGACGACATATAGTAGTCCCGTTCCAGGTCGTGAGCAACGACGCTCTCCTCCTTGCCCGTGCACTCTGCGAAGTAGCTGATGATGAGTCGCTTCAGGCGCACCAGCTCCCGCGCCTGGATGCCGATGTCGGCCGCCTGCCCGGAGACGCCGCCCCACGGCTGATGGATCAGAAGCCGGGCGGACGGCAGGGCGGTCCGCTTGCCCTTGGTTCCGGCGGCCAGCAGCAACGCGCCCATCGACGCCGCCTGACCCAGACAGATCGTCTGCACGTCGGCGCTGATGTAACGCAAGGTGTCGTAGATGGCCAGTCCTGCGGTCACCATGCCGCCCGGCGAGTTTATGTAGACGTGGATGTCCTTCTCAGGATCCTGTGACTCCAGGAACAGAAGTTGCGCCACCACCAGATCGGCGGTGATGTCGTAGATCTCGCCGTCGATGAAGACGATCCGGTCCTTGAGCAGCCGGGAGTAGATGTCGTAGGAGCGTTCGCCACGCCCGGTCTGTTCGATGACGATGGGTACGAGGGCGTTGAGCTGTTCGTTCATGAAAGTGCTCGGCTCATGTGAGTGGTCGGTCCATGGTCGGTGCGCTGGGCTCGGGGAGGATTCCCCGCCGGCGACCCAAAGTTAGCTGTTTCCGGATACCAAGTCCACATAGGGGAGTTCGTCGCCGTCCTTGACCGCGGCCAGCTCTATCAGCCGGTCGTAGAGCTTCTCGTTGCGGAGATCCGCCCGCAGGGACGGCAGCAGGTCGTTGCTCTCATACGCTTCGCGCAGCTCTTCGACCTCCATCGAGCGCGAGCGCGCGCGGCGCTCCAGCTCCTGCTCCACCTCGTCGTCGGCGACCTCGATACCCTCGGCGTCGGCCAGGCGGTCCGTGACCAGCATCAGGCGGGTGCGGCGCTCGACCGCCGGCCGCCACTGCTCGAAGAGCGCGTTGCGGTCGGTCCCGGACCGCTCCAGCGCCAGAGTCACCCGGCGCTCGCTGCCACCGTAGCGCGACACCATGGCCGACCACTCGGCGGCCAGGCCGGCATCCACCAGGGAGCGCGGCACGGGGACCACCGAGGATTCCTCCACGGCGGTGATGATCGCCGAGATCAGCCGCTCGCGGACGATCCGGTCGCCGTTGCTCCGCAAGCGCTCGCGGATGTCCGTCTTGAGGTCCTCCAGGGTCTCGAATCGCTCGCTGACGTCCTGGGCCAGCTCGTCGTCGAGCGCCGGTAGCTGCTTCTCACGCAACCGGCGCACGCGGACCCGCAACGAGACCGACCGGCCGGCGAGCGCCTCAGCCTCGAAGTCGTCGGGATAGGTCTTGTCGATGTCGCGCTCCTCGTCGACCCGCATGCCGACCAGGTCGTCGTCGATGCGGTGCTGGTTGTAGCCGGTGCCGACCTCGAACACGAAACCTTCACGCCGCGTGGCGGCGACCGTACGGCCGTCTTCGACCTCCACGTAGTCGATCTCCACCACGTCACCGCTCTCGACCACGTCGGACTGCTTCTCCACCACCACGGCGTTCTGGTCGCGGATGGCGTCCAGCTCGCGCTGCAGGTCACCGTCTTCGATGCGAAAGCGGTGACGGGTCACGGCCACGCCCCGGTAGCGGCCCAGGCTGACCTCCGGCTTGGTGTCGTACAGCAGGTCGAAGCGGAACGCGGAGCCGACCGCGAGCGGCTCTTCCGTCTCCACCCGGGGGCGCGAGGAGCGGATCGGCGGATGCTCGGCGGCTTCCAACGCCGCCTGGGCCGCCTCACCGATGATGCGCTCGGCGGCCTCCGCCAGCAGCGCATCGCCCGCCTTGCGGATCAGGACGTCACGCGGGACCTTGCCCTTGCGGAAACCCTTGATGCGGACCGTCCGGCAGTGCTCGGCGACGGTGGCGTCGTACACGCGCTGCACGTCGGGCGCAGCGACGGTCACCGACAGCTTGACCTCGGCGTTCTCCTGGAGTTGCTCGTCCTGCTTCTCTATCACGGGTCAGTCCGGTAGCGGCGCTCTGGCGGGTCGGCGGACGGCGAACGGTCCGAAAACCGTACTAGAGCGGGAAACGGGACTTGAACCCGCGACTTCCACGTTGGCAACGTGGTGCTCTACCACTGAGCTATTCCCGCGTCGAGGCAAAACCGGTCGAAGCACCTCTGATCGAACCTGTGCGAGAGAAGGGACTCGAACCCTTATGCCTTGCGGCACCAGATCCTAAATCTGGCGTGTCTGCCAGTTCCACCACTCTCGCAGGCACCGGCGGCCAGCGACCGCCGTCCCGGTCGAACACCGCCCACCCTGCCGTTACCGCCATCTCCGTGCGCCCGGCATGGAGTGTACGGCGAGCACCGCCCCGCGTTCAAGGGCGGCCGGAGACGATCGCCTGAGCCGTGAAGGACTCGAACCTTCGACCCGCAGATTAAGAGTCTGCTGCTCTACCAACTGAGCTAACGGCCCGCTACCACGCCCGGCAGGACTCGAACCTGCGACCTACGGATTCGAAGTCCGTCGCTCTATCCAACTGAGCTACAGGCGCAGCCTGAGGGCATCGGGTGGGTGATGGGGCTTGAACCCACAACATCCAGATCCACAGTCTGGCGCTCTACCGATTGAACTACACCCACCAGTGGACGGAGAACTTCAGCCCGGTTTCCCTCCGTTGTCAAGACGCATCGGCCGGCTCGTGGCGGAGCGACGCCGAGTTGATGCAGTAGCGCTTGCCGGTCGGCGCCGGGCCGTCGTCGAACACGTGGCCGAGATGGGCGTCGCAACGGGCGCAGAGCACCTCCGTCCGGCGCATGAACAGCGACCGGTCTTCCTCTGTCTGCACCGCGTCTGTGTCACGAGGGGACGTGAAGCTGGGCCAGCCGGTTCCGGAGTCGAACTTGGTGGCGGAGTCGAACAGGGGACTCCCGCAGCAGCGGCAGCGGTAGACGCCCGGCTCCTTGCTGCGCCAGTAGCACCCGGTGAACGGCGCTTCGGTGCCCTTGCGGCGAGTCACCTGGTACTCCTCGTCGGACAACTCGCGCCGCCACTCTGCGTCGCTCTTGTTCACCTTGTCCACCGGCGGGTCCTCCTTCTACAGGTCGACCTTACAGATCGATCCGGGCGGCCACCGGCCGCATTCCGGCGATGACGGCACCGATCAGGTCGTCGAGGTCGCGGCCCAGCATCGCGCAGCCGCGCTCGATCACCCCCCGGTCGACGCCGGCGGCGAAGCCCTTCTGCTTCCACTTCTTGCGCACCGACTTGACCTCGAGGTCGCGCACGCTCTTCGACGGCCGCACCAGCGCGCAGGCGGTCACGAAGCCGACCAGCTCGTCGACCGCGTACAGGGTCTTCTCCAGCAGGCTCACGGGCTCCACGTCGGTGCAGATCTGCCAGCCGTGCGACATCACGGCGCGGATGTAGCCGGCAGGCCACCCCGCCTCCGTAAGGATGGCCTCCGTCTTGCGGCAGTGCTCCTCCGGGAACCGTTCCCAGTCCAGGTCGTGCACCAGGCCGATGACCCCCCACTCGTCGGCGTCCTCGCCTGCCGCCTCCGCCTCGGCGCGCATCACCGCCTCCACGGCCCGGCAGTGATTGCGCAAAGCCTGCGAATCGATGTAGCGCTGCACCAGGTCCCACGCCTCCGCGCGGGTGGGGACACCCCCGTTCGTGCCCGCGTTCGATGCAGATGACATCACGAGCCTCCGAACAGCGATCCGACCGCGTCCGCGGCGGCGGGGAACATCGGCTCCAGCATGCGCATGGCCAGCGGGATCGCCTGGTCGGCCGGCAGGCAGTAGCGCATGACCAGGAAGCGCCCGCGGAGCGCGACCGCTTGGGAGCGCACGTCCTCGTCGCGCAGCATGACGCGCGCAATCAGCTCCGCCACCGCCTCGAAGTCGGCGGGCTGCATGCCGTAGCGGGTCATCTCCTGGACGCCCAGACGCACTCCGCCGGAGACGGCGAAGCTCGCGTCGTCCGGCAGCGCCTGGTAGTTGGTGATGATGTGGTTGCGCTCCAGGCGGGCGGCCGCCTCGTCACCGGCCACCGCCGGCGCGACGCGGATGATCACCTGGTGAGTGTGTGTGTAGCCCTCCTCCTCACCGCCTTCCACGGCGATACCCGCGGCGGCAAGGGCCTGAGCGAAGGCGCGGGCGTTGGTGATCACCTGCCGCTGGTAATCGTCCTTGCAGTCGTTCATCTCGTAGAGCGCCGCCAGGAAGCCGATCAGCGTCCCCAGGTGGTGGTTGCTGGTGGTGCCGGGGCAGGCGCGATGGCGCACGTGCGGCCACAGCGGGCGGGCCGCCCGCGAGCCCAGCACCACGCCGCGCTGCGGACCGAAGAAGGTCTTGTGGGTGCTGCCGGTGACGACGGCCGCGCCCTCGGCCAGCGGCTCCTGGAAGGCGCCGTAGAGGCCCAGGACGTGCGCCATGTCGAACATCAACAGCGGCGGCTCGTCCATGCCGGCCGCCAGCTCGGCCACCTCACGCACCGGCTCCGGATGCAGGAACATGCTCTTGCCGAAGACCACCAGGTCCGGGCGCTGATCGCCGACCAGCTTCAGCAGGGCCTCCGTGTCGGCCAGGTACGGGTTGTCGGCCCGCACCGGGATCGGGCAGGTGCGCTCGGCGCCGCCGTCGCGGTCGACGGCGTTGAACAGCGCGCCCATCGCCTGCGCGCTCAGGTGCCCGCCCTGGATGAGTCCGTTGTTGATCACCGACGACAGCCGCCGCATCGGTCCGTCGTTGCCGCGGTTCTTCAGGCGCAGCAGCGCTTCGAAGACGACGATGTTGGCGAGCTGGCCGGAGACCGGCCGCGCCTCCACCCGATCGCAGCCGAAGAAGCGCTGCGCCTGAGCGTGCACCTCCTGCTCGACCTCCTGGATGAAGTCCGTGCCCTGGTAGAAGTAGACCTCCTCGCCCTTGAGGCGGCGGTGTTCGGCGTAACGCCCGGCGGCGTCGGCCACCTCGCATGCCTTCACCAGCAGGCTGGGCGTGGTCTCGGACGGAATCAGGTTGATGCACTCGCGCTGGCGCCACCGGTTGTTGCCGGCCACCCGGTCGGCGAGGGCGGTCATCGTATCGAGCAGTGTGTTCATCTGTGGTACATCGTTCGAGGGTGACGTTCGGGATGAGAGGACTCGAACCTCCGATCTCCTGCTCCCAAAGCAGGCGCCTTGGCCGCTAGGCTACATCCCGCGGGTGTGTGCCCGGCAAGCGTGGCACGCAGCGTACGGAGCGCGCCCGTGCAGCGTCAACCGAATGCCCCTCGCTTGCCGCGTGGGCGGCCGTCCGACAGACTCCCCGGAAACCGGCCGCAGGGCGTCCATAGCTCAGTAGGATAGAGCAGCAGCCTTCTAAGCTGCGGGTCAGAGGTTCGAATCCTCTTGGACGCGTCTGGCGTCGCGCACACCAATTCGGGCACATGGATCAGCGGATAGCAGGACTGGCTCAGGAGAGCGACCGGCGCATCGTGCTGCTGGTGCTGGACGGGCTCGGCGGGTTGCCGCGCGAGCCCGGCGGCCGCACCGAGCTGGAGAGCGCCCATACGCCCAACCTGGACGCCGCGGCGGCGGCCGGGGAGTGCGGGCTGCACCTGCCGGTCGGCTACGGCGTGGCGCCCGGCTCGGCGCCGGGACACTTGGCGCTGTTCGGGTACGACCCGCTGGACGTGCCGGTGGGGCGCGGCGTGGTGGCCGCACTGGGCATCGGCTTCCCGCTGCAGGACGGCGACGTCGCCGTGCGGCTCAATTTCGCCTCCAGCGACGGCGCGGGCCGCATCACCGACCGCCGCGCAGGCCGGATCCCAACGGAGGTCTGTGCCGAGCTGTGCGAGCTGCTCGACGGCATCGAGCTCGCCGGCGCCGAGCTGTTCGTCCGGCCGGTGAAGGATTACCGCGCGATGGTGGTGCTGCGCGCCGCGGGGCTCTCCGACCGGATCGCCGACACCGACCCGCAGCGCACCGGCGCGGCGCCGCTCGAACCGCGCGCGCTGGAGCCGGCCGCGGAGCCGACCGCCCGGCTGGTCGCGGAGTTCCTGCGGCAGGGGCGCGAACGGCTGGCGAACCGCCGTCCGGCCAACGATGTGCTGTTGCGCGGCTTCGCGCAGCGCCCGGCGCTGCCCCCGCTGCACGAACGGTTCGCGATGCGCGGCGTGGCGATCGCGGTCTATCCCGACTACAAGGGAGTCAGCCGCCTGGTCGGCATGGACGTGATCGAGCACCTGCGTGACCTGGACGAGCAGGTGACCGCGCTCGCCGCGGCGTGGTCGGGCACGCACCGCTTCTTCTTCATGCACCACAAGTACACCGACTCCGCCGGCGAGGACGGCGACTTTGACGGCAAGGTGGCGGAGATCGAGCGCGTCGACGCCGCGCTGCCCGCCATCCTGGCGCTCGACCCGGACGTGCTGATCGTCACCGGCGACCACTCGACGCCGGCGGTCGCTCGCACCCACACCGAGCACCCGGTGCCGTTCCTGATCCGCGCCGCGGCGGGACGGCCCGACACCACCCGTTCGTTCGGAGAAGGCGAGGGCGCCTCCGGCGCATGGGGGATCGTGCCCGCCAGCGCCCTGCTGCCCATCGCGACCGGGTATGCGGGCAAGCGGCGCCGCTATGGCGCCTGAGCACGCGGCAGCCGGCGTCAACGACGCCCTCCTCGACCAACAGGCGCGGACCGGCCGGCCCGCGTGGCGGATCTACGAGCCGGCCGAGCCGGCGATCGTCTTCGGAGCCGCCGGCCGCGAGCAGACCGACGTGTACGGCGACCGCGCCCGCCGGGACGGCATTCCGCTGCTGCGCCGCCGCGGGGGAGGCGGCACCGTCCTGCTGGCGCCCGGGCAGCTCGTGCTGGCGCTGGTGGCGGCGGTCGACTCCCCGTACCGCAACCGCGAGCACCTGTGCGGGGTCAACGCCTGGGTGACCGAGGCGCTCGCCGGTCTGGGCGTGCGGGGTGTGCGCCCGCGGGGCATCTGCGACCTCGCGATCGACGGCCGCAAGGTTCTGGGCGCGTCGCTGTTCCGGCGGCGCGCCGTGCTGTTCTACCAGTCCAGCCTGCTGGTGTGTTGCGACCTGACCCTGTTCGGACGCTACCTGCGCCACCCGGCGCGGGAACCGGACTACCGCGCCCAGCGCGCGCACGCCGCCTTCTGCACGACGCTGGCCGAGCAGGGCTACCGGCTGACTCCGGAGCGGGTGGCCGACGCGCTGCGGCCGATCGCCACGCGCCGGGTGGCGGAGCCGGGACTGGGGGTCCCCGCCGCGGCATGCGGCTGACTCCCCACGAGCGTCGCCTTCGGCTCCGATCGTGGCCCAGCCCCACCTTGGCTTGTCTCCCCGCCGCTTACGCGGCGGTCGCTGCGGCGGTGCTCGCAGTCGGCTGCTCGGCAGCGCTCGACGCCCCTTTCACCGCCGCGGACGGGCGCCAGAGTGTGCTGCGGGCGAGCTCCTTCGCCGGCAGCCGCCACGGCCGACTGGCGGCTGCGGAGGGGGCCTCCGCCACCGGCGTCCTGCGCCCGCGCCCCCCGGTGACGGTCGGCGCCGGCCAGGCGTTCTTCCTCCAGTATCGCTCCACGCTGGCCGAGGCGAACGTGAGTTTCCTGGCGGACGACGACAGCGAGCTGGTCCGCTATCCGCTCACGGCCGGGGGTGAGGCACCGGTGCGAGCGTACCTGCCGGTGCCGGCCGGCCCGCTGCGCGGATTCCGCATATGGACGGAGGAGCCGGCCGGAACGCTCGACCTCGACGCCGCGGGCATCGCCCCGCCGGTCTCCGGGGTGACCGTGGTCGACGGCGTCCTGCACATCGGCATCGACGCCCAGCTTCCGCCCGGCACGCTGGCGGACGCGGGCGGCATGGTCGGCCTGGCCGCCCGCCTGCGGACGCCACGTTCGTCACCGCAGCCGGGCCGCGCGCTGGTCGTGCGGTTGGCCTTCAGGCCGTCGACGGCCGGCGCCGTCGGCGAGCTGCTGCTCACCGTGACCGGCGCCGCCGGTGAGCAGCGGGCGATCGTGCAGGTGGCCCTCGCGGCAGGCGAGCGCTCCCTCCATCTGCACGAAACGGTGCTGGGTTTCGTGCCGGTCGACGTGCAGGCGCTTTCCCACGCCGGCGGCAGCGTACGTTTCCTCCTGGTCAGCCGGACGGCGGCCGGCGCAGCGCCGCTGCCGGCGGATCTGGACACGATCCTGGCCTATCCGCGCAGTACATGGCGCGGCGCGGACTGGGAGATATTCCGCTGGAACGCCCTTCCCGAGGTGCTGATCTTCGACACCGCGAACTACGCGATCCAGGACGAGATGTTCCGGCGGCTTGCCTACTACACGGAGAAGGCCGGCTTCCGCGGCACCGTGTGGAGCGACGCGGATCTGGGCGACCGCTACGGGTACCACGCCCACGACTACACCGCGGCGGATCTCGCGCGGTTCTTCACGGACGCCGAGCGAGCCGGCGTGCAGCTCAACGCCAGGGAGCTGTCGCTGCGCGACTTCCTGGCGCGCGAACGGGTGATCCGTGCGTCGGCCGGGCAGGGG
Organism: Spirochaetaceae bacterium; assembly: GCA_026710565.1. Next base: position 11,041 of record JAPOQV010000327.1, on the reverse strand, counting down.
GCGGCGGCCGCATGGCAAGCCGGCACGGGCGCCGGCGCGGTGCTGTCGATCAGCCAGGAGTCGCCGCCGTCGCAGCGTGCGCTGCTGCTGCGCCACGAGGCCGCGCACGGCGTCTACTTCGTCCGCGCGGGGTACCGTGAAGAAATAGCGGCGATCTGGCAGGAGATCGGTGAACCTGCGCGGCACGCATGGCGTACCTATCTGGCAGCCCTGGCGTACGACCCCTCCTCGGAGGACCTGATGCGCAACGAGTTCCAGGCCTACCTCGCGCACAACCCGCGGCGGAACCTGGGCTACTACTTCGGAGAGCTGGTCCCCGCCCGCATACGCGGCCGGGTGCCGGGCGAGCCGGAGGCGGCCGCGTGGTTCGAAGCCGGCGTCGAGGCGATACGCAGCCAGTACGACCGGGTGGACAGCGCCTTGCAGGCGGCCGCCGGCATGCGCGCGGGCCGGCTGGCTACCGTGACGGTGCGAGCGCCGCGCTGACGGCGCAAGGCGCCTCGGCCGCGGCGTCTTACGCCGCGGCCGGCACCATCCAGCCGTGGCGATCCTGCAGGCGCCCGAACTGGATGCCCTTGAGCTGCTGCAGGAAGTGCCGCGCGCGCGGGCCGATCCTGCCGTCGCCGAAGGTGACCGTCCGGCCCTCATGCGTCAGCGAGCCGAAGTGCGCGACTCCGGCGGCGGTGCCGGTCCCGAAGAACTCGACCGCGTCGTCGAGCACTTCTTCCACCGACACGCGGCGCTCCTCGACCGTCATGCCCTGTTCACCGGCAAGCGTCATGACCGTCTGCCGCGTGATGCCCGGCAGGATCGTGTCTCCCAGGGAAGGCGTCACCAGCGTGCCGCTCGACAGCACCGCGAACAGGTTGCAGGACGAGCCCTCCTCCAGGTAGCGGTGCTCGACGGCGTCCAGGAAGATCGCCTCCATGCAGCCTGCGGCCTCCGCCTCTTTCTTTGCCAGGGCGCTGATCACGTAGTTGCCCGAGCACTTGATCCAGCCGGTGCCGCCCGGAGTGGCGCGCACCCGGTGAGTGGTGGTGGTGGAGGCGTCGCTGTCCAGGTTGAAGTACGAGCCGACGGTGGTGTTGACGATGATCACCCACGGATTCAGCGACAGGTCGACACCGATTCCGGACTCCGCGTAGGAGAACGGTCGGACGTAGACCGAACTCGCGTTGACGAAGTCATCCTCTTCCCACGCCGGGTCGTAGGCCGGCGTGAAGCCGAGCTCCCGGTTGCGCTCGACCACCTGCTGAACGGCCCGCACGAACGTGTCGGCCGGGTAGGGCGGCATGAGCAGCCCCTCCATGGACCGGGCCATGCGCAGGCCGTTGTCGAAGGGCCGGAACAGCGACAGCGATCCGTCCGGCTGCGGGAAGGCCTTGAGGCCCTCGAAACAGGCCAGTCCGTACTGGGTCGTGAAGTTGACCAGCGGGAGTTGCTCGAATCGGTTGCGCTGCAGATACAGTTGTTCGCGCTCGCCGTCCGGCAGGGCCGCTTCGTCCTCCGGAGTCAGATGCCGCTGTTCGGTGAAGTCCTCGCGCCACGTCCCGTCGAACTTGGCGCTGTACACCCACGGGTAGATCGCGAGAGAAAAGCTCTTTGCCACGGTCGCCGATTCTACAACGAGGGCCCGGCGCGCGCGAGCTTGATCGAGTGAGCGGACTTCGATATCATCCGGCCCGTTTCACGACCGATGGCTGACTCCCAGGAAGCACCCGCCAAGTCCCTGGTCGACCGGATGCACGACAAGCTCATGGACCTCAAGCGCGAGATCCTGCAGCACCTGGCCGATGAGGACTCGCTCACCCGCGGCGCGCTGGGCGACCTGGATCCGAAGGACATGGCCGACGTCGCTACCGAGGACATGGACCGCAAGACGCTGGAGACGCTCGGTGCGCAGGAGGTGCGGCGGCTCAACCTGATCCAGTCGGCACTCGCGCGGATCGAGACCGGTCACTACGGCGCGTGCATGCGGTGCGGAGCCAGGCTTCCGGACGAACGGCTGGAGGCGCTGCCATACGCGTTGTTCTGCATACCCTGCCAATCGGCGGAGGAACGCCGGAACCGCTAGCGCCCCAACATCGTCGCCTGCGGTCCGGGCTTGTATGCGCAGGCCACCCGCATCCCCGCACCCACACCGGCCAACCGCACGGCGAACGTCGAACGGTCCGCTCCGCGCGGTGCGTCCGCGTCGTCCAGCAGCAGTTCCGGGTGCCAGGCGAAGAGCACCCTGGCCTGCACGTGGTAGTCCAGGAAGTCGGTCGCGAACAGGATCCTCCCGTCCGGGGCCAGTGTTTCCGCCATGCGGTCCAGGATCGCGCCGCGCAGGAACCTCCGCCGCCGGTGGCGGCTCTTCGGCCACGGGTCAGGGAAGTAGATGTGGAAGACATGGACGGAACCGGGCGGCAACTCGTCCAGGATCGCCTCGGCGCGGCCGTTGATCACGAAGGCGTTGGCGAGTCCGCGCCGCTCTACCTTGTGTTGCGCCTTCTCACAGCGACGCTTCTTGAGATCGATCCCCAGGCACACGCTGTGCGGCCGGGCCGCCGCGTAGTCGGCGAGAAAGATCCCGTTTCCGCATCCGATCTCGACCTCCAGCCGCCCGCCGGCGGCTGCCGCCAGCGCCGTCCGCAGCACCCGCGCACGAATGCCTGCCGGGTCCGTATCCGCCGCAGGGACGCTCGCAGGCTCCGTCAGGACTTCTTGCTGCGCGCGTAGTCCACGTTCACGCGCCGGCCGTTCAGCGTCTCGCCGGTGATCCGGTCGATCGCGGACTGGGCGATCGTCGCCGGCACTTCGATGAACGAGAAGTTGTCCAGAACCCGCACCTCGCCGATCTGATCCTGCGGGAGGTCGAGCTTGACGACGAACAGGTCGGTCAACATCTGGCGTGACACGCGCCGGCTGCGTCCCACGCTCACGAACAGGCGCGCCATGTCGCTGTCGCTGTCCCCGGCGGAAGCAGCCGGCGGCTCGGCGGACGTCGGCGCAAGGCTGGCGTCGGCCGCAGCGGACGCCGGCGCCTCGGGCACCCGTCGGGCCGGCTCGGGCGCCCGCGGCGTCCCGGACGCTGGTGCGGCGGAGGACTGCTTTGCGGCCGGAGCCCTCGCGTGCGCGGCCGGGGCCTTCGCCTGTGCGGCCGGGGCCTTCGCCTGCGCGGCCGGGGCCTTCGCCTGCGCGGCCGGGGCCCTCGCCTGCGCGGCCGGGGCCTTCGCGGTCCTGCCGGTCGGGGCGGAGCGGTCCCGGCCGGACGCCGCTCGCGGTACGCCGGCGCCGACCGCCTCCCGCAACAGGTATGCGGGCAGGTAGGCGCGGACCGAAAGGGGCAGCGCCTTGCGGATCTGGCGGCGGATCATCTTGAGGCGATCCAGATCGGTGTTGTCACGGATGTGGCGTTCGAACTCCTCGAGCAGCTCCCTGAATCGAGGATCGGCCGGTTCTTCGCTTGCCAAGGTGGATCTCCGGTTACTCTTCGGCTGGCATCGGCACGGTGCACGACCCGGACGCGCACCGCGGGGACCGCGGGGCCCGGCGACCGGCCTCGGACCACGGTAGGGATCGGCCCCCGGTTTGTCAAACTCGCGCGGCGGCGGCGTGGAAACGCCCTGCCGGGCGCCTCCGGTGGTTGCCGCTCACGCGGCAATCCGACAGACTCCCCGGGCGTCGCCCACGGAGGAGCAGAGCCGATGATGCGGTCCTTCATCGACACCGACCTCCCGGCGTCCCGCCCACGGAGGAGCATATTGAAGGTCCATTACGACGCCGACATCGAACTGAGCCGGGTACACGGCGCCAGGGTCGCCATCATCGGCTACGGCAGCCAGGGGTTCGCGCACGCCAACAACCTGCGCGATTCGGGAGTGGAAGTCGCGGTCGGGCTGCGCCCTGACAGTGCCAGCGTCGCCAAGGCCGAGGACGCGGGCATTCGCGTGCTGCCTACCGCCGACGCAGCGGCCTGGGCGGACATGGTGATGATGCTGATTCCCGACCATCTGCAGGGAGAGGTCTACCGCGACGCGATCGCCCCCAACCTGGGCGTAGGCAAGACGCTGATGTTCGCCCATGGTTTCAACATCCACTTCGGCCAGATCGAGCCCGAAGCGGCCGTCGACGTATCGATGGTCGCTCCCAAGGGACCGGGCCACACCGTGCGCCGCCAGTTCGAGCTCGGGTACGGGGTTCCCTGTCTGGTGGCGATCCACAACGACGCCTCCGGCCACGCCAAGGAGAACGCGCTGGCCTACGCCGGGGCGCTGGGCGGCGGCCGGGCCGGTGTGATCGAGACCAACTTCCGCGAGGAGACCGAGACCGACCTGTTCGGGGAACAGACGGTGCTCTGTGGCGGCGTGTCGCATCTGATGAGGGCCGGATTCGAGACCCTGATCGAGGCCGGCTACGCACCTGAGATGGCCTACTTCGAGTGCATCCACGAACTGAAGCTGATCGTCGACCTGGTTTACGAGGGCGGCATCTCGCTGATGCGCTACTCGGTTTCCGATACCGCCGAGTACGGCGACTACCAGTCCGGCCCGCGCGTGATTTCCCCCGAGGTGAAGGTGGAGATGAAGCGCATCCTGGCCGACATCCAGGACGGAACGTTCGCCAAACGCTGGATGGACGAGAACCGTGCCGGGCGCCGCCGGTTCCTTGCGGATCGCGCCGAGCACGCCGAGCACCAGCTCGAACAGGTGGGCACGGAGCTGCGCTCGATGATGCCGTGGATCGACAAGGAACGGCTGGTCGACAAGGGCAAGAACTGACCGAAACGGGCCACACCCGACCCGTGCGCGCCTACGACGACCACGCGTAGCGCCGGGCCACGCGCCCGGCAACGCGGGTGAGCACCTCGTACGGAATCGTGCCCGACCAGGCCGCCACATCTGCTCCGGTTGGACCGCCGGGGCCGAACAGGACGGCCCGGTCGCCGACGCGCACCGTGGGGCGCCTGCCCACGTCGACCATGCAGTGGTCCATGCACACGCGGCCCGCAAGCGGATAGCGGTCGCCGCCGATACGTACCTCCGGCGCCGCTCCGCCACGTCTGCCGGGCCATGGATATCCGTCGCCGTAGCCGGCCGCGATGGTGGCGATCACCGTGTCGTGCCCGGCCCGGTACTCATACCCGTACGAGACGTGATCGCCGGCGCCGACGCGGCGCAGCGCGGTCACGCGCGTCGCCAGCTCCATCACCGGCTTGAGTCGGCCCTGAAGGAGGCCCCCGAACGACGGATCGTAGCCGTAGGCGGCCAGCCCGGCGCGCACCAGGTCCAGATGCGACGCCGGCACCGCGGCGATCGCCGCCGAATTGGCCGCGTGCAGGGACAGCCCCGGGTGGCGCGAGCGGACTGCCTCGGCGCGGACGATCAGCTCCGCGAGCTGACGGCGGGTCGGCTCCAGATCCGCTGCATCGGCCGCCGGGAAGTGGGTGCACAGGCCCTCCAGCCGGACGCCGTCCTGTTCCGCGATCGAGCGGGATATGGCGTCGGCGTCGTCCGGCCGGCAGCCGGAGCGATGCATGCCGGTGTCCAGCTCGAGATGAACCGGCAGCGGCGGGCCGCCGTGGTTGGCGTTGCCGATCGCACGCGCGGTGGCAAAATCGGCGCAGACTGCGGCGAGCCGCCATCGCGCCACATCGGGCGCCTGGTCCGGAACCGTGGGACCGAGCAGCAACACCTGACCGTGTATGCCCGCCTCCCGGAGTTCGCGCCCCTCGTCGACCGAGCTCACCGCCAGGAGGTCGGCTCCATCGGCGGCGGACGCCGCCCGCGCGGCACGAACCGCCCCGTGCCCGTACGCGTCGGCCTTGACCACGAAGCACACCCGGGTGGCGCGCGGCACGCACGCGCGAATCGCCGCGAGGTTGTCCCGCAGGTGGTCAAGCCGTATACGGGCCACGGCGGCTGCCATTGCTGTGCGGAGTCTGTCGGATCGGACGCGTCGGCGGCAAACCTGCGGGCAGCGGCCGGGCGTGCACCTGTGGTGGGACGGTGCAGGAGTGCCACCTCGGATGCTATGACAGGGTATCGACACCCATGGCGGCCGCTCTCTCATGCAAGGCCCTGACACGATCCTGCTCAAGGCGGGGCTGATCGCCTCCCCGGGCGGGCGGTTCGTCGCCGACCTGTCGATCCGCGATGGCTGGATCGCCGGCGTCGGTGCCGGCGCAGCCACCGCGCAACGCGTGATCGACGCCATGGGGAAGGTTGTGCTGCCCGGCTGGGTACTGCCGTTGGTCCCGGCCGACTCGGCGGCAACGCTCCCGCACGAGTGGTGTGCACGCGCCGGGATCACCGGCGCGGGATGGGCGGGTGCCGAGCCACGCCGGCCGTGGTGCTGCGACGTGGTGCCGATGGAGCTGATCGAAACGGCTGATCAGATCGCCTGCGCGCCGCAGACGATCCACGAGCGCGGGCGGACGGCGTTCGTGCTGCCGGCATGCCGCGGAGCGCCGCTGCTCGATGCCGCCGCGGAGGCGCTCGCGCGGCTGCGCGGTACGCTCATCATCTCCGTGGACGGGGATGAGCGCGCGGCGGTTGAGGCCGCCAGGCGCGCCGCGCCGCATGGCGGCCGGGTAGTGGTCGGCCCGCTCCGCGAGGCATCGGCACTGCGCAGCGCCTGGAGCGCAGGGGCGCAGACCGCCACCGATCCGGCGTGGCTGGTCGAGGATCCCACCCTGTGGCGGCAGATCGCGAACGGCACCGTGCGGTTGCTGATGAGCTCGTCCGGGCAGCCGCCCGGCGTCGACGTCCTGTATCGGTCCGGCCCGGCCCGCGGGCTTGTCGGGCCGGAGGCACTGGCCTCGCTGCTCGGCGCCCGGCCGGCCGCGCTTCTGGGCTGCGGGACCAAGGGCCTGCTGGTCCCGGGGCGGGAAGCCGACGTATGCCTCCTGGAGCCGTCCGGCGGGAACGCCGTCCTCGTGGAGACGCTCCTGCGCGGAGTCGATGCGCACAGCCCGCACGGACGGACGGTCCGCGCCGAGCCCGTGGACGGCCTGCCGGCGAGCTGACGAAACGTTTCCTGCCGGACGGCGATCGTCCGGCGGCCCATCCGATGACCCGCTCATGCGTCACGGACGCCATTCGGGCAGCCTCACGTCACACGCGGGACAATTCGCAGAATCGTCGTTGTTTGCGTGAAATGCCGTTGCTCATAAGGAAATAGCATCGGAAATTTCATGGGCTATGAGAGTGGGGAGCAGATACCGGATGGTGCCCGGCACGGCAGCAGGCGCAGTTGTGGACTGTTTGATCCAATTCGGTCCAAGATAGGGGGGGTCATGGCCAAGCGAGGAAGAAAGCGAACACCCTTCGATGTCAGCGCCGCCCTTGGCAAGGCGACGCGGCTGTTTCGGATCCACGGATATCGGGGGACATCAATCCAGGACATCGTGGACGGTACGGGCATCAGCCGTGCCCGGCTCTACGAGACGTTTGGCGACAAGCAGGGCCTGTTCCTGACGGTGCTGGAGCGTTACGAGCAGGAGTACGAGCTGGGTCGCCTGGCCGCAACAGCCCGTCGGGGGTCGGCGCGCAAGGCGATCCTGAACGCGTTCGAGTCCATCGTGTCGAACGCACCCGGGCAGGGTGTCGGCTGCCTGATGATCACCACGGCATTGGAAGTTTCCCCGAGGGACGGAGCCGTTGCCGAGGTAGCTCAGCGTGCACTCTCGGACATCGAGCGGAACTTCCGCGCCTCGGTGGAGACGGGCAAGACTTCCGGAGAGTTCGCAGCGACGGTGGACGCACGCCTGACCGCGAGCGCGCTGCTCTCGCTGCTGCTCGGGCTCCACGTGCTCGCGCGCAGCCGGCCCGACCCGGACCTGCTGCGCGCGGTTGCCGCGCAGGCAGCGGTTCTGCTTACGTCGGCAGCACAGGGAAACGTCGGGGCCTGAAAGCGGAGCCGGAGGCGACGGCTTCGGGGCGCTAGAGCTAGAGCAGCAGGGTCCGGACCTGGTGCTCTATCGAACGCAGCAACGGCTCATCCGGCCGGCTTCGGACGAGCACGAGCAGCGCGATGGACAGGGCCAGCAGGGTCTGCGCGGTGCGCGACGGATCCAGGGTCTGCGGGACTTCGCCGCAGGCCATCGCCCGTTCCAGGAAGCTGCGAAACAGCATCTCCTGGCTCACGAAGATGTCCTTCACGATGCGCGCGATCTCCTCGTCGTGCGGCGCGAGTTCAAGCGCCGTATTGACCACCAGACAACCGTCGCACGACTCGCCGGTCACCGCCCGTTCGATGAGGAATTCGAACGCCGACATGATCGCCTGCTTCGGAGAGTCCGGAATGCGGACCCCCTGGAGTGCTCCTCCGTTGCTCACGTAGTGCTGCAGGGCGGCGAGGAACAGCGCGCGCTTGTTCCCGAACGCGTTGTAGATGCTGGCCCTGCCGATACCCATGCAGTCCATCAGGTCCTCCATGGACGTCGCCTCGTAGCCGTGACGCCAGAAGGCGCTCATCGCGCTGCTCAGCGCCTGCTCGGGTTTGAACTGCTTACTTCTCGGCATGGCCGCAATCCGTGAGACTAGTCATAACCGTGACGCTCCATTCGTATGCACAGCGATCTCTCGAATCGATCATGAGCCAGCGTCGGCCATGGGTAGCGGACCGGGTCAGGGTTCGGCTGCGAGCCTGCGCTTCAACTCGCGGAGCTCGCGCTCCGTCTGCAGTTCCTGCAACGCTGCCGCGGTCGCATCCGGCTCGCCGGCGATCGATCTCAGGTCGGCGAGAAGCTGCTCGGCATCGATGCCGGTCAGCGCCGGCGCGGCGCGCAGCCTCTGCAGCTCCGCCTTCAACCGGTCGATGACGACCGACAGCTCGAAATCATCCGCGCTCAGCTTCTCCCTGGTCTCGCGAGCCTCCTTCAGCCTGCGTTGCGCCCGCTGCTCGAGCTCGAGGTCGCCGGCCTGGCGGGCCAGCACCGTACGCCTCTGCCACAGTTCCTCCTGCTCGCGGGCGGATCGCAGCTGTCCCTGCAGCTCCCGCGACGATCTCAGATAGCCGGCGACCACCTCCCGCGCCGTCGCCGGATCAAGGCCCTGCAGATCGATGTCGGCCATCGTTTCCATTGTACAGGTTAAGGGGGAGCGGGTAAGGGGGCTGTCGGTTACGTTCAGGGAGCTCTACGCGTCAGCCGTCTCTACCGCGGCGCCCATCGATTTCTCTTCCTCCTTGATCTCTTCCATCAGGGCAACCAAGTCCAGGACATCATGACTTGCCACGGTGCCCAGGAACAGCCCCGAGTCGCGGTCCATGACCGGGATTACCGTCATCGAGTTGCTCGTCATCCGATCCATCACGTCGACGATCGGTTCGTCGGGGAACGCATGCGATAGCCGTACGCGCAGCAGATCCCGCAGCGGCGTCGTCGCCCGCGCGCTCCCGCGAACGGAACGCACCCTGGCCATCGATACGATGCCCGCCACCTCGCCGTCGTCGACCACCACGTAGTCGCGATGGTTCGGCACGACCCAATCGTCCAGGAAGCTCTGCACCGTGGTGGCCGAGCCAGGATAGCTGCGGGTCCTGTCCAGCAGGCTCACGACCTTGACTCCGCCAAGGGCATACCGGACGTAGGACGGCGGAATGACCTGCGGCATTCGGTCATGCTCGGACTTCGCCCGCTTGACCGAGATCTTGATCGCCTGCGGCATCAGCAGGATGTAGCCGAACATCACCAGCACGAACAGCGAGAAGACGCTCTGCTCGATCACCCCGGTCTCCAGCAGCACGAGCAGCAGGGCGATCTCCGCCACGCCCTTCGACATCAGCCCGGTGGCCAGGGTGAACGGCGCCTCGATGCGGGTCACGATGGTGCTCAGGAACGAGCCTGCGAACTTGCCCACCAGCGGGACCAGCACGAGGGCCGCGATCGTCCCGATCGGGATCTCCGTGAACGACAGATCGAACTGCAGGCCGGCCGACGCGAAGAACAGCGGGACGAACAGACCTTCTGACGCGCTGCGCATCCCCGGCAGGATGTCGTGCCGCACGCCCTCCGGCAGCCCCGAGAGCGCCGCGCCGAACAGCAGCGCCCCGATGGTGCCGTGCAGCCCGATCTTCTCGGCCCCCACCACCACAAGAAAGAGCCCGCCGAGCAGCAGGCCGAACGACAGCTCCGGCACCCTGATGAAACGCCGGAGAAACAGAATCGCCGGCGGCAGGAGCTTGGCCGACAGGACCCACGTCACGACCACGAATCCCGAGATCTGCGCCAGCAGGATCAGCACGTTCAGCGCCGAGAGGTCATGGCTGCCCTGGCCATGGTGACCGCCGATGCTGAACCCCACCACCAGCAGGGCGATCACCTCCGCGATCGTCACGATGGTGAACATCTTCAGGCCGATCGGCTCCTTGAGGTGCCCTTCGTCGGCGAGCACCTTGGCCACCAGCCCCAGGCTCGAAAGCGACAGGATCCCGGCCAGGGCAAGCGCCTCGGTGAAATCCAGTCCGAGCGCGAAGCTGAGGCCCAGGAGATCGGACGTGACGACGAGCGCCACGAGCAGCGACACCAGGACCGACAGCACGGCCGCCACGAAGTAGCGGCCGCAGAACGTCGCGACGAAGCCGGGAATGTCGATCTCGTCCAGGCCAACCAGGAAGAACAGCACCAGGATGCCGATGCCCAGGAAGAGTTGAATCTCGGTCGTCGCCTCGGCGATCCCCAGTACCGGGCCGAGCACCACGCCCGTCGCCGTGTAGGCGATGATCGAGCTCAGTCCGAACCGGCTGAACACTCCCTCCAGGAGCTTGGCCACCACGACGAGCAGCCCGAGGGTGAGCAGAACCTCGATTACCATTCCCGAAACCGCGCGCAGTGTAGCATCCGCAGGGAGGCAAGCCAGCCTCGCCATGGCAGGATCGACGTGTCGGGTACCGTCGCCCGCCATCCGTTGGCCGGGTTCCGTTGGCCGGGTTCCGTTGGCCGGGTTCCGTTGGCCGGGTTCCGTTGGCCGGATAGAATATGCGCGTGCTGTCGATCGATGGCTGAGGCCGAGCCGCCCGGGCGAGTCCTCGACGCGTTCCGCGGCCACAGACTGCT
>JAPOQV010000326.1 GCA_026710565.1 Spirochaetaceae bacterium | reverse complement strand
GGCTGCCGAGGAGGTGGGCGGGTTGAGTGGCATCGGCCGGGAGGTGGCCGGCCGTGCGGCGCCGGTGGCGGCGACCTTGGCGGGGCTGGGGCTGCTGCCGTCCCCGGCACGGCCGCGCGTCGTGCATCTCGGCGTTGAGGACGGCGTCGAGGAGCTGCGCGCGTTGGCATGCGCGCTCCGCCTGCGGCTCGGCGTGAGCGAGGGCCGAGGGTTCCTTGCCCACGTCACGCTGGCGCGCGTACGCCGCGTTCCGCGGCAGACGGGGGAACGCCTGGGCCGACTGTGCCTGCCGCCGGCGCGCTGCACGTTCCGGTCGCTGGTGCTCTTCCAGTCGGTGCTGATGCCGAAGGGCGCGGTGTACCAGCCGCTGCAGGCGGCCGAGCTGGGCGGCGGCGCGTGAGCGGGCGCGCCGCCCGCGGCTGGAAGCTGCCGGGCACGGAGCCCTCCACGGTCCGCGCGCTGTCCGACCGCCACCAGCTTGATCCGCTGCTGGCGGCGGTGCTCGTGCGCCGCGGCATCAGCGAGCCGGTCGAGGTGGATGCGTTTCTTGGACGCGGCCCGCTGCCGCCGGTCCGGATCGACGGCATGCAGTCGGCGGTGGAGCGCATCGGCCGCTGCGCGGGCCGGCCGGTGTTCGTGTATGGCGACCCGGACGTGGACGGCATCGCCGCGACGGCGATCATGGTCGAGTTGCTGCGGCGGATGGGCGCGCCGGTGCGATGGCGGATTCCGCCGGGCGGACGCCACGGCCTGCCCGACGGCGGGGTGCGGGAGGCTCGCACGGCGGGTGCGGAGCTCGTGGTCTGCGTGGACTGCTCGATCGGACCCGCGGAGTCCCGGGAAGCGGCCCGGAGCGGCATCGACGTGCTCGTGGTCGATCATCACCGGCCGATCGACGCTCCCCCGCTCGACTCCCTGCCGGAGACGGTACGGGTGCTCAATCCCGCGCTCTCGGGCGCGGCAGGAGCCGAGCGCCTGGCGGCCGGCGCGGTCGCGCTGAAGCTCGCCGAAGCGGTGCGGCAGGCGGCGAAAACGGGCGGCGAGCACGACGTGGCGGCCACTCAGCTCCCGTACGATCTGGCCATGCTCAGTACGCTCGCCGACAGGATGCCGCTCACCGGCGAGAGCCGGCGCATCACCGCTCTCGGCCTCGACGCGCTGGCGCGGTCGGACCGCCCCGGGCTCCTGGAGCTGTGGCTGCGGGTCGGGCGGTCCGTGCCGGTGCCGAGCGCCGATCAGGTCAGCCGCACCCTGAACCCCGTGATCGGCTCGGCCGCCCGTTACGGCGAGGGCGACCACGCCGTGCAGTTGCTGTTGAGCCGTGCGCGGAGGGAGTGCGCGGAGCTGTCGGATCGGCTGCAGGAGCTCGATGCGCGGCGCCGGAGAGAGAGCGCGGCTGCCTGGAACCGGCTGCTGCCGCGGGCGCGCCACCTCGCGGGTCAATACCCGGAGGCGCGCTGTCTGGTGGTGGATGATCGGGATCTGGCGCGGGGACTGACCGGCCCGCTCGCCTACCGGCTGAGCCGCTTCCTGGACCGGTCGGTGGCGGTCGTCGCCTACGACGGCGGCTTCATCTCCGGCTCGATCCGCAGCCCCGACAGCGGTGCGAACGCACTCGTGCTCCTGGCGGATACGGACGGCCTGCTCACCTCGCGCGGCGGCCACCGCAGCGCCGGAGGCTTTGTGGCCCCGGCGGACGTCCTCACCGATGTGCGCCGGCGCTGGTCCGACAGGCGCCACGGCACCGCGCACGGCAGGCGCGAGCCGGCGCGGGTGCTGGATGCCGAGGTTCCGGCCCGCGAGCTGACGCCGGCGCTGGACCGGCTCGTCGCGGCGGTCGAGCCGACCGGAGTCGGCAACGGGCCGGTGGTGCTCCGGACGCGCGGACTCGAGGTGTCGGAGGTGAACCTGTTCGGCCGTGCCTCCGAGCACTGCAAGCTGTTGCTGGATGCCGGCGCCTATCGATGGCCGGCGCTGTATTGGGGCGCCGGTTCGCGGGCAGGCGAGTTCGCCCCGGGCGACACCGTCGACGTGGTGTACCGGCTGGAGCCGGGGTACTCGGACGGCGAACGCCGGCTGCAAATGGTCGTACTCGACCTGTGCCGACGATGAAGGTGGAAGGTGAAGGTGATGCCGGGTTTGACAGGATCGCGTCTCGCGCTATCATGAAGGACTGCGGAGTTGCCCGGCGCTGTGCCGGCGGCCCGCGAAGGAGGTAGCGCCATAGCGTTCGTACAAGTCGGTGAAGAGGAACTACTCGAGAAGGCGCTGAAGCGATTCAAGAGGATCGTCGAGAAGGAAGGGATCGTCCGCGAATGGAAACGGCGCGAGTACTTCGAGAAGCCGTCGACCGTTCGCAACAAGCGGCGCAAGGCGATGGAACGCAAGCGCCTGAAGAAGCTGCGCAAGATCCAGACCCAACAGAAGCGCTGAGCACATCAGCCGTGGCCGGAGAGCGATCCGCTCGCCCGGTCGGTACCCGTGGCGGCACCGGGACGGGGCAGGTCATCCGGGCGCGGGCTCCTGCTTGACGGGGAGCTGGCAGCCATGGTATTATCCACTTGACAAGTAAACGCAGGGTAGAGCAGTTGGCAGCTCGTCGGGCTCATAACCCGGAGGTCGCAGGTTCGAATCCTGCCCCTGCTATTCGTTACCGCAGTGCGCTCGGTCCTGCCCAGTGTGCTCGGTCCTGCCACGGCCACCGGGCTGCGTCATGGCAGGTACTGGAGACCAAGCCGATGCCCGTTACCGGCGGCCGCGTGACGCGACGGCTGCCAATCGGAACTTCGTAACCGGGCCTTCCGTAGATGGGATCTCCTTCCGTACTTGGAATTCTTCCCGTACTTGGAATTCTTCGGAGTACCCGGGATCGTCGAAACGGTGAAAGTAGCGGCGAAGGGACTCGAACCCCTGACCCAGCGGATATGAGCCGCTTGCTCTACCAACTGAGCTACGCCGCCATGCGCCTGAGATAAGCGCACTCGGGCCGCGATGTCAAGCTCGGGTCCAATCGCCCGCGACGTGTGTCCTGCGGCGGCGCGTCCCGCCGGCCGGGGCAACAGGCTTCCGGCCGCACCACCGTGAAAAGCGTCGCACTGAGCGAGGTGTCCCGCAAGGAACGGCTCCGGCAGCAGCGGCTGGTCTTCATCGGGACGCTGGCGGCGGCGGTCGCCGTCTTCTACCTGGTACGCCTGATCGCCGGTGGCGAGACGGTGGTCCGCCTCGGCGGAACGGTCGCCGGCGTCCCGGTTCGCCCGCTCGACCGCGTGCTCATCCCGGTGGTGTCGGCAGGAATGCTGGCAGCCGGCTACGTCCTGCTCGGCGGCGCAACCTACCGGTCTGCATGCCGGATAGCGTCGCTGGCGGCATTCACGCATGCGGTCACGGTTGCCGTGCGCCCGTTCGCCTCCGAGTCGGTCCCCAGCCACCTGCTGGCGCAGGCGGGAACGCTCACTCCCTGGCTCATGGCCATGGCGGTCCTGGCGATGCCGCAGAGCCGCCTGTCGCGACGCCTCCGGGTCGCCACCGTCGTGGCCGGGCTGGCATTTCCCACGTTGACGGCGTCGTTCCGTGTCGCCTCGTTCCGGGCCGCGGCCGGGGGCGATCCAGGCTGGCTGGCGCGCCACGAGCTCGCGGGCACGGTGTCGGACGCGGGTACGGCGGTCGCGGTGGCGATCGCCCTGTGCCTGCTGATCAGGGCGATCGCCCGCGTACGGAGACCGCATACGCGGGAACCCGTCCTGTGGACGCTCGGCGGCTTGCTGGTGTCGTTGCCCGCGTACCTGCTGCTGCGCCTTCCGGCCGGTGTCGCGGAAAGCGGCGTCCCCGTACCCTCCGGCGCGATCGCCGATCTCTTGCTGCTGCCGCTGCCGGCGTTCTTTCTGGTCGGTACCCGGCACATCCCCGGCGTCGATCAGCGCCGCGGGATCAATCGTTTCTGGGCGACGGCAATCGTCCTGGCGTTCCTGCTGCTGGTCGTCGCGGTCGCGGGCGACTACCCCCAGCGACAGATCGCGGCCAGCTACGGCCTGAGCGACCGGGTCGCCTCCTTCCTGGTGCTCAGCCCCCTGTTCGTGGCCTTGCTCGCGCTCCATGCCGCCCTGGTGCGTACGTTCGATCGAACGGGCGGCGCGGCGCCCGCGCAGGCGCCGGGGCGCGCCGGCGGGGAAGGCTCGCGCGGGGTGCGCGATCTGCGCGTGCTGACGCGAGCGCTGCACCGCTCGCTCGGCGGCTCCATGACCGCGACCGCGGGCGTCCTGGACGCTCTGGAGACCGAGTTGGAGGCCGAGCGCGACGGGGCCCGGTCGCCGGCCGCTGCTCCGTTGCGGCTGCCGAGCGGCGCGCTCGAGACCATTCGCGGATTTCGCGAAAAGGCGCTCACCGTGCTCGCTGCGCTGCGCAGGCTCGATGACGGTACCAGGGCCGGCGGTGCCGTGGTCGCCGTGCAGGTCTCCGACCTGTTTGCGGCCGCGTACCGGCGTGCCGGGCGGCGCAGCCACTTGAGGGCGGAGCTGACCGACGGGGGCGAGCTGGCGGTGGCATGCGATCCCGCCGAGATGGCGCGGGCGCTGGCCGAGTTGCTGGTCAACGCGGAGGAGGCGGGCGTTCGTGCTCGTTCGCGGATTATCATGAGCGCCCGTGAACGTGGGAAAGAAATCGTGATCGAGGTCCAGGACTCCGGCGCCCGCCCTCTCGGACCGGGTCGCTCGCGCGTGTTCGAGCCGTTCTACTCCACCAAGCCCGGTCACGACGGGCTCGGCCTCTACATCAGCCGCGCGCTCATCGAGCACAACGGAGGCTCGCTGGTGCTGGAGCGGGGTACGGAAGGCACGTGCGCGGTCGTGACGCTGCCGGCGGCGGTCTCGTGACCGTCCACACCGACGGCGGCTGCGTGGGCAACCCCGGTCCCGGCGCTTGGGCCTACGTGGCCGAGACGGCGGACGGGCAGGCGCGCGACACGGGCTACTCGGCAGACACGACGAACAACCGCATGGAGCTGCAGGCGGTGATCGAAGCGCTGAGGGTGGCGCAGGAGCGGGCGGACGGGGACGTGACGGTGGTCACCGATTCGCGCTACGTCGAGGGCGGCATCACCCAGTGGATCCCCCGCTGGGAGGCCAACGGCTGGAGGACCAAGGCGCGGTCGCCGGTCAAGAACCGCGAGCTTTGGCAGGAGCTGCAGGCCCTGAAGCGGGCGCTGGAGGGACGCGGCCTGCGGGTCGCGTTCCGGCGCGTGCGCGGCCACGCCGGCGTCGAGCTCAACGAAGCCTGCGACCGGCTGGTCCAGGAGACGATCGCCGCCGGCCGCAGGGGACGACGCTGAACTGAAGCGCCACGAACGTCGGCACGCTCTCTTCCATGACGGGAGCCGCATGGCGCGGCATCCGGAGGAGAGCGACAGATGCTGGCGCGTGTGGCCTGTCATGCCCCGATCGGCGTGGACGGCGTTCTGGTTACCGCGGAGGTGGACATCCGGCGCGGGATGCCGGTGGTGGACATCGTCGGTCTTCCCGGCGGTGCCGTGCGCGAAGCCCGCGACCGCATCCGCGTCGCCATCCGCAACAGCGGACTGTCGTTTCCCGACGACCGCATCCTGATCAACCTGTCGCCGGCCGCGGTCCCCAAGACCGGCTCCGCCTTCGACCTGCCACTGGCGCTGGGCGTGATCGCCGCCTCGGGCCAGGTCCCCTGGGACGATGAGGTGGGGATCATGGTGCTCGGCGAGCTGACCCTGCGCGGCGATGTCCGCCCCGTGCACGGCGTGCTGGCCGCGGTCAGCACCGGGCTGGAGCGCGGCATCGACCGCTTCGTCGTGCCGCGCAGCAACCTGGCGGAGGCACAGGCGCTGGGGCGCGGGTCGATCGTCGGCGTCGACTCGCTCACCGAAGCGGTCCGGACGCTCCGCGAGGCGCGCCCGGAGACGTGGCCTGCCGCGGAGCAGCGGCGCGCCGCTGCTCCGGACGGCGCACCGGCGGACGCGTCGGTCGGCGACTTCGCCGATCTGCGCGGCCAGGACCGGCTGAAGCGGGCGCTGCAGATCGCCGCGGCGGGCCGCCATCACGCGCTGCTGTTCGGGCCGCCGGGCAGCGGCAAGACCATGGCGGCGCGGCGCATGCCGGGGATCCTGCCGCCCCTGACCGGCACCGAGGCGCTGGAGGTGACCCGCGTGCACTCGGTCGCCGGCACCCTCGGAGCGGGCGCGTCGTTGATCACGAGGCCGCCGTTCCGGATGCCGCACCACAGCGCATCGCTCGAAGGGTTGATCGGCGGCGGCCGCATGCAGCGCCCGGGCGAGGCGTCGCTGGCCCACGGCGGTGTCCTGTTCCTGGACGAGACGCCGGAATTTCGCACGGCGCTGCTGCAGGCCTTGCGCGAGCCGCTGGAGTCGCGGGAGGTGACGGTCGTGCGGGCCGGATACTCGGTGCGCTACCCGGCCGGCTTCCAGCTCATCTGCGCGGCCAACCCCTGCCCGTGCGGGAACCTGGGGCGGGAGGCGGGCGTCTGCCTGTGCGCGCCGGCCGACGTGCACCGCCACTGGCGGCGGCTCGGCGGGGCGTTGCTGGACCGGATCGACGTGCGCGTGCCCGTGTCTCCACCTAGCTCGGCCGACCTTCAGGCGCCGTCCCCGGAGGGCACCGTGCAGATCGCATCCAGAGTCGCGGAGGCGGTGGAACGCCAGCGGCACCGCTATCGCGGCATGGGCTGGGAGCGCAACGCCGAGTTGCCGGCGGGCGCGGTGGACGTCCACTGCCGCCTCGATGCCGCCGGCCGCGCCGCGCTGCGCGAAGCGGTGGACAAGCTCGGCCTGTCCGCGCGCGCCTACCACGCCATCGCGCGGGTAACGCGTACCATCGCCGACCTGGAGCGCTCCGACGGCGTCACCGTCGACCACCTGCTGGAGGCCGTCCAGCACCGCCGCTACGGCGACGGCGACCTGTGCTGGATCACGCTGTAGCCACGGGCGGCGGCGGGCGGAAGCGGGTCATCCGGATGCCAGCCGGGTGCCCTCCACCAGGGCACGG
This sequence comes from Spirochaetaceae bacterium, assembly GCA_026710565.1. Next base: position 15,693 of record JAPOQV010000326.1, on the reverse strand, counting down.
AGCTTCTCTCTGGCGGTGTCGATCGGAAGCCAGACCAGTCCGCAATCGGGCGCGGCCCACACCCGGTCCCGACCCAGGACGCCGACAGCGCGTTTGATCCTTCCCGCGATACGCCGGGGATCTTCGACCGCGGTACAACCGACGTCCACGAGACCGACGACGACCTGCTTGTCGTCCGGAAGTCCCAGGAAGAACTCAGGTTCGATGCGGCTGCTTTCGCATTCGAAGGCGAGCTGCCGAGCCCGGCACGAACCGATGTCGGGCAGCATGCGGGCGAGGGCTGAGACGGTCGCCGGATCCCGCACCGTCGGAGTCTCGCCGACCGGCGGAAAGCCCAGACAGAAGTGGACGCACGTGGTCGTCTCGATCCCTTCGAAAGCGAGGTCGAGGGCCGCACGCCCCCATTCCCGAAAGGCGGTGGGGCGCTGGATCGCTTGCGGTTCGTCGAGCTGGATGACGTCGCATCCTGCCGCCTGCAGGTCCAGCATCTCCTCGTGCAGAGCCCTCGCCATGGCCATGCCCAGGTCCGCCTCGCGGGCGTAGTGCTCGTTGGTGAGCCAGTACATCGCCGTCATCGGTCCGGGCATGGTCATCTTCACGCGCCGGTCGGTGTGCGCCTTCAGGAACCGCAGGTCTTCCAGCGCGTATGCGTGCTTGCGGCTCACGTCACCGGTCACGACGGGAGAGGCTCTGCTCACCGTTCCCTCCTCCACGTCGGCATAGTTCGATCGCTTCGCGTCGATCCCGGACAGCGATGAGATGAACCGGCTGATGTAGTGCATCCGTCGCTGCTCGCCGTCGGTGATCACGTCGATGCCGGCGGTTTCCTGGTCGCGGATCGCCAGTCGCGCCGCGTCATCCTTCCCCTGGCGCAGAGCCTCGCCCGCAAGTCGCCAGAGACGGATGTTGTCGTCCCGGACCAGCCAGGCCGGCCTCGGCAGGCTGCCGATGACGGTCGTGGTGACGGGCGACGCCGCATCGTTTCCCGTTGGCAATGATCCCTCTCGACGGCCTAACGTAGCATCACGCTTCGATCGACGGGCAGGTTGGGCTTCCGCTCATGACCATCTGCAACGTACGCGACTTCGGCGCCGCCGGGAACCGGCAGGCACTCGACACCGCGGCGATCCATGCGGCGATCGACGCTGCCGGCCGCTGCAACGGCCAGGTGCGCATTCCGGCCGGCGAGTACCGGTCGGGCAGCCTGATGCTCCGCAGCGGCGTCTCCCTGCACCTGGAAGCAGGCGCCTCTCTGGTCGCCAGCCGCGACATGCGGGACTTCGCTGCACCGGCGCCGGACAGCTACGTCCATCACACCGGCTCGCGGTTCGCGTTCATCCACGCGATTGGCGCCGCCGACGTCCACATCCTGGGCAGCGGCACGATCGACGGCAACCTGGCGTTGGACGGCGGGCAGCGCGGGCCGCTACCCCTGATGTTCGAGAACTGCCGGAACCTTCGCGTCGAGGGGATCAGGGTCGTCGACTCGCCGGGATGGGCGGTCACCTTCTGGGGTTGCCGGCACGTCACGGTTGCACGCGTGCAGATCCTGGACAGCTTCGCCGATGGGCTGAATCCGTGTTGCTGCCAGGACGTGCTCATAGAGGACGTGACGATAGACGGCAGCGGGGACGACCCGGTCTGTCTGAAGAACGACAGCCACCGATACGAATTCGCGACGCGCCCCGCATGCGGATTCGTGTCACGCGACATCTCGATCCGCCGCGTGTGCATCCGCAACACGACCCACCCGGCATTCAAGATCGGCACCGGAACGCACGGCGTCTTCCGGAACATCGAGATAGCAGACTGCCTGCTGGAGAACACCGGCGCGCTGTTCTGCGTGCAACTGATGCGTCCTACGTTTCCCGAGACGCTGCGACGAGCCATCGAGCGCGTTCACGTGCACGACATCCGGGGGACGGGGGTAGCTGGTCTGCTGGACCTCACGTCGATGGACGTCAGCCGGTGCGTCATCGACGGCCTGAGATTCCAGCGCATCCATGTCGCGAGGATGCGCGCGCCTTCGCGGGTGCACGGCCTGGCGGACGCGCCGATCCGGAACATCACGCTGCGCGACGTCACGCTGGCGGATCCTCCGGACCGAACGCCATGGCTGCACGGCCGGTTCGTGGATGGCCTGAGTCTGCGGAACGTGCGCATCAACCAGGAGGCACGGGGACAGACGGGCCTGCTGTTCCAGGACTCCCGGAGGCTGATCGTCGATGGACTGCACGTGGATGGCGCCGGTGCGGGTCCCCCGGTCCTGATCCGGAACTCGCGGGACGTGAGCTTGGCAGACTGCAGCGCTGCGGGGATTGCCAAGCCGCTGGTGGGCGTGGAGGGGGAGTCCTGCGCCGGCGTGGACGTGGCCGGACTTGCCGGCAGGGCAGGTGCGGAAGCGGTAGCGCTGGCTGACGAGGTTCCGGCGAGCGCAATCGTGCCGGCCGGCGGGCCATGCCGGTATTCCGACCTGCGGGTGCCGCCGACGACTGACCCCGGCCGGGAGCTGCCGCTGTCGGTAACCCTCTCGAATGAAGGCCCCGCCGGATTCGTGAATACCGTGGCAGCCGTGGATGGCCTGCCCGCCGGCGGCCGGTGGATGTGGCTGGGTGAGGGCGAATCGCGGACCGAGCGACTCCGCACCGAGCGCCTCTATAAGGGCGGCCTCCGCGAGGTCCGCGTGGGCGACTGCGTGGCCACCACCCGTGTCGCCGCTACTCCTGCGCATTTTCGGTACCTGGAGCCGGTGCGGGTGGTTGCGGGGAGCGGCGTGCGGCGGATCTTCAGCATCGTGGTCCGCAACGTCGGCGGGGAGGTCGGGTCGGTCGAGGTGCCGCTCGAGATCGACGGGGTCCGGCGCTGCTCCAGCACCGTCAGGCTGGACGCGGGTGAGGAGCGTGAGGTCGCACTCTCCATCGTGTCCGGCGAGGAGGCAGGACACGCCAGGATAGGCGGTCGGGAGTGGCCGTGGCTGATCTTCAGCAACACGCCGGCTCACTTCGCTCGTTACGGCCCACGCATCGAGGTGACGGCGGGTGGTGGACCGACCACCGCCTGGGACGCCGGCGCGGAGTTCGCCAGCGCCTACACGCGGGTGCGCGGCGACTTCGTCGCGTCCGTACTCCTGGAGTGCCAGGATCCGAGCGGGCCCTATGCAGCCGCCGGATTGATCGTCAGGAACCGCATCGCGCGGACGCCCGTCAGCCCGGGCTACGTGATGCTCTGCGTCTGCCCGAAGTACGGTGGTCTTCCCTACTGGGGGGCCGACCTGGACGGCGACGGCGTGCTGGACGCCAAGGACGGGTTTCCGGTCCGGTACCCCATCTGGTTTCGCATCACGCGTACCGGGAATCGTTACGCAGCCTGGACCAGCATTGACGGAACGCGATGGCGCGCGGGAAGGGTGTTTCAGGTGAGCTCGGCCGCGGACGCTCAGGATGTCGGCGTGTTCGCGAGCGCCTACTCCGCGAAGGGTGAGCGGGGACGCGCGGTGTTCTCACGGTTCGAGCTGGAGGGCGCCCGCCGTGCCTCGCCGAAGGTGGGGATGGGCCAATAGCGGAACCGAAGGCGACGGTACTGGGGCGCTATCCCCCCGATTGCTCCGTTCATGCGGATTGTCGATGGATCCGCGATATTGGCCATACCCGAGGTTCCGGATAGACTGCACGCCTCCATAGCCGGCGAGTTCCCGTGGCCAGGTCCGCGGGGGGAGGCGCACGATGATCCAGGTCGAGACGCAGACCTCGCCACCGCTGACCCTCGGATGCTCCACCCAGTTGTTGCTGGACGACTACGTGGTGGACGACGCGTGGAACATCAGGCGCTCTCCCGAGCTGCCGATGAAGTACCTGGGCAATCCGATCATCGACTCTCATCCCGTGGTCGGGGATTGCAGCGTGGTCGGTCAGTCGGTCATGTACGACGAGGAGGAGCGCCTCTTCAAGCTCTGGTACACCCTGGTCGACACCAACACGGACACCTTTCCGGCCGGGTACCACCAGGACAGCGTGCACAGCTACATGTACCGCGGAGCCTACGCGGTGTCGCAGGACGGGCTGCAGTGGGAGTGTCCGGACCTGGGCATCATCGAGTACCGGGGGTCGACGGCGAACAACCTGTTCCAGTCCGAGGGATGCGGGTTCGTTCTGAAGGACGGCCACGAAACGGATCCGTCACGCCGGTACAAGATGCTGACCAAGCGCAGCAACAGGGGCGGCCGCGTCTTCGCCGCGTTCTCTCCGGACGGCATCCGCTGGACGGACCATCCCGGCGGCCCGGTGGTGCCGAACTCGCGGGATGGCGGCAACTCCTTCCTGTACGACGAGCGGCTGGGCAAGTACGTGCTGTTCTGCCGGCCGACGGTCCTGCCCCTGGACATCAGGTACGACCCCGACGAGCTCGGCTTCCCCGACCGCAACGTCGCCATCGACGACTTCCACACCGACGACAAGTTCGAGTGCAAGGACCGGACCGCGAGCCCCCGGTTTCCGGACGAGTCCGACTACGTCATGCGCCCGGAGACCGAGGACTACGTCCACCGGCACCTCAAGGTGTTTCCCTACACGCCCATGCGCTCGCTGCGCATCTCGCAGGGCCGTAGCCGCTACATCGGCTGCAACCGCAGGATCGCGCGCAGCGTCAGCGACGACTTCGTGCACTGGTCGCTTCCCGAGGTGGTGATCCGCCCGGACGAGCTGGACCCGCCGCGGCTCTACAACATGGACGTGACGCTCTACGAGGGGATCTACATCGGGCTGTTGCAGGTCTTCCACTCATGGGGCACTCGCCGCCTGCCGGGGACGCCCGACGAGCCGGAGACCTTCGACCTGCACCTTGCGTTCAGCCGCGACGGGATCCGCTGGGAGCGGCTGGCGAACCGTCCGGTCTTCCTGGAGCGGGGCTACGTCGGCGACTTCGACGGCGGCATGATCTCCGGCGCCCACGTGCCGCTCATTCCCTTCGAGGACGAGCTGCGCATCTACTACACCGGTCACGTGGGCTGCCACAACGTCTCGCCCGCCTCCCCCAGCTCGAAGCACGCCGTCGGCGTGGCGCGCCTGCCGCGGGGCCGCCTGGTCGCCCGCACGGCCGGGGATGAACTGGGCGTGCTGATGACCAAGCCCTTCGTCGCCGAGGGCGGGCGGCTGCAGGTCAACGCGGACGCCCGCCGCGGACTGCTGAAGGCGGAGGTGGTCACGGCCGGCGGGGAGAGAATTCCCGGCTACACCTGCAGCGAGTGTCATGGGGTAACCGGGAATGGGTTCGAACTGCCGATCTCGTGGAGCCGCAGGTCCGACCTGCAGGAGCTCGCGGGGCAGGCGGTGCGCCTGCGTTTCTACCTGCGGGAGGCCAGGTTGTATTCCTTCCGGCTTCGTGGCGGACTTCCGTGATGACTCGTTCTCGCCGTTGATCCGCCTTACGGCACCGGCTACGATGTAGCGTTCCGAGCGCGTCGCCGGCGGGACCTGCCGGCCGGGACGCCTCGGCGGGGCTGCAGGCGGACGTTCCCAGACCTCAGGGCGGTCGGGAAGGAGGCGCAGTGAGAGCACGACCGGCGGCGCGGTTGACCGGAGTGCCGCGCGAGGTGCGCTGATGGCGGTGCTCGACCGCGCCCGTCCCGACGCCGGCACGCGCAGGTTCCTTCCGGGTATCAGCAAGGCGACCCGCGACCGCATGGTTCGCATGCGCTTCCTCTATCTGCTGCTCGCGGTTCCGGTCGTGCACTGGGCCATCTTCCACTATGCCCCCATGTACGGGCTGCTGGTGGCCTTCAAGGACTACAACATGAAGCACGGGGTGTTCGGCAGCCCGTGGAACGACTTCGCGCACTTCCAGTTCCTGTTCACGAGTCCGGGATTCCACCGGGTGATGCGCAACACCTTCATCATCAGCTTCCTGAAGCTCGCCTTCGGCTTCACCGCCAGCATCGTCTTCGCGCTCCTGATCGACCAGCTCATGAGCCTGCCCTTCAAACGGACGATGCAGTCGATCTCCTACCTGCCGCACTTCATTTCCTGGGTGGTGCTGGGCGGCCTCATCAAGCAGTTGCTGTCGCCCTCGCTGGGCGTGATCGGCGTGTTGATCGCCAACATGACCGGCGAGCCGCTCAGCCTGCTGACGGACAAGGTGGGCTTCCTGGCCATCCTGGTGGCCAGCTCGGTCTGGCAGGGCGTGGGGTGGTCGGCGATCATCTATCTGGCCGTGTTGGCCGGGGTCGACCAGAGCCTGTACGAGGCGGCCGAGGTGGATGGCGCCAGCCGCCTGCAGAAGGCCCTGCGCATCAGCCTGCCGGCCCTGTACCCGCTGATGACCATCATCCTGATCCTGCGCATGGGACAGATCCTCGACGCCGGCTTCGACCAGGTCTTCAACCTCTACAATCCGCTGGTGTACGACGTCGCGGACGTCATCGACACCTACCTGTACCGGGTCGGCCTGGTCGAGCTGAAGTACGACTACGCCGCCGCCGTCGGACTCTTCAGGAATGTCGTGGGCCTGGTGCTGGTGATCTCGGCCAACTACCTGGCCCGGCGCTACACCGAGTATGGCCTCTGGTAGGCGCGCGCATGGCACGGCGAAGCGTTGGCGAGGCGGCGTTCGACGTGGCAAACGTCATCTTCATGCTGTGCTTCTCAGCGACGATCATCTATCCGTTCTGGGACGCCTTTCTCCTCTCGTTCTCCGGTCCGCGCGAGATATCGGGCGTGGGATTCCGCCTGTGGATCACCCACTGGTCGACCGACACCTACCGATACATCTTCGACCGGGGACTCATCCTGATCGCCTACCGGAACACCCTGTTCCGGACGGTGGTCGCCGTCTATCTCACCACCATCACGTGTCTGTTCGCGGCGTATCCGCTGTCGAAGCGCCGTCTCCCTGGGCGCACCGCGATCACGGCCTACTTCGTGTTCTCGATGTTCTTCAGCGGCGGGCTGATCCCCACGTATCTGTTGATCCGGGGGCTGGGGCTCCTCAACAACCTGTGGGTCCTCGTGCTCCCGCAGATGTTCAACGTCTTCTACATGATCATCATGCGCAACTACCTGATGGCCGCGCATCTCGAAGAGCTGGAAGAGGCGGCGCTCGTGGACGGCGCCGGCTACCCGTACATCCTGTTCCGCATCATGGTGCCGCTGTCGATGCCGCTGCTGGCCACGGTGGCCCTGTGGGTTGCCGTGGCTCACTGGAACGAGTGGTTCTACGCCCGCATCTACCTGACCGGGAACCGGTTTCTGGTGCTGCAGTACCTGCTGCAGCGACTCATCGAGCACCATCGCCAGGACGAGCAGATGCTCAACGACTACGTGGCGCAGACCGAGACGGAGATCAACACCGCCAACGTCGTGGCCGGAACGATGATCCTCACGATCGGTCCCATCGTCCTGCTGTACCCGTTTCTGCAGAAATACTTCGTGAAGGGGGTGATGATCGGGTCCTTGAAGGGATGAGTCGAGCGGACTCATGTCGATGAGAGACCTGGGGTGCCGCCGGAAGGGCGCGCCACCGGGCCTCGCGATACAAGGGAAAGAGAGAGAACGGAATGAATCACATGCTCAGAAGAGCGGTCACCGTGCTCGCACTGGCGTCGCTGTCGTCGCTCGGTGTGTTCGCGGCGGGAACGGCGGCCTCGCAGCCCGAGGCCGGCGAGCCCGAGGTCATGCAGATCACGTGGCTGGGCCGAACCCATGACAGAGGATTCCCGGAGGGGAGCTTCCTGCACCAGATGCTGGAGGAGCGCTTCAGTGTCGACCTGATAGAGCCCTCCCTCATGAACTACAAGGACGCGGAGAAGTTCTATCTGCTGGCGGCGGCGAACGACCTGCCGGACACCGGCGTCGTGCGGCTGGATCACAACCGTGCGTACGAGCAGGGCATGATCCGCTCGATTCCGCGGAACATGATCGAGGAGTACGCGCCGAAGGTCTCGATCGCATTCGATCAGTACAACGGCTGGAGCTTCAACGTGGCCCCGGACGATCCGGGCGCCTACATCGGCTTCGGGGCGCTGCGCGAGCGGGACTTTCCGGCTCACGCCAACTGGTATCGCCTGGACTGGCTGGAGGCGGTCGGCATCGAGCCCAACGGCGAGCTGGTCAACACGGCCGACCGGCTCTACTACACCACGGAGCCGTTCACGCTGGACCAGTTCAAGGACATCATGGTCGCCTTCGCGCAGAACGACCCGGATGGCAACGGCGAGCAGGACACCTTCGGCGTCTCGACGCTGCTGATCGACTCGGTGCTCGGCGCCCACGGCACGATCGGCAAGTTCGGCGACGACTACAACCACTACGAGAACGGCGAGCTCAAGATGTGGTACGCGACCGACGGCTTCCGGGCCTACCTGCAGTTCATGAAGGACCTGTACGACGCGGGAGCGATCGACCCGGACGCGATCACCGGGCAGAGCACCCTCACCGGCCATCAGAAGTGGGCCGCCGGCATGTTCGGCACCCAGGACGCGGGAATCGTGTACGCCGATCCGTCCAACGCGTCCTTCATGGGACGGGCTCCCATGAACGTGCTGGAGTCGACACCGACTGCGAAGCTGATGTTGACCCCGTTCACCGTGGGGGCCAACGGCAAGAGCCAGTACCGGGGCAGCGTGTCGCGGGGAAGCTACTTCACCAACGCCTACTTCACCTTCGTCGGCGCGCACGTGCAGGACGACAAGCTGGCGCGCATCCTGTGGATGATCGACGACATCAACCTCGACCCCGAGCTGAGCGTCTACGCGTACTTCGGTGAGCCGGGACGGCACTTCGACTGGGCGGGCGAACCGTTCAACTCGGCGATCTCGGCGATCCCGGGCAAGGAGTACGACGACCCGTACAAGGAAGGCGTGGCCGGGTTCGACGCCGTGTGGGGCATGCTGGAGCGCGAGCGGCTGGGGTGGAAACCCTCCTACAAGGGGTTCAACGAGTACCTGGAGGACAACCAGCGGGACCAGATGGCGATCTTCGGACGGTTCGACATCTTCAACGAGACCGACATCAGCGAAGTGCTCGCCAAGTACCTGCCCGAGCAGCACGTCATCGCCCAGACGTACATGGTCGAGGCGATCACGGGCAAGGTGGACGTCGCCGAGACCTGGGACTCCTTCCTTGCCGATCTGCGTGCCTCCGGCTACGACGAGATCATCGTGGCGTACGAGAACACGACCGACGTCAGGGCGTTCATGATGGGGGAGGGCGGCTAGCGCCCCCGTCTTTCGCGCATGCGGCGGCCGGCCAGGGCACGCGTCCTGGCCCGGTCGCCCTTTCGCTGAGCCGCAGCGTGTGTGCCCCGGCGCTTGCATTCGAGTGGATTCTGGATGAGCCAATGCGCTCCGTTTCCACGAACAGCGATCGGTGGTAGTATCCAGGGAGCAGGAGAGTAGTCCATGGACCTGGATATTTCCCTCCAACCGCCGCCGCTGACGCTGGACGAGGATGGCGTGGCTCGTGTCGCCGGAACGCGGGTTACACTAAAAACCGTGGTCGAAGCGTTCCTGCACCGTTCGCGCACGCCGGAACAGATAGCTGAGGACTTCAGGTTGACCACTGGCGACGTGTACTCCGTGATCGGCTACTGCCTACGTCGAAAGGCGGAAGTGAACGCCTATTTGAAGAAGCTGGTTCAGCGCGACGAGGAGCGACGTATGGAGATGGAAGCCAAAGGGCGTTCGCCCAGCGATTGGCAACATCGCCTGCGCAAACGAGCCCGCTCCCCAGCGTAACGTTGGTACGTTTTCTGGCTGACGAGAACGTCGAATCACACGTCGTAGAAACGGTCATAAGGCCGGTGCCGTCGGTCGACATCGTGAGTGTCCACGACGTTTGGCTGGCAGCAAAGGACGATCGAGAACCTTGAAGACATGGCGCTGCTCAGTATGGCAGGCGAGTGGGAAGGTCAAGTGTTGTTCGTCGGGTCTGCGCCCTTGGCGGCTCCACAATTCTGACGCTGGACGGCCTAAGCGCGTGGTAGCTGCAGTGCGTACAGGCGCGCCTGCTCCAGGTAGAAACGGATCCGCGCGGGCAGGCAGCCGCCCACGTCGGGATTGCCGTTCCACGTGAACGTGTGGGACAGGCTGTCGCCGCTAAACGTATCGCAGTCCTCCGCCGAGTATCCCGGAATGACGTGGCCGTCGACGCTGATCAGCTCGGCGCTGAGCGAGCCGCCGGCGGCGTACGCGTTCACGGTCAGCCGGTTCCCGGGGGAAAACAGGGGCTTGGTCGTCAGGGTCGGGGGGTTGTTCTTCGGGTGCCGGTCGTTCGCCGGGGACTCGATTGAAGCGAAACCGTCCACGCGCAGCGTCGCCAGCCCGACCGCGGTGTTCTCCTGCGTGTCGACGCCGGTGTAGTAGACCCGGAGCTCGTCGCCGACCCGCACCGGTGCCCGGCTCACCGTGATCGACTTCGAATCCCAGCTTCCGGCCGGCCCGGGTGCGAAGAACGGGGCCGTCCGCACGCGCTGCCAGTGGAAGCCGTCCCGGCTGTGAGCCAGCCAACTTTCCATGAAGTTGGGCGCCGTGCGGCTGACCCGGAGGAAGCCCAGGTACATGTTCTCGTAGAACATCGGGGCCATCGCCTCGAAGTCGATATCCAGGTCGTCGAGGCTGTCCCGGTCGATGATGTGGGTCGGCGTGGACCAGTGAATCAGGTCGTTGCTCTGCATGCGCAGAATCGAGCGCTCGGTGCGGTGGACGAGCATGGGACGCGGATAGACCGGGCGGCAGAAGCCCACGTACTTGTGACTGACCGGGTCGTGGAGGATCGCCAGGTTCTCGTCGCCGCGGTTGTGGTCGTAGGGACCGGGCGCCGGCTCCCAGCGCAGGCCGTCGGGCGAGTACTGGACCATCGGGTGCTGCACCCCCTCGTCGGCGGTGGAGTACACCATCTTGTAGCGCCGGGCCGGATCTGCCCCGGCCTCCTTGAGGACGTACTGGCCCTTGCCCTGGTAGATGATGTTGGTGTCGTTGCCCGCGGGGTCCTTGACCAGGCCGAGCGTCGGCCGGTCCCAGTCGATGCCGTCCCGGGAGGTGGCATACAGGAAGCGGTAGTAGTGCCTCCGTACGGGAACGTCGACGACCGTGAGGCCGTTGTACCACATCTTCCAGACCCCATCCTCCTCATCCCACATGATGTTGGCGGGCCACGGCGCGGACTCCCCCTCCCATGGGTACGCCGGTTTCATGATCGGATTGCCGGCGAAACGCTGCGGCTGATGGATGGTGCGCCGGACGAACGCGGTCGCCCGCAACAGGTGGCCGGGTACGTCGCCCTGGATGCGGTCCGTGCCCTCGTTCCATCCGTCCAGGTCGGGACGGGCATGGGCAGGCGGCTGAATCCAGCGTGCCGCCTCGGTCTGGCGGGGCGTGACCCAGCGCGTCGTTTCGATGATGTAGTCATCGATGAAGAGCTGCTTTTGCGTACCTACGTTGACGATCGATTCGGAGCCCGGCACCTGCAGTCTCATCACTCTCCTCCTTGCGGCGCGACATCGGGGATGAGAACCGATCGACCATGACGCAGAAGGGAAGGGTGTGCAACACGTTCCGGTCAAGTAGGCTGTATCGCGGAACGAACGGGAACCATGAGCGCAACGTCCTGGGTGCACCGAGGGTTCGAGGCGTTCGCCGCGGGCAGCTTCGAGGACGGCGGCAGCAACCTGTACGTCAACGCGCACGGGATCATCGAGACCATCCACCGGACCGACGTGGACAACGACGGCTACGTCGACATCGTGCTGCCGAACGCCCAGGGCTACAACGAGCGCGGGCCGACGTGGATCTACAAGCCCGGCCCCGGCGACGGCTCGGACTGGGAGCGGCGCGAGCTTCCCACCGACAGCGGAGACATGTGCCGGATCGTCGACCTCGACGGCGACGGCTACCAGGACCTGGTCGTCGTCAACTCGACCAACGGCGTGTCGTGCGAGCTGCTCTGCCACGTCTACTGGGGCGGGCCGGGCGGACTCTCCGGCGAGCGGACCGACCTGCCGACGGTCGGCGCGTACGACGTGGCCGCCGTCGACGTGAACGGCGACGGGCGCCTGGACCTGGTCTTCCCGTCTGCGTGGGTCGACCACCACAACCCGGGCCGCCCGCTCCCGCTGCACGTCTACCTGCAGGGCCCGGACCGGCGCTTCGAGGACGTGGGCCGGGAGTACGGACTGACCGGCATCGGCGCGCGGTCGGTGGCCGCGTCCGACCTGAACGGCGACGGTCACGTCGACCTGGTCGTGGCCAACTACCGGCACGAGTTCGAGTACCGGATCGACTCCTATCTCTACCGGGGCACGGCGGACGGCTTCGACCCGACGCCGCAGGGGCTTCCGACCGACACCGCGACGCAGGTCTTCCTGGCCGACTTCAACGGCGACGGCTGGCAGGAGATCCTGTTCTGCGGCAACAACAAGGTCCTGATCTACTGGAACGACGAGGGCCGGTTCAGCCGCGACAACCGCCTGGTGGTCGAGACGGAGGGGCTCAGCGGCGAGTTCCACCTCGGCGCGCTCTACGCCACGGCGGCGGACGTCGACGGCGACGGCCGCGACGAGCTGATCGTCGCGACGATCCGCGGGATCGAGATCCGCGGCGCGGACGATCTGACCGAGGTGCGGCAGTTCCTGCCGCTGAAGTTCGCCCACTGGGCGCACGCGGCGGACCTGGACGGCGGCGGGCGGCCGGAGCTGATCGCCAGCAAGTACCAGGAGGACGAGACCTTCAACACCCGCTCGGCGATCTTCTGGAACGGACCTGACGGCTACTCGCCCGAGCGCTGCAGCCGGTTGGCCACGATGGGGGCGGAGGGGGGCACCGCCGGCGACCTCGACGGCGACGGCAAGCCGGTGATCGTGTTCTGCAACACCATGACCGGGCACGCCAAGACCAGCCCGACACTGCCCTCGTACATCTACTTCGGCGGACCCGGCGCCGACTACGGCGTGCACCGCCGCCAGGAGCTGCCGGTGGGCGGCGAGTGCGGCGACTGCGCCGTCGCGGACCTCGACCTGGACGGGTGGAACGACCTGGTGTTCGGGAAGATGACGGGGGTGCGCGTGTTCCCCGGCGGCCCCGACGGGTTCCGTCCGGAGCGGCACTACGACCTGCCGTGCTTCCTGCCGTGCGTGCAGGTGGCCGACTTCAATCGGGACGGCTACCTGGATATTCTGGCCCTCAGCCACACGTACGACGACAAGCCGGAGACGTTCGCCAACTCCTCGCGCATCTTCTGGGGCTCGGCGGAAGGGTTCCGCGCCGACCGTTACGACATCTTCCCGACCTTCTGCGGCGCTACCGGCTACCTGGCCGACCTCACGCGCAACGGGTACCTGGACGTGATGGTCGGCGACAAGCGCGGTTACGTCCTGATCTACCTGGGCGGACCGGACGGGTATTCGCTGGAGCGCACGCAACGCATCCCGATGTGGAAGGACTGGAAGGGGGGCGTCAACACGGCGGCCGACCTCAACGGCAACGGCTGGCTGGACCTGGTGGTGTCGAGCTCCGGCCACTATCACCGCGAGCCCGATACGCTGACGATCTTCTACGGCGGCCCCGACGGCTACGGCTGGCACCACGCCCAGGACTACAAGGGAGGGTTCTCGCCCGGGCATATATCGGTCGCCGACCTCAACAACAACGGCCTGCTGGACCTGATCGTTCCCGCCTACTCGACCGATCTGACGCGGGTCGTGCCGATCCAGATCTTCTGGAACCGCGGGGACCGCTTCGATCTGGAGCACCCGCTGGAGTTGCACGCCGACGCGGGATTCGAGGCGTTGCCCATCGACCTCAACCGCAACGGCTGGACCGACCTGTTCGTGGCCTGCCACCGCAACGACGTCGGGCACGTCGTGGACTCGCAGATCTTCTGGAACGGCCCTGAGGGACTCTCGAACGACCGCACCACGCCGCTGCCCGGCATGGGGCCGCACCGGCTGAACGCGCGCCTGCCCGGCAACGCCTACACGCGCGCGCCGATCGAACGCTACACCTCGCCGTCGCACGACACCGGAAGCCGGCGTCCCGTCCGGATCGGCTGGCAGGCCGAGGTGCCCGATACGACGGCGCTGCAGTTCGAGGTGCGGTGCGCAGAGCGTGAAGAGCTCCTGGAGCAGGCACCGTGGATGGGCCCGGGCGGCCAGGGCACGATGTTCGAGCGACCGGGTTCAGCGATTCCCGACCTGTGGCCTTCGACGCGCTTCGTGCAGTACCGCGCGACGTTCACCTCGCTCTACGGCTGCCGCTCGCCGCGGCTGCGCGAGGTCCGGGTTGACTTCAGGGACTGAAGCAGGCGATGGCTACGGGCGACCGGGTGCCGTGTTCCGGGGGCCGAACGTGCGCGGCGTGAACTCCTGCCGGTTGGTGATGCTGGCGCTGCTGCCGGTGGCGCGAATCACGAACAGGCCCAGCCGCTCGGCGCGCACGTCCGACTCCTGGTATGCCTTCAGGTAGGCGACCGCCCGTAGATCCGGCGGCCGGCGTACTCGGGCATCAGTTCCGGAAACTGGTGCAAGCGCCCGATGAAACGATCGACGTCGGGCACCGTGAGGGTGGTCTGGACCTCCACCACCACGACCTCTTCGCCGTTGATGGCGACGAGGTCGAACTCCCAGCGCCGCTCGCCATAATTCTGCCGCGGGTTGGTGACGGTGTGATGTACCGCGATGTCCCGCTGCTGGAGGAGCCTGACGAGGTCACCTTCCACCAGCGCCTCCACCAGCTTGCCCCACTGGCCGTTGAACAGCTCATCGAGCCCGCGGAGGCGCCGGTCGGTCTCCTGCATGCGGCGCGCGGTCTCCTTCTGCGTTGCAGAGACATCGCGGAGGATCTCCCGGATTTCCTGCGGGGTCGCCGGTTCGCGGCGTCCGTCGCTCGCCGGAAACCGCTGGGTGTTGCAGTCAGCCGTAAACGGTCAGGCGGTCGGGCTTCTCCGGGTCCACGGCCCACAGCTCGTCGGCCTGGTAGACGCGCGGGGCCTGCGGCGGGCCGTCGGGGAGCTGCCAGTCCGGGTTGTATTGGCGGATCAGTTCCAGGATGTTCCGGTAGGCGATGCGGTCCTTGAGGTCGTCGTCGATCGGCGCCTCCTCGATGATCCGCTGCAGCAGGCGGTAGTCGTAGTAGGGGAGGTCGGCGCCGAAGATGATGCGCTCGCGCCCCACCCGGTCGGCCAGCTTGGCGAAGTCCCAGAGGCTTCCGCGCTCGTCCGGGTACTGCACGATCTCGAACCAGACGTTGTCCATGCCCGCGAAGGACTCGGCGGCGTGGCTGCTCGCGTGGGTGATGAAGGTGGCGGACGGGAACATGCGCGCGATCTTCCCGAACAGCGCGTCGTGCATGTGAATATTGCACAGCCCGCCGCGCGCTGCAGCCATCTCCAGGAACGGGATGCACGCCTCGCGCACGGGCGGGTGGGAGACGATGCCGTTCAGGCCCAGCTCGCTCATCGCCCACTCGGCCTCGTCCACGGCGACCTGACCCAGGCAGGGCTCGACCAGCGCCAGGCCCAGCGGCACGTGCTCGGGGAAGTCGCGGCGCGCGCGGGCGATCACCCGGTTCTGGTCGCGGATGTCCTCCAGCCCGCGCAGGATCATGCCGCCGGTGGCGGTCGGCATCGACAGGCAGGCGTAGACATCGGTCTCCGCGAAGCGGGCCAGGCACATGGCCGTGCTCTGGCCGGTCGGCGGCAGCCGGTTCAGGGT
>JAPOQV010000325.1 GCA_026710565.1 Spirochaetaceae bacterium | reverse complement strand
GGCTCGAGCGGGGTGCTCGGGGGGCGCGAGGTGGCCGCGCTCGGGCATCCGCCGGTACCCGCGGACGAGACGCATGAGTTGGAGCGGGCCCGCGCCAAAGTGTTGCTGCCGCCGCGCGACGCCCTGCGCGAGGGCGCGCCCGTCGGCGACACGACGGCGGACCTGCCGCGCGCGATCCACTTCCCCGACGATCTCCTGCGCCGCCACCACCTCTATGTGGCCCGCACCAGGATGGGCAAGTCGACCCTGATGCGTCACATCGTCGCGCACAAGCTGCGCGAGCAGGCCGCCGGCCGCGACAAAGATGCACTGGTCGTAGTCGACCCGCACGCCGACCTGGTCTCGGCGATCCTCGAAGAGGTGCCCGCCGCGCTGGCCTCGGACGTGCGACTGATCGACCTGGCCGACGAGCGCGGCGCGGTCGGGATCAACCTGCTCGACACGCGCATCTTCTCGGACCGCGACCGGACCGCCGACTCGGTCGTCCGCGTCGCGCGCGGGCTGTGGGAGCAGTGGGGACCGCGCATGCAGTCGATCCTCGAACAGTCGGTCAAGACCTTGCACGAGGCCAATGCGCACCCGTCGACCGAGGAACACGAGCAGTACACGATCCTCGACGCGCTGCGGCTGCTCTCGCACAAGGCCTTCCGTCTGCATGTGCTCAAGCGGGTGCGCGACCCCTTCCTGCTCGAATGGTGGGCGCGCGACTTCGGCGGCTGGCGCACCGAGTACCAGGCCGAAGCGCTGGCCCCGGTCCAGACCCGGCTGAGCTACTACGCCTCCTCCAAGCGGGCCCGGGCGATCCTCGGTCAACCGCGTTCGACCGTCGACCTGCGACGGACCATCCTCGAGGGCGGCATCCTGCTGGTCTCGACCGCCCAGGGCGCGGTCGGGCGCGACGTGGCTGCGCTGGTCGGCGCCTCCATCCTCAACCTGGTCGACTCGACCATCCGCGAACAGGAGCGGCTGCCTGAGGCCGAGCGCCGCGGCGCGCTGGTCGTGGTCGACGAGATGCAGACCATACCCGGGGTCGAGTTCGAGTCGATGCTCTCCGAACTGGGCAAGTACGGCGCCTCGTTCCTGCTCGCCACCCAGAGCCTGTCCAAGCTCGACACCCTCTCGCCAACGATGCGCGACACGCTGCTGGCCAACGTCGGCTGCCTGGCCGTCTTCCAGGTCGCAAGCAAGGACGCGCGCGAACTGACCTGGGAGCTGGGCCGCCAGCGTCTGGCCGAGGACGACCTCGTCGGCCAGCCGCGACACCACTGCTACGTCCGCGCCTCGGTCGATATGGACACCCTGCCCGCCTTTTCGATGACCGTACGCAAGCCCGGGTTCGGCGATCCGGAACTGGCGGCGCGGATCAGACGGCAGGCGGAGACCTATCTCACCTCGGCGGAGGAGATTGAGGCTCAGCAGGCCGAGCGCAAGCGGCGGCTGGAGCAGATTATCGCCGAACACGCGCGGACCGAGGAAGCCCAGGAACAAGCGGAGACGCCCATCGTCCAGCCGACTAAGTCCAAGCGCCAGAAGCAGCGCAGCAAGCGCAAGCCCAAGCCTGAGACCTCCGAAGAGGATCAACGTCCATGACAATGGCAGCGGTTGACGCGCCGCTCCGACCCTGTCCGCATGCCTTCATGTTGGGCCGGAGCACCGTCATGTATGGATCTTCGCTGAGAGGTTTAGTTGTTGAGAAGGCGGGAGATTGCTATCGCAGCGCCGCATGTACTCAGTCGCACAACGTCCGTACCGGCGGCCAGGCCGACGCGCGGCCGGAATCCCGGTGCAGTTGTTTTCGAGCGCGACGAGCCTGTCGAACCTGAGGAAAGCGCCGGCGCGAAAGTCGAATGAGACTGGTAGCGCTGAAGTATGGGCGGAGCGCTGAAGGTCTCAGCTGGAACCAATACTTGTTGAAGCAGCACGCGACCTCGTACCCGAACCGGTAGCCGCCCCAGTCTCAGCCCATGTTGCCTGCGGCGCGAATCTCACCCACGCGTTGAGAACGGGTTGATCAGCAGAATGCCGCCGTAGTCCTGACCAGCGTTCAGATCCTCGGAATAGACGGCGTCGCAGCCCATCGCTTCGGCCGCGGCGATGATCGCCGCGTCCCAGTATGAAATCTGATAGCGCTGGCTGATCGCGGTAGCGGAGCGGAACAGGTCAACAGTGACGGGCATCACAGGCCGCCTGGACAGCCCTTCAACAAACTGGATCGCCGACTCGTGCGACAACCTGCCCGGCCGACTCGGTCGCGTGACCTGGTGATAGAACTCTTGTAGCACTTGTACTGACAGGACAATGTCCGCCGAGCCGAGGAGGCTCTGAGCAGCCGCTTGTTTCTCGGCCTCGTCCGGCGCTGAACTGACGGCGTACACCAGTACGTTGGTGTCGACGAAGCGAGGCACTTAGTTCAGCCTCGGTCTCGAACTGCTCGTTCGTAGAGCTGATCTCGGCTCAAGCTGTCCGAGGCGCGAAAGTCAGGATGTGCGGTACGAATTCTCTGAATCAGGCTATCGATACTGCCTTCCTCGTCCCCCTTGGAACGACTGGAGGCGTCCACGGCGAGGTCCGCAGAGTCCACAGCGTTCAGCAGAGCAGCCAGGGCGAACTCGGGCACCGTAACCCTGAGCTGTTGGGCTCGGATTTGTGCACGTCGGTGCGTTTCGCTGTCCACGGAGACCACGATGCTATGAGTCTCAGCCATCCGAAACCTCTTCCGAACTCTAGGATAGCTAGCCAATGAGTCGGAGAGCGGCGCTCACTCTCTGCTGTCCTGATATTGGTTGTAACCGAATCCACGGTCGTGGGGTTCGCGATGGAGCAGCATGCGCAGTCGGGTTAGTGCCTCAGGATCGCAGCCTATCGCTTCGGCGACGGCTTAGTCCCATCGTTGCCGCAACTTGCACTCGACATAGCGGAACTGCGGCACCGCCTCGTCAGGCGGGAGAACCAGACCGAGGCCATGTTCCTCTAGTGGGAGCGGCGTGCCGTCCGTCCAACCACTATGAGCGCCCGACTCGTGCCCTATCTGCGCTGCTACAGCAGCCGCCGGCCGACCGACGACCACGGCACGCAGCCAGCGCTGCTGGTCGTGTTCGAGGACGGGTTGGCCGCTGATCA
This sequence comes from Spirochaetaceae bacterium, assembly GCA_026710565.1. The sequence continues at coordinate 990 of JAPOQV010000325.1, read as the reverse complement.
CTTTCTTCGCGACGCAGAACAGGCAATGTCACGGGCTCGGGTCTTGATTCCGCTGAAGGTCTCGGATGCCGCGAGTATTGAGCGGCATGTCCCCCTTGGCCCCGCCTGGCGCTCGCCGAACCCAGTTAGTTGGGAATCTATGCTCACGACTCTCGGTAAGCTTCGCTGAGCGACTCACATATCCACTTGACGAACTCCGACAACTTCCGAAGTTGCCACACTTAGCGCGGCGCGAATCGCATCGAGACCGAGAATCGCGTGCTTTGCGGCCTGCCCTAACCTTCTCTCGGAAAGGAAGAAGGAACTGCATGAACGCCCGGACACACGATGAGCTGGCCAACTTCATCTGGAGCATCTGCAACCTGTTGCGCGGGCCGTACAAGCGGAACGAGTACCGCAAGGTCATCCTGCCGCTGACGGTGCTGCGCCGGTTCGACTGCGTCCTGGCCGCGACCAAGGAGGACGTGCTAGCCGCCGCCGAGAGGACCAAGGACCAGAGCCAGACTATGCGGGACATTGCCCTGATGGGCGCCTCGGGCCACGACTTCTACAACACCTCCCGGCTTGATTTCCAGCGGCTGCTCGACGATCCGAATCAGATCGCCCAGAATCTGAACGCCTACATCGCGGCGTACGCTGAGAACGTGCGGACAGTGATGGAGCGCTTCGCATTCGGCGAGCAGATCACCAAGATGGGCGAAAAGAACCTGCTCTTCCAGGTCGTCCAGGCGTTCGCCAACATCGACCTCTCGCCTGAGCGGGTCGACAACGTCCAGATGGGATACGTCTTCGAAGAACTCATCCGCGTCGGCGCTGAACAAGCGAATGAGGAGGCGGGCGAGCACTTCACTCCGCGTGAAGTGATTCGCCTGATGGTCAGCCTCCTGCTGTCGGACGAACCTGACCTGGGCCGCAGCCATGTCGTCAAGCGGATCTACGATCCTGCCTGCGGCACCGGCGGCATGCTTTCAGTCGCGGAAGAGTTCCTGC
>JAPOQV010000324.1 GCA_026710565.1 Spirochaetaceae bacterium | reverse complement strand
GGTCCGAGAGCAGCGGGTGGCGGTCGCCCTTCTCCTCCGGGAAGAACTTCTGGATGGTGGTGAACACGAAGCCGCCCGCCTGGCCGGCGAGCTTGGCGCGCAGGTCCGCCCGGCTCGCCGCCTGCACCGGCGGCTGGCGCAACAGATCGTGGCACCGAGCGAAGGTACCGAAGAGCTGGTCGTCGAGGGCGTTGCGGTCGGTCAGCACCACCACCGTCGGGTTGGCCATCGCCGGCTCGCGAATGATGCGCCCGGCGTAGAAGGCCATGGTGAGGCTCTTCCCCGATCCCTGCGTGTGCCAGACGACGCCAATGCGTCGATCGCCCGGATCGCCCCCCGGCTGTCTGCCGGCCTCGTACCGGCCGCCTGTCTCGGCTACCTGCTGCGCTTGCTGCCGCAGCGCCGCCGCGCGCAGGGTCTCGCCGACCGCCGCCTCCACCGCGTGGAACTGGTGATAGCCGGCCATCTTCTTGACGAGCGCGCCGCCGTCGTCCTCGAACACGATGAAGTCGCGCAGCAGCGACAGGAAGCGGCGCTTCTCGAAGACGCCCTCGATCGCCACCTGCAGCTCGGTATAGAAGGCCGGCGCCAGTTCCTGGCCGCCGATCGTCCGCCACGGCTTGAACCACTCCCGGCCGGCGGAGAGCGTCCCGAGTCGCGCCTGCAGGCCGTCCGATACCAATAGCACCGCGTTGCAGGCAAACAGCGACGGCAGTTCCGCCTTGTAGGTCTGCAACTGGTGGAACGCCGACCAGACGGTGGCGTTCCCATCGGCCGGATTCTTGAGTTCGATCACGGCCAGTGGCAGATCGTTGACGAACACCATGATGTCTGGCCTGCGGGTGTTGCCGCTCTCCGTGACCGTGAACTGGTTGATGACCGTCCACGTGTTGGCGTCGACCTCATCGAAGTCGATGACACGCACCTGGGCGCCGCGGATGTCACCGTCGACGGCGCGGTACTCGACGGCCACGCCGTCCACCAACATGCGGTGAAACGAGCGGTTGCGCGCCTCCAGCGTGGCCCCCACAGGCTGTTGCAGCTTGCGCAGCGCGTCGTCGAGCACTTCCTCCGGCAGGTCGGGATTGAGACGGTGAATCGCGCCGCGCACGGCGCTCGCGGACATCACGTCCGTGTAGCTCTTGCGGAGCGCATGAGGTCCGGGCGCCTCGTCGGGACCGCCGACCACGTGGTAGCCGAGCGCCCGGAACCAATCGAGCGCGGCATCCTCCACCATCGACTCCGTCACGATCGCCACTGACTACCCCAGGGCCGCCAAGGATTCCAGCCGGGCGACCCAATCAGCGAAGTGCGCACACTCACGGCGAATGCGGCACAACCCAATGCGTCTTGCCACCGCGGTTCCGTCGCGAACCTTGCGGTACCCAGACAGTCGCTCCAGCCGCGCCGATGGATGAGTCTTCGATCCATCGTTGATGTGCTCCGGGCTGCCAGCGCGACGACCGGCCACTGCGAGTTCCGCGACCGATCCTGCCCACGCCGGTTGTTCCCGGGCAAATTGCGACGTATCCGAGAACAGCAGCGCCTCGAACTCACACGGCTGAATGTGCGGCACGAACCGATCAGGGCGACACTGTGTCACGCGCACCACTTCCTCATGCAGCGCCTCCTCGATGGCCGCTGCGCGCTCCAGGGGATCCGCGGAGGAGGCGACAGGTCCGGGAAAGTCGGATGGCAGTCCATACAGATCGAAGAACGTCGTCACGTAGGTATCCTGTCGTTGACGCAGCGTATCACGCAGGATCCGCTGTCTGTTCACGCGACCGCCCGCTGACGTGGGCACAAGCCGACGGGCCAAATACAGATTCCGGCCGGCAAGGTGCGGCCCGAGGACCTCCGTCAGGGAACACGTCCAGCAGATTGCTCTTGCCCGCGCCATTCGCCCCGATGAGCACGTTGACTCCACGCACCTCGATTTCTTCCAGCGAGCGGATCGCCTTGAAGCCGCGAACGGTGAGTCGGTGTAGGGTCGCCACTGTCTACACTCGTCGGCCCAGATTCCAGCCAAGAGACAGTTTCATTCCTCATCACCGTGATCGGAACGAGACGATGGACTCTCTTCCCGATGTCTACTCGTCGTCACTCGGAGAGCCTCCCGATTCCTGTTCGTCGTCGCGCACAACGCCATCGACGTGAGAATTCAGTAACCGCCACCGCTGGCCCGCACGTTCGAGGTCGCCCGCCAGCACGACCAGAGCGCGATCCTTGTGAGCCTGAACCGCCCGCTCATAGTCCGCCCGACCAAGGACCGCCACGACCGACTGCTGTTTCCCTTCGATATCGGTGGCGAGGCCGATCGTGCCATCGTCGTCAGCCTCCCCGCGCTTCAGGAGCCGAACGAAGCCGTGTAGGCGCACGTCGGGTCGAGGCGCGCGCTCGCGGAGCGAATGCGCCGCCTCGCGCAGGAGAGCCGCATCCGCCTGGCCGAAGCGAACTACCGTTCGTTGTATCGCCACCGGACGAGTCCGTGCCCACGAAACGCCGACGTCCAGCGCCGGAAACGGCTCGATAATCCGCACCAGGGCCTCGCACAGATTCGCGCTCACGCCGCTGCTCACGGTCCCCTCGAAGGCGCCGCCATCACCTGCTGCCGCCCGTTCCGTCGCATGTTGCGCCGCAACGACGGCCTCCACCAGCCGCCGCGTCGTGCGACGTTCGATCGGCGCGCTCCTATCATCCAGATCCGGAAATAGCGCAGGCATTGCCGGCGGCACGACCGGCGTCAGCAATGTCACCCCGAAGCTGCCGTGGTCCGTCTGTCCAAGTCGCATCCGCTTCAACAGCTCTGCCGCCTCCCGATTCGCCCCGGGACGATAGACGGGCTGTGGCTCCCGAATTGAGCACGCCGCTGACAGCAGAAGATCGCGGGCGCCGCTCACGAGGTTCACGCCGTCGTCCAAGCCAACACTGCCATCGTCGCTCTCAGCCGCCCGCACGCGCACGACGTCCCGGTCCGCGGTCACGAGATCGCGATAGACCGTCATCGCGTCCTCGTCAGCCACGTTGGCGAACGTGTCGATCAGCATCGCCACGACGCTCGCGTAATCGCCCAAGCGCTCCGTGCGCGGCACGATGATCTCCGGCCGCGCCTCACCGACGTAGACATCCGAGTGCACGCGGTACGCATCCTGTCGCTCCCATCCGCTCGCGCGGGCGTGTACGCCGACAGCGCCGCCGGTGACACGGCCAGCAGAGCGTTCCTGTCGCGAATGTCGACCTCCATCAGATCTCCCCCCTCCGGGACTGTTCCATGAGCTTCTGAAGAGCTTCTACGTTGAACACATTGGATTCCGGAACGTGCACGGTGTGACCGTCTGCTGATCGGTGGGTCTCTGGTGTCCCTGCTGCAGGCTCAGCCAGTAGGCGCGTCGCCGCATGATCAGTTCCTCCGGCGTCACCGTCATCCACCTGGACTCATCCTTCGGCAACTCGAGCAGCACGAGCAGCCGAGGCGTCTGCGTCTCCACACAAAGATCCCCGTAGTTCTTGATGCTCAACCGGAACGGCAGAAACCCTGACCGGCCTTCCGGCAGGTCGGTCGTAGCCTTCAACTGCAGGTCAAGGGCCGGACGACGCGGACCCATCCGCCATGACTCGCAGATCAACGCTGTCCCGGTCGGGCTCCGGCACCGCGGTCGAAAGTCCCGCACGCGCGGCCAGCGCCCTGACGTACGCCAGCGACAGCCCTTCCTTCTGATCCGGTCCAGTGAGGAAGGTCCCCATCATGCGAACTCTCCAACGAAGATGCCCTCGATCGTCACCCGCACGGCTCACCAAAGTCGATCACGCGAGCCTGAGCGCCGCGGCTGGGGCCGTCGCAAGCGACGTATTCGACTGCGCCTCCGTCCACCGCCCCGCACTGGGATGCCCGGTATGCGCGCTTTGAGCGTCGCGCCCTCCGCCCGTCAGCTTGCGTAGCGTATCTGCGAGCGCTTCCTCCGGCGGCTCGGCGTTGACCCGCCGCGACGGCGATCCCCGAACGGCGCTCGTGCGTACCACGTCCGCATGGGCCGCGCCCAGGGGATAACGGGCCGAATCCGTCTCCGGTGACATCTCCGGGCCGCCCTCCACCGAGTACCCGAGCGCGCGCAACCAATCGACGCTGGCTTCCTCGACCACGGACTCGCCGAACACCGCGATCACCCACACCTCCGCGACGACGAATTCCAGCACACACCCACGAGCGAGGTGACTCCTACCGTCGGTTCCCGTGCAGCCCGACGCCGCTTCGCTTGCCCGGCGTCGCTAACCACCCCTTCACCTCTCGCCCGCCACACTTGCGAGCGCCGCCCTGAGTACCTGAAAACACACCTTCGCCGTGTGTTCGTCCGGCGTAAAGCCCGAACTGATCTGTTGATACGGGTGGATGTAGTTCCGGAAGTCCCTCAAGCCGTGGCTAAACTTCTGCACATCCACCTTCAACAAACCTATCTCGTTTGCGACATCGATGAAGTTCGCCAGTGTCCAGTCGTAGAATCCCTTGACTTTGCCGCCTCTTCTTGGGCTCCCAGTCGCCGAATTGAACCGCCTCGGTTCTTGACGGGCATTTCCGAGCAGCACGGCTTCAAGAATGCTCCCGCATAGCACTACCACCGAAAGATACGCTCCCACGCGCATCGCCTTCTGAGCCTCGTCTAACCGGCTTTCCACGATCGGGACAACTGCATCCTCAATCGGCAACTTGCGAACATTCGGTATCGCGAACTCCCTGCCCAGAAACCGTTCAACGCCCCCTTCGGGGTCGACTCTCGTTTCTCGCCCACTGAGCCTTGCAAGGATACTACGCGATTTCCCCAATAGGGAAGCGTCGACTTGCCTCCCTTCGAGATCGCAGTCGACCTCGTACTCGTCGAACATGTCCCCAAGCACCGTCGCAACCAGCGCATCTGACTCCCGGTTCCAAAAAGACCGCATCTTCTTGGCCTTCGATGTCCCGTACGTTTGGAACCGCTCTGAGTGGATCTCCACGCCATGGCGACGGAAGAACTCGCCGTACGTCGCGTCAGAGTAACTCAGTACGTAGCCACCATCCATTTCCAGCATCTTCTCAAGATAACGCTGCTCATTGCGAGTGAGGGTACTCATGTTGCGTCCTCCCTCCCGTTCACGGCTGACAGAATGCGAAGTTCACCGGTAATGAGTTTCGAGAGAAGACGGTCTCGGATTTCCACCAGTGTCCGAGATTCCAGCTCGTTCTTGATGACTCTGTCTACTAAGTTCTCCATAATGTGGCCCAACTCGGCGAGCACACCATCTGGCGGGCAAGTGGCCATCGCCTGTTTCAGATGACGCCGTTGGATGTGTCCCATCGTGGTTGCCTTCGAAGCCGCTATGGCCTGGAAGCCTTCCAAGTGATGGTAAATCCAATGACCGCAAAACCACATAGGGTACCGACCGGAAGTGACCTTGAATAGATGCTGATTTAGGGCTCCTTCACCACCGGTCCAAAACTTCGCTATCAGACTTCCAGACCATGAGAACAGAAAGTCGCCATCTCTCACGACATATTTCGCTGGCATGCCACGCGACGCTCGCCCCGTTTTTGGCGTCACGCCGCTACGCAGCTCACTGACTTTGATTACAGGCAGACTATTCGATGATGAGATTGCAGGAAACCTCTGCATCGCCAAACCGTTCAGAAACTCGGCGATGCCTGAGAGTGGCTTAGTACTCCATCCTTGCGGCGTGCCGTGACGGTCGAACGATTCGGGAAACAGACTTAAGAATTTCTTGTCGGGTTGTGGATGATGGGAACGAACACGTTTGGCGTGGACGGGATCGAAATCGACGAACCATGACTTGAACAAGCCTCGAGCGATGGCGTCCATAGTCTCGTTCATATGACGGTTTAGATCAATTTTTTCGTCCAGGGCGCCGAGAAACCCTGCGATGGCCCGTTGCTCGTGCGACGGGGGGACTCTTACGGGAATTGAGGCAAGGGTTGTTTGGTTTAGGAGAGGTTGACCCGACCCTGCTCGCCAGTCATTCAAACTTAGAGTTTGCAGGAGATAATAGAGAAATCGTGAGTCATTATCTTCGATTGCAGTTGCCCGAATGGCGTTGTCTGTTACCCAGCAATCATCGGAGCTGTAGTGCAGGGAACCGCAATAGCTTCCGACCCGTCCTATAATGATCGTGTCCGGGTCGGCGTTCGTCTCTTCTGAGTACCCGATGAGCCCATTAGAGCCATACACCGGATGAGAGAATCGCTCGTCACGTTCGGGGCTCGATCGTCCATTGGCAAACGACAGCAACTCTCCCAGAGCGGCATCGTTCCAGCTACGACCCATACCCCAACTCCTTCAGATTGGTGGCTATAACAACATCCAGTTTTCCTGCCTCCGCCTGTTGCTCTCGGAGCTTGGCTACGAGGCGGTTCATTCTGGCCTCGAATGGCTCGCCGTCGTCTTCCGGTGCCTCGACTCCGACGTAACGGCCGGGGGTGAGCACGTAACCGTGCTTGCGCACCTCCTCCAGCGCCGTGCTCTTGCAGAAGCCGGGAACGTCGGCGTAGACGCCGGCTGCTTCTTCTCCGCGCCATGCATGGTACGTGTCGGCGATGCGGGCGATGTCCTCGTCCGTGAACTCCCGGTGGGTGCGGTCGACCATGCGGCCGAGCTTGCGAGCGTCGATGAACAGCAGCGTACTGCGACGGTCTCGGGACGTACCGCCTTGACGATCGCCGGCGAGGAACCAGAGGCAGGCGGGAATCTGCGTGGCGTAGAACAATTGCCCCGGCAGCGCCACCATGCAGTCGACCAGATCGGCCTCGATCAGGTTCTTGCGGATTTCTCCCTCGCCGGACTGGTTCGAGGACATCGAGCCGTTGGCGAGGACGAAGCCGGCCGTGCCGCCGGGTGCCAAATGGTGGATGATGTGTTGCACCCAGGCGAAGTTGGCGTTTCTTCGGGGCGGGACCCCATAGCGCCAGCGCTTGTCGTCCGCAAGCCGGTCGCCGCCCCAATCGGAGACGTTGAACGGGGGATTGGCCAGGATGAAGTCGGCCTTGAGGTCGGGGTGGCGATCGTTGTGGAAGGTGTCGCCGTGGGCGATCTGGCCCTCGATGCCGCGGATGGCGAGGGTCATCTTGGCCAGGCGCCACGTCGTGGAGGTCGACGCCTGGCCGTACACGGAGATGTCGCCGCGCGCCCTGCCGCCGTTGCCGTTGCCGGTGGTGTGGGCGCGGATGAACTCGACCGACTGAACGAACATGCCGGAGGAGCCGCAGCAGGGGTCGTAGACGCGGCCCCGGTAGGGCTCCAGCATCTCGACCAGGAGCTTGACGACGCAGCGCGGGGTATAGAACTCGCCGCCCTTTTTGCCCTCGGCACTGGCAAACTGTGACAGGAAGTACTCGTACACCCGGCCGATCACGTCCTTCGAGCGGGCCTCCTGGTCGCCCACCTTGATGTTGCTGATCATGTCGATGAGCTGACCAAGCCGCTGCTTATCGAGAGCCGGGCGGGCGTAGTCCTTGGGGAGCACGTCCTTGAGCCCCGGGTTGTCGCGCTCGATCGCGGCCATGGCGTCGTTGACGAGCTGGCCGATGGTGGGCTGCCTGGCCTGCGCCTTGAGATGGCCCCAGCGCGCCTCGCGCGGGACCCAGAAGATGCTCTCCGCGCGGTACTCGTCCGGATCCTCGGGGTCGGCGCCCTCGGCTTGCTCGCGTTCGAGTAGCGTGTGCCGCTCCTCGAATGCGTCGGAGATGTACTTGAGGAAGATCAGGCCCAGGACGACGTGCTTGTACTCGGCTGCATCCATCGAGCCCCGCAGCGCGTCGGCCATGCGCCACAGCTCGGCCTCGTATCCGGTCGTGGCGGCCTGAGCGCTGTCCGCCCCTCCTCGCGCGGCCGTCTGCTTCCTTGGTCGTTCCCGTGCCATGACGCTGGTCTACACCACTCCCATCGCGCGCACTGACGGCGCGTCGAGTACACTCTACCCTGTCCGCTTCGCGTCAGAAACACGCTGAGCACCATCCGCAGCCGCTCCTTCAAGACAAGAAGCGGCAAATGCGGGGCGTCGCCCATACTTATCGGGAGACCGACCTGCAGGAGACCGCGGTGAGCATCATCTCGGCCAAGTCGGCCACGAGGTATGGACGCCGACACGAGGAGAGCCATGAGACAGGAGTATGACTTTTCGAAGGATGAACGTGGGAAGTTCTATCAAGAAGACGCTAGACTCATTCTACCGGTTTATCTGGAGGAAGACGTGCAGCGCTATCTCGATGAGCGGGCAGAGTCAAAGGGCATGGAAGTCTTTCAGCTTGTCAAACGAAATGCTGCGCCGGGACATAGCGTTGATCGAAACGGTGAAGTAGAGACGCCTGATGTTGGAGAGGGCACCACGGGACACTATTACGATAGTGATCTCGAACGCCGCCGGCGACCAAGGCGGGAGTACGAGGTGCGCATCCGACGCGACCACTAAGTAGCGTCTGTTCGTCGATGCGCCGGCATGTCGGCAACGACCACTTGCTGCGTAACTTCGTCGAAGCAGTAATAGATTCGAAGGCACCGTCTGCGATCACGGGTGTTCCCGCCATTCTTGATATGCCAATCTGCAACGAGTTTACGATGTTGCCACTCGAACTCAAACTCATCGCCTCCACAGGACGCGTTCAGGATCCCTTCGCGAATCGGAATGTTGCCCAGATTCCCACCCCCGTGTATTCGTCGCTTCCTGGAAGTGGAAGATAGCCAAACCAGACATCCCGCTGCGAGTTTGGGCTCTTCAACCGCTGCCTTCTTTACGCCGCGTCTTGCCTGAGATGCTAAGACCAGGCGGCCCGCCAGAACTTCATCGCACCAGTCAGACATGTCCTGCCATGTGCAAGGAACCTGTAATCCGGCGTCCGGTTCAATGTCCCGCTGCGACAACGCTTCCTCAAGTGTTTGCACACGCGCCCGCAACCCGTGCTGAATCGCTTCCGCGTTCCTGGCTCGATCTTCTTCCGCCGCCGCGAGTTCGAAGTTCTGATCCGCCTCCGCCCTCGCGGCCCCTACCTCGTGCTCAAGCGCCTCGATCTGACGCCTCGCTCCCAAGAGTTGCTCCGCGTTGCTCGCATTCGCAGTCTTATTCGTTTCTCGCCGAACTACTTCGCTGCGCACAGCAGCAAACGCCAGCACATCGTGACCGAGCCGAGTTCGCCGCAGGCTCTCGCTCGCTACTATACGCCTTACCTCAGTTTCACACACCTCTGGAGCCAAGCGTAAATCCTGACCGAGAAACAGCCGGTGCTCGTAAGGATCCGCCGCAGAATCAAACTCCGACATGTACACCCTGACCCCACCGTGAAAAACGGACCGCACCCTGCCAAAAGCAGCGGACAATGCATAGCAGAGACGCGCTGGCACAACCACAACGTGCGCTAAGCCCAGCGTGGCGACAGCAAGCGAGTCCGCGTTGATCAGCGGTGCAGCCGCATCTATCCCACGTTCATCTCCCGACGCCACAATCACAGGCAGGCGACGCCGCGGGTTCTCCAGGAGACCGATGAGTCTCTCTGCCTCGCCCTCCGTCTCTATGCCATGCGGAGCCGTCGCGACCACCACCCCATCCGCACTCACACCACATTCGTCCACGATTTGCTGAACAAGCCCCGGAACATGCGGACTAATCTCAAGCCCGGCTTCATGTGAACTTGCAAGTAGTCGAACGCTCATCAGCACTGGGCCTACCTCCGGTTGCCCAACGGTCACCTCCGTTGTCCAGACCCGTCCGGGAACGCTCTTGTCAGGATCTTCCGCGCGAAGCGCCCAGAGCGCCCCCTCCTCAGTCTTGAGGGCGGTTGCAAGTACCGAACGCCCCCCGGCCAGCTTTTCGAACTCCTCCCCAGCCCACGCGTTCTCCGGGAGGTCGCCGCCTGCTCGATTCTCCGCCCAGACGAGCGTCTCCTTGATCGCTTGGGGGTATACGAGAGCCGAATCCGTTCCGTCCACCGTCGCTACGACGCGCAGCACCTCCCGCTCCCGGACCCATCGGCCGATGCCCTCTCCAACAGCCCTCAACACACTCGATTCCTCACCACCATTCATCTTTCCGCGTACTCTACCTGAACATTCAGATCTACATCGTGGACCGTGCCGCAAGTCACCTGTCGACGCACATCGAGCGTCCGGTTGCCGCGCTCGATGGCGTCCATGGCGTCGTAAACGAGTTGCCATTGGTGGACTGCCTCGCCTGTGCCTTTAGAAGAGCGCGCCGCGAGGCACCCAGAAGGTGCTCACAGCTCGGTACTCGTCGGGGTCCTCCGGGTCGGTGCCCTCGGCCTGTTGGCGTTCGAGTCGACGGTCCCTCATGATCTGTTCTGCTCCCTCAGGCCGGCGTCGGCTCAGAACATGCTCAGGACCAGGCGGAGGCGCTCCTCCAGGGTCTCGTAGGAGTAGTAGGTGCGGGCGATGCGGTAGTTGTGCTCTGCGGCCTCGGCGCGCAGGGCGGGATCGGTGAGGTAGCGGCGAGCTACGCACACGTGTCCTCGCTGACGAACTCGTCCATCTCGATCGTGCGGAAGCCGAGCAGCTCGATGTCGTGGGTGTACACGGAGTAGCGGTTCACGACCAGCGGCTTACGGAAGTAGATGGCCTCCAGGAAGGCGTTGCCCGAGCGCGGCGCGCATGTCGGCGGCGTAGGCGTCGGTCGACCCGCGAGCACGTCCGCACCCTCGGGTCACAGAGCTGCAGCACGGCTCGACGGTGGAAGGGGGCGGCTGGACGGTGCGCGCCGTCGAGACGCCGCACACACAGCCGCAGTTGATCTCCCTTGCCTACCGCCTCGATTGCGACGAGGGATCGTTGGTGTACAGCGGCGATACCGGACCGTGCGACGCCCTGGTCGAGCTGGCCCAGGGGGCGGACATCCTGGTCCACATGTGCCACTACGTGAGCGGAACGGAGTACAACAAGGCGATGAGCTGGGGTACGGCGGGCCACAGGCATGCGGCCGAGCATGCGCAACGCGCCGGCGTGGGCACGCTGGTGCTGACGCACATGACACGGCAGGTCGACGCGGATGGGGTACGCGAGCGCATCGTGAAAGAGATCGCCGATATCTACGACGGCCGGATCATCGTGGGCGAAGACCTCAAGACGATCCGTACCGAAGCACCGGAGATCGGCAACCCGCTATGACCGGCACCTTGATCCTTGAAGAATGGAGAAGCCGGCTGGCGCTCGCGGCCAGTCTCTACAATGGCGGCGGCGTCTCGCTGGGAAAGGCCGCGAGAATCAGCGGTCTCTCCCTGAGCGAGTTCATCCAGCATCTGGGCAGCCTGGGCATCGAGATCGTCCGGAAGGACGAGACGACGAACCACGAAGCCGGCGATGTTTCCGCGTGGCTCGCCTCATGAGCGATGCCCCCCATACGCCCAGCGGTAACGCCCGCGATTGACCGCGCACGAACCTGCCGCCACCATCGCGCCTCATGGGCAACACCTTCGGGCACCTGTTCCGGGTCACCACCTTCGGTGAGTCGCACGGGCCCGCCGTGGGCGCGGTGGTAGACGGTTGCCCGCCCCTGCTGGAGCTGGCCGCGACAGACCTGCAGGCCGAGCTGGACCGCAGGCGCCCGGGGCAGAGCTCGCTGACCACCCAGCGCCGCGAGGCCGACCGGGCCGAGATCCTCTCCGGAGTGTTCGAGGGCCGCACGCTGGGCACGCCGATCGCGGTGCTGGTGCGCAACACCGACGCCAAGCCGCAGGACTACGAGGAGGTGCGCCGCGCCTACCGCCCGTCGCACGCCGACTACACCTACGAGCGCAAGTACGGGATCCGCGCCTGGATCGGCGGCGGTCGCGCCAGCGCGCGCGAGACCGTGGGCCGCGTGGCCGCGGGCGCCATCGCCCAGAAGCTGCTGCGCGAGCGCTGCGGGACGGAGGTGCTGTCCTACGTCGCCCGCGTGCAGTCGATCGAGGCGGAGGTCGACCACGAGCGCCTCGACCGCGCCGCCATCGAGGCGACGCCCACCCGCTGCCCGGACCCGGAGGCGGCCGAGCGCATGGTCGAGCTCATCGGCGCCGCCCGCAAGGATGGCGACTCGCTCGGCGGGGTGGTGGAGACGGTCGTGCGCGGCGTCCCGCCGGTTTGGGGCGAGCCGGTGTTCGACAAGCTGGAGGCCGATCTGGGCAGGGCGCTGCTGTCGCTGCCGGCCTGCAAGGGGTTCGAGATCGGCTCCGGGTTCGGCGGCACCTTCCTGACCGGCTCGACCCACAACGACCCGTTCTACGCCGAGGGCGGCCGCGTGCGCACCCGCACCAACCACTCCGGCGGGGTGCAGGGCGGCATCACCAACGGCGAGGACATCGTCGTCCGCGCCGCCTTCAAGCCGACCGCCACCATCCTGCGCGAGCAGGAGACGGTGGACGTGGACGGCAATCCCACGACGATCAAGGGCCGCGGCCGCCACGATCCGTGCGTACTGCCGCGCGCCGTGCCGCTGGTGGACGCCATGGTGGCGCTGGTGCTGGCCGATCACTATCTGCTGCATGGGGCGACATCTGCGGCCGTGCTACAATTCCAAAAGGAGACCGAGACGTGAGTGAAAGCAGGCCGCAGGCAGGACCTGCGGGTTGGGTGTCGTACCGCCCGGAGATCAAGGTGCTGGACTGCACCATCCGCGACGGCGGACTGATGAACGACCATCAGTTCAGCGACGAGACCGTGCGCGCCGTGTACCAGGCGTGCGTCGAGGGCGGTGTCGACTACATGGAGATCGGCTACATCAACTCCCGCGAGCAGTTCCCGCCCGGCGAATTCGGGCCGTGGAAGCACTGCCAGGAGAGCGACGTTCGCCGCATCGTCGGCGACAACGACACGGCGCTGAAGATCGCGGCGATGGCCGACGCCGAGAAGAGCGACTACCAGGAGGACGTCCTCCCCAAGTCGGACAGCGTGATCGACATGATCCGCATCGCCACCTACATCCACCAGATCCCGCTGGCGCTGGACATGATCAAGGACGCCCACGACAAGAGCTACGAGACCAGCCTCAACCTGATGGCGCTGTCTACCGTGAACGACCGGGAGCTGCACGAGGCGCTGGCCCTGGTGGCCCGCTCCGAGGTGCAGGTGATCTGCATCGTCGACAGTTTCGGCGCGCTGTACACGGAGCAGATCGACGACTACATGAAGATCTTTCAACCGTACTGCGACGAGGGCGGCAAGCTGGTCGGCATGCACGCGCACAACAACCGGCAGCTCGCCTTCGCCAACACCATCCAGGCGACCGTCCGGGGCGCCAACCGGCTGGACGCGAGCATGGCCGGCCTGGGGCGCGGGGCCGGCAACTGCCCGATGGAGTTGCTGCTGAGCTTCCTGCACAATCCCAAGTTCCGCCTGCGCCCGGCCCTGCACTGCATCCAGCACCACATCGAGCCGCTGCGCGAGAAGCTCAAGTGGGGGTTCGACTACCCGTACATGATGACCGGCGTGCTCAACCAGCACCCGCGCACCGGCATGGCTTTCAACGAGTCCGACCACCGCGGCGACATCATCCGCTTCTACGATTCGCTGGAAAATCCGGACTGACCCGATGGAGGCGCTGGTCCAACCGACCCCCGGGCACGTTCTGGACGAGGCGACCCGCGCCGCGCTGCGACTGATCAACTCGACCGCCGTGGTCGACACGCTGGCCCACGCCGGCTACGCGGCGCGCTACACCTTCATGCCGAACCTGAAGAGCATGAGCCCCGGCGCTCGGCTGGTGGCGCGGGCGGTGACCGTCCGCTTCGTCCCCGCGCGGCCGGACGGCGTGGCCGACAAGCCGCCCGGCGAGCAGTCGGCGGAGTACGTGGCATTCGAGCAGGCCGGACCGGGCGACGTAATCGTCATGGAGGCCATGCGCAGCACGCTCATGTCGGTCGGCGGCGACATCAAGTTCCTCCGGCTCAAGCAGCGCGGGGCGGACGGCCTGATCTGCGACGGCGGCATCCGCGACATGGACACCGTCAAGGACTACGGCGTCTCGCTCTGGGGCTTGGGCAGGACCGCGGCCCTGGGCACGCAGTTCGGCTACCCCTACACCGCCAACGACGCGATCTCCGTGGACGGCGTGCTGGTCCGTCCCGGCGACTACCTGGTCGCCGACGACGACGGCGTGGTGGTCATTCCGCGCTCGATCGCGCCGGAGATCGCCCAGGCGACCATCGAGCGCGACGACCTGGAGGAGTGGATCCGCCGCCGCCTGGACGAGGAGAACCTCTCCCCCGGCAAGTACTACCCGCCCGACGAGGAGACCTTCGCCCAGTACCGCGCGTGGAAGGCCCGGCAGAACTAAGGGCGAACTCGGTCCCAGCCGTAGCGTGGCGGGAGCCCTCTCCTCGGTGCTCCCCTCGGACGGCGACCGTCGACAGGTTCTCGGCGAACTGTTCGCGACCAAACAGCCGGCGCTGCGCGGTCAGAGGCTTGGCGGCACGCCAGAACGATGGCCGGGACCTCCGTGACGTCGAACCGGAACTACGAGCCCGGTGTTGACTTCGGTAAAGCCTTAGGTTAACTATGGAGTGTCCCAGGGGCTGACGAGAGAGGTCGTCCGATGTGGGTTCACGCTGGTTGAGGCGCTTAGTTATTGCCACTGAAGCAGTTATATGCTGGTTTCGCCTATGAGGTGCTCGCGTATGCCCGGAGCGATCGTGCCTGCCAAGTCGAGGGACATCTGGAGGCCCTTGATCTGCGAGACCAGAAGCGAGTCGCTGCTCTGCTCTCCGTGTCGGCCGACCTTGGACCGCCACGGAACCAAGAGAAGTGCCGCAAGCTCAAGGGCGAGAACTCCTGGGAGTTCAAGGCTGGCCAGCAGCGTATCTTCTGGTGCTACGACCCACTGGGAGCAAGACGAATCATACTGCTGCATGGATTCACCAAGAAGGCAAAGAAGACGCCGAGTCAAGCGCTACATGCCGGACGAGAGGCGTATCGCGAAGTGATTACCGAGGCACAACAGAGGATGGAGGGAAAGGGTGATCGATAGTTGGGTCCGACGCTTTGAAGGCGATCCCGAGTTCGAGTTTGATCTTCTATCTATCGATGTCGGGGAGCGTATCGTTGACCGGATGGAAGAACTGGGATTGACTCGGACCGCTCTGGCAGCAGCCATCGGGGTGAGCAAAGCTCGTATCAGCCAGATCCTCAGCGGCAATGACAATCTCACATTGAAGAGTCTCGTTGCGGTCGCCATCGGGCTTGAGAGCCGAATCGAGGTGCGTCTGAAGAGCGCCGTTGCGCATTCGGATTCCGCCCTCCCACGCATCGAGGCGTTCACTAAGTCAGACCTTTTCAGGCTGCGTGGGAGTGTGGAGATGTCCCTTGGACCCGAGACGGTTTCCACGGAACTGACGTCCGCAGCGTAGCTGATGGCTAACGGGTTCCCTCTTCAGGAGGTCGGCCGAGCCGGCCTAAGCCTCCTCCATTTCTGCGTCGAGCGCCTTCAGTACGAGGAGACTCACGACAGCCCGGAGGAACTCGAGGAACCTACGTTGTCGCTTTCCCGACCCGTGGTCCATGAAGCTGAATTAGAAGGCGAACCCACCTACATGGTGACGCTGAGGATTCGAACCGCTCAAGGAAACGTCCGGACATTCGATCTCACAATCAGTGGAGTATTCCGTCTCCAGTCCGATGATGATGGCAACAAGGGTACTCCTATGATGCTAGTCCACAACGGTTCCGTGATGCTGCTGGGTGCGGCGCGAGGGATCATCGAGTCGGTAACGGGTCTAAGTAGATTGGGACGACTTCGAGTGCCGTCAGCCAATCTCGTCAAGGTCCTCAAGTCGGACCCACCGAGCGAGTCAGGAACGGGGAACTCGGAACAGAGCCCGTAGCTGCCCGCTAGTCCGGATGCACTCCGCCATGGCGGGGCGACAGCCGGAACGAGTACTGATGTGCGCCGCGCATCGTGGTGTCGGCCGGTGCGCATGATGCCGGTCGCGGGATCGAACGCTGCGCGCCCAGTTCGAGAAGGCGCTCCGGCCGCTCTGGTTGGAGAAGCGCTCGAAGTCGGCGGCGAAACACGACCGCGGCGGGAAGTCGCCGGTACGCCCAGCCACCGCCTGCACCATGGCGACGACTCCGCCGACGTGCTCGGGACAGACTGGTTCGTTGGACCAATCGCAGTGGCACGAGTAGCATGGCGCGCAGGGCATCGCGTTGGGATGGGAGTGAGCGTCATCGGGACCGGAGCGCGGCGGGCGCTTCGTGTGTGTGTCCCGGCTCTCGTGGTCCTGCTGGCGGCGTCGGCGGCCATGCCGGCGATCGCCCAGACCTTGAGTGAGTCCGTCGCGGCCTACGAACGCGGGGACTATGCAACTGCGTACCGGGGATTCCGGAATCTCGCACTACAGGGTGACGCTGGAGCCCAGTACCGGCTCGGGGTCATGCACTACCTGGGCCTCGGCGTCTCCCGCAACCTTGCGGAAGCGGCGACGTGGTACGCGCGGGCAGCCGAGCAGGGCGATGTCGAGGCTCAGGCCAGCCTCGGACTCATGTACGCCGAAGGCCACGGGGTCGCCCAGAGTGACGCCGAGGCGCTTCGGTGGTACCGCCGGGCGGCCGATCAGGGCGATTCCTACGCTCAGTACTACCTCGGCGTCTCGTACCACATAGGACGGGGCGTTTCCAAGAACCCGGCAACGGCCGCCTCCTGGTACCTCCAGGCCGCCGAACAGGACTATACCTACGCCCAGTTCTACCTGGGACTCATGTATCTGGATGGAACAGGCGTTTCTCGGAACACGGCCCAGGCAGCCACATGGCTCGGCCGCGCGGCTGCGCAGGGCCACGTGCGCGCTCAGGCCCTGCTTGGCTTCATGTATCGCGACGGCCATGGCGTGGACCAGGACCTGGCAGAGGCCGTGAAGTGGTTCCGCCGGGCGGCCGAGCAGGGCGACCCGGACGCTCAGTCCGGGCTGGGGGCCAGCTACTATCTCGGTCAGGGCGTCCCCCGGGACTACGACGAAGCCGCGACGTGGTTCCTTGCGGCCGCCGAACAGGGTGACGCCTACGCTCAGTCCCGGCTCGCGACCATGTACCTCGACGGTCTGGGCGTCCCTCAGGACTTTGGCGAAGCCGCGAAGTGGCTGCTGCGCATCGCCGAAGAAGGCCACGCCGACGCTCAGTTCCGGGTCGGGATCATGTACGGAGTCGGCGTCGGCGTCTCCCAGGACTATGCCATAGCCATGGACTGGTTCCGGCGCGCCGCCGAACTGGGACACGACGAGGCCCGGTACATCGTCACCAATACGTCGGGCGAGGACATCCCGCCGGCCCTGACCAGGGAAGTCGCGAAGTGGTTCCGGCGCGCCGCCGAGCAAGGAGACGTCGTGGCTCAGTACACCATCGGCAACATGTACTACGCCGGGCAGGGCGTTGCGCAGGACCATGCGGTAGCGGCCGCCTGGTACCAGCGCGCCGCCGAACGGGGTGCCGCCGACGCTCAGTTCTCGATCGGGTACATGTACGACAAGGGACTGGGCGTGGAGCAGGACGACACGCAGGCGCACCTGTGGTACGAGCTCGCCGCCTCGCGGTTCCAGTCACCGGAGCGGCGGGAAGCGGCCGAGCGGTTCCGGGATCAGGTCGCCGCCCGTCTCTCCCCGGCCCTGCTGGCGGAGGCCAGGCGCCTGGCGCGGGAGTGGCAGCCAACGCCTGACGCGATCACGCTACCCGCCGGCGCCACCCAGTGAGCGACTGAGCCCAGTTCAGTGTCGCGACTGAGCTCTGCTCAGTGGGCCGACTGAGCAGAGCTCAGTGGGCCGATTGAGCAGAGCTCAATGGGCGCTGAGCCAGTCGGAGCCGACGCCGATCTCGACCTCGATCGGGGCGGCCAGAGGCAGCGCATCGCGCATCAGGTCGTGCACCAGCGGCACCACCTCCTCGCGCTCGTCGCGGTGCAGGTCGAACACCAGCTCGTCGTGCACCTGCAGGATCATCTGCGTGCGCAGGCGCCGCCGCTTCAGCTCACGGGCGATGTCGATCATGGCGATCTTGATCATGTCGGCGGCGGTGCCCTGGATCGGGGCGTTGATGGCGATGCGCTCCGCGGCCGCGCGCGCGGTGCGGTTGCGGGAGTTGATGTCGCGCAGGAATCGGCGCCGGCCCTTCAGGGTCTGCACGTACTCGGCGGCGTGCGCGAACGCGATCGCCTCGTCCATGTAGCCGCGGATCTTCGGGTACTGGGTGAAGTAGCGCTCGATGATCTGGCCCGCCTCCTTGCGCGCGATGCGCAACCGCTGCGCCAGTCCGAATGAGGACATGCCGTAGGCGATGCCGTAGTTGACCATCTTGGACTTGCTGCGCATCTCCAGCGTGACCTGGTCCAGCGGCACGCCGTACACGCGTGACGCGGTCGCGGCATGGATGTCCACGTCGCTGCTCAGGTCCTCCAGCATCGACTCTTCGCCCGCGATGGATGCCAGGATGCGCAGCTCGATCTGCGAGTAGTCGGCCGACAGCAGCAGGTAGTCGGGGCCGGGCGGTACGAAGGCCCGGCGGATCTCCCGCCCCTTGTCCGTGCGGATCGGGATGTTCTGCAGGTTCGGTCCTTCCGAGTTCAGCCGCCCGGTGGCGGCCACCAACTGGTTGAAGGTGGTATGGATGCGGCCGGTGCGCTCGAACACCGCCGCCGGCAGCGTGTCGACGTAGGTGGACTTGAGCTTCTGCACGATGCGGTAGTCGAGCAGCATCGGGATCATCGGGTGGCGGTCGGCGTAGCGGGAGAGCTGCTGCTCGTTGGTCATGTACTGGCCGGTGCGGGTCTTCTTCGGGTTGGGGTCGATCTGCAGCCGGTCGAACAGGATCTCGCCGAGCTGCTTGGGCGAATTGAGGTTGAACTCGCCTCCCGCCGACTCGTAGATGCCCTGCTCCAGCGCCGCGATCTCGGCGCCGAGCTGGTCCGCGTATTCGTGCAGCACGTCGACGTCGACGGTGACCCCGGCGTGCTCCATCTCCACCAGCACCCCGATCAGCGGGCTTTCGATGTCGTGGCAGACGCCCTCGTACTCGGCGTCGGCCAGCTCCGCGGCGAGTGCGGCCTGCAGGCGCAGGGCCACGTCCGCCCGCTCGGCGGCGTAGTCGGCCAGGCGCTGCGGGTCGGCCTCCAGCAGCGGCAACTGGTCCTTGCCGTCCTCGCCCACCAGCGAGGAGAGCGGGATCGGCGAGTAGTCCAGGTAGCGCTCGGCGAGCTGCTCCAGGCGATGGCGCCCCTCCTGGTCGATGAGGCTGTGGGTGACGTGCGTGTCGCGCACCGTGCCGGCCAGCCCCACGCCGTGCCAGGCCAGAACGCTCATGGCGTGCTTGAGATAGTGGCCGACCTTGGTCATCGCCTCCGACTCGAACACCGGCCGCAGGTCGTCGAGCGCCTGTGCGTAACCCGCATCGTCAGCCGGGAACGGCACGAAGGTCGCCGTGTGCGGCGCTGCGGAGAAGGCGACGCCGACGATCCGGGCGCGCTTGGGATCCGTCCCCGTGCTCTGCAGGTCGATCGCCACTCCGTCCCCCGCGAGCAGCCCGGCGGCCAACTCCCGCCGTTCCGCCGCGGTGGCGGCCACCCGGTAGTCGTGGGCGGTGTCGCCGATGGTTGCCATGCCGCGCGCTGCCGGGGAGTCGTCGCCGGCGTCCCGGAACAGCCGCTCCTTGAGCAGCCGGAACTCCAGCCGGTCGAAGATGGCGATGGTCGCATCGTGGTCAGGGTCGAGCCGCGCGAAGCTCTCCAGGTCCACGTCCACCGGCACGTCCAGGTCGATGGTCGCGAGGCGCTTGGACAGGAGCGCCTGTTCCGCGTACTGCTCGACCCGTTCGCGCTGCTTGCCCTTGAGGTCGCCCGCGTGCGCGATCAACTCCTCGACCGTCCCGAACCGCGCCAGAAGCTTCTGCGCGGTCTTGTCGCCGATGCCCGGGACGCCGGGGATGTTGTCGACCGTGTCTCCCACCAGCGCCAGCACGTCGACCACCTGCGCCACGTCGGCGACGCCCCAGCGCTCTCGTACCTCGGCCGGTCCCAGGATCGACGCCGGGCTGCCGGGCGTGCGGCTGACCCGATAGAGCGTGGTGCGGTCGGTGACGACCTGCGCCAAGTCCTTGTCGGGGGTCATCAGCCACGTGTGGAAGCCGGCCGCCTCCGCCTGCGCGGCGATGGTGCCGATGACGTCGTCGGCCTCCGCGCCGGGCCACGTGATCTCCGGGATGCGCAGCGCCTCGGTGATGGCGTGCACGTCGCCGAGCGAGTCCAGCATCTCCTCCGGAGCCTTCTCCCGCTGCGCCTTGTACTCGCCGTACTCGTCATGGCGGCGGTTGCGGCCCGCGGCGTCGAACACCACCGCCATGTGCGTGGGCTGCTCCTCCTCGATGATCTTGACCAGCGAGTTGGTGTAGCCGAACGCGGCCGACGTGTTGACCCCGCGCGAGGTCAGGCGCGGATTGGAGAGGAAGACGAAATAGGCCTGATAGACGATCGGCATGCCGTCGATCAGGAACAGCCGCCGGTCGTCGTTCACGCCGTCAGGTTACTTCCCCGCCCCGTGCCATCACAACTTTGCCGGTGCGGATCATCTCGACGACCCCGAACTTCTCGAGCATGCCGAGCAGCGCGTCGACCTTCTCCGACGAACCCGTGCACTTGAGGATCATCGAATGCTCGGTGAGATCCTCCGTGCTGCAGTCGAAATGGTCACAGATCTGCAGCGCCTCCGTGCGCTGGTCCGACTGGCAGGAGATCTTCACCAGCGCCAGCTCCTGCACCACGGCGCGGTCGAAGGTGTGGTCGAAGCAGTGGATGACGTCCACCAGCTTGTTGACGCCCTTGATGATCTGGTCGAGCCCCTGCGGGTCGCCGGAGGCGCCGATCGTCATCCGCGAGTAGGCGCCGTTGTGCGCCGGCGAGACCACCAGCGACTCGATGTTGTAGGCGCGCCGCGCGAACACCTGCGCGATGCGCGCCAGCACGCCCGGCTTGTTGGCGACCAGGGCGCTCAACGTGTTGACCGGGCGTTCGTCCATCAGGCTGCCCACGTGCCCGTTTCCCGACGCCATCAGGTGGATCCCACCGGCTTGGCCAGCTTGGTGGTCGGCCGGTCGATGATCATGGTCTCCAGCGGCTGACCCGAGGGGATCATCGGGTAGACGTTGTCCGCCTTCTCCACCTCGGCGTTGATGAGCACCGGACCGTCGTTGTACTCCAGCGCCCGGGTCAGGACCTTGCGCACGTCACCGGGTCGCCGCAGGTTGAGACCCATGGCCCCGAACGACTGCGCCAGCTTGGCGAAGTCCGGGTTGCCCTCCAGGTCGACCCCGCTCTCCCGCTCATCGTAGAACAGCTCCTGCCACTGCCGGACCATGCCAAGGTAGTGGTTGTTGAGCACGATCACCTTGAGCGGCAGCTTGTGGATACAGGCGGTGGCCAGCTCGCACATGGTCATCTGGAAGCCGCCGTCGCCGACGATCGCCAGCACCAGGTCGTCCGGGCAGCCGAACTGGGCGCCGATCGCCGCCGGGAAGCCGAAGCCCATGCTGCCGGCGCCGCCGGACGACAGCCAGTTGTCGGGGTGGTCGGTCAGGTAGAACTGCGCCGCCCACATCTGGTGCTGTCCCACGTCGCTGGAGACGATCGCGCGGCCGCCGGTCAGGTGGTAGAGCTCGTCGATCACGTGCTGCATCTTCAAGCCGCCCTGCTTGCGGTACTTCAGCGGAAAACGCTCCTTGTACCCATCCAGCGTGGCCAGCCACTCCTCGGTCTCCAGCCGGCCGACGTGTTTGACCAACTCCTCCAACGCCATGCGCGCATCGGCCACGCAGTGCAGGTCGGGCTTGATCATCTTGCCGATCTCACCCTCGTCGATGTCGATGTGGATCTTGGTCGCGTTCTGGCAGAACTTGCTCGGGTCGCCGACGATGCGGTCGTCGAAGCGGGAGCCGACCGACATGATCAGGTCGCACTCCATGACCGCCTTGTTGGCGTACGCGGTGCCGTGCATGCCCAGCATCCCCAGCGACAGCGGATGGGTCTCCGGGAAAGCGCCCTTGCCCAGCAGCGTGGTGGTCACCGGGGCGTGCAGCTTCTCGGCCAGCGCCCGCACCTCTCCGTGCGCGCCGGAGATCAGGGCGCCGTGCCCGATCAGCAGCACCGGCCGGCGCGCGTTGCCCAGCGCCTCCGCGATGTCGTGGATTGATTCCCTGTCGGTGAGTTCCGGCACCTGGTAGCCGGGCAGCTCCATGCCGGGCTCCATCGAACCGACGAACGGCCCCTGGCTGACGTTCTTGGGAACGTCGATGAGCACCGGCCCGGGGCGCCCGCTGGTGGCGATGTGCACGGCCTCCCGCACGGTGCGGGGGATGTCGGCCGTCTCCTTGACCAGGTAGCTGTGCTTCACGATCGGCATGGTCACGCCGAAGATGTCCGCCTCCTGAAAGGCGTCCTTGCCCAGCATCCAGGTCACCTGCTGCCCGGAGACGACGATCATCGGCACCGAGTCCATGTGCGCGGTCATGATGCCGGTCAGGGTGTTGGTGGCGCCGGGCCCGCTGGTGACCAGCACGCAGGCCGGCTTGCCGGTGGCGCGGGCGTAGCCGTCGGCCATGTGCGCGGCGCCCTGCTCGTGGCGGACCAGGATGAACTCCATGTCGGTGCCGGTTGCGACCAGCGCGTCGAAGATCGGCAGCGCCGCCCCGCCCGACAGGCCGAATACGTGCTTGATCCCGGCCTGCTCCAGGCACTTGATCAGGATGTGCCCGCCTTCGATGCCGTTTTCCGTCATTGCCATCGCATCACTCCTGTGAGTCGACGAACATACGGGCCCTCTCGCAGAGTGTCAAGACCTCTATACGCGAAATATCAAGATCCAGTGGTCGTTTTGCGAAATAGGATCCCGAGGTGCGCGGCAAATGCCGTGATTCTCGCCCACACAGGGGTGACCAGTCAGAGAATCTACACTAATTCGCAAAATGTGGCCGACTCATTCGCTTGATCGGGAGGAAACGGACTGTATTCCTTCCAATAGGTCATGTTCGGCACTCGACGCAAGATCGCTTCCGCGACTTCTGATCGAATCAGCCTCTTCCGCATCACGCAAGAACGGAAGATTGACATCGACGGTCAGCAATGCGGACTTCAGCGCGGCATGAGCCAGGTGCAGTGCCACGCCGGCGTCGCTGATGGCGTGCGCAGCGCCGATCGGCGCGAGCTGCCGAGCCAGCCGCAGCACCTCGGTGCAGCGCTCGGCCGTGGCCAGCGGCGCGCGCGTCATGCGCACCACGGCAGCGGCGACCTCCGCTTCCCGCCGCTCACGCGCGGCGGGGTCGTCCTTGGGAAGGGCCGACGCCCGCAGGTACGCCCCGTAGGCGTCCGCGTCCTCGACGGCCGCCGCCTGCAGCGCATGCATGGCGGCGACAGCCCGGTCACGGAGCGCCGTGACCTCCATCTGCACGTCCCGGTAACGCTTCCGGCCGATGGTCAGCTCCCCGACCATCGACACCAGCGCAGCGGCGCCGGCGCCGGTCACCGCGGCCACCGCGCCGCCGCCCGGGGCCGGCGAACGGGATGCGGCCTGCGCCAGGAACTCCGTCACCGGCACCGCCAGCATGCTCACGCTGCCACTCCCCGCATTTCGGCCGCGCGCATCACGTTGGCCATGATCATGGCCGTGGTGACCGTGCCCACGCCGCCGGGCACGGGCGTCAGCGCGCCGGCGACCGCGGCGACCGACTCCGGCTCCACGTCGCCGACCAGCTCGTCTCCCACCTGGTTGGTGCCGGCGTCGATCACCGCCGCGCCCGGCCGGATCATCGCTCCGGTGACCAGGCGCGGCACGCCCGCGGCGGCCACCACCACGTCCGCTTCGCCGAGCACGGCGCCCAGGTCGCGCGTGCGCGTGTGGCACACCGTGACCGTGGCGTGACGATTGATCAGCGCGGCGGCCACGGGACGGCCCACGGTCGGACCGCGGCCGACGACGGCGACCGCCGCGCCGCGGATGGTCCGGCCGCAGCGCTCGATCATGCGGACGCAGGCCAGCGCCGTGGCCGGCACCAGCGCCTCCTGCTCGTGCCCGTCGAAGAGCGCCGCCCGGTTGGCGGGGGTGATGCCGTCAACGTCCTTCACCGGGTCCAGGCGGTCACGGAGTCCGGCGAGCTGGATCCCCGCCGGCAGCGGCAGCTCGATGATCACCCCGTCGACGAGCGGATCGCCGCTCGCGCGGCCGACCGCGTCGGCGGCGGCCGCAGCCGGCGTGTCGGCCGCCAGCTCGGTGACGCGCACCTCGATGCCGAGCCGCCGGCCGAGCTTGCGTTTCGCTGCGGCGTACCACGCGGAGGCCGGATCGCCGCCGACCAGCAGCACGTCCAGCCGCGGCGTCCGGCCGGAAGCGGCCGTCAGCTCCGCCGCGGCCGCGCTCACCTCCTTTCGCAGCGCGGCCGCGACTTCCGCACCGGCGACGATGGTGGCGCCGGCGGGGCTCACGCGTCCTCGGCTTTACCGGTCAACCGTCCCAGGAGGCGCTTCAGCAGTGAGCGCCGGGCGGGAGTCTCCGGCCGCACGGGCGCGGCCGCAGGCTTCTTCTGCTCCGGTGGCGCCGCCGGCCTCGGTGCGGGCCGCGGCCTCGCCCCGTTGGTGGCCTGGGGAGCCTGCGGGCGACCGCCGCGCGATCCGTCCCGGTCCCCGGCACGGGCGGCGGCAGGGACGGCAGCCGGTGTGCGAGCCGGGTGTGCTCCTGAGGGAGCCACCCGGTCCCGTTGCTCGGGCCGATGCGGTCGGGACGGCCGGTCGCGGCTGTCCTGCGCTCCGACGGGACGCCGGTCGGCGGGCCGCTGCTGCCTGCGCCGGCCATCGCCGGACGATGGGCGGCCGGCGGGCCGGCGGTCCCGCGGCCGGTCGCCGGGGCGATGGCGCGGGCCGTGCGGGACCCGCACTCCTGCGGACTGGTCGGTGACGTACAGCTCGGGAGTCGCCTTCTCGACCGGAATGGTCGTGCGGGTGAACTCCTCGATGGCGTTCAGGCCGTAGACGAACTCCTCGCACACCAGGGACACCGCCTTGCCGTTCTTGCCGGCACGCGCGGTGCGGCCGATGCGGTGGACGTAGTTCTCGGTGTGCTCCGGCAAATCGTAGTTGACCACCAGGTCCAGGTCGTCGATATGCAACCCGCGCCCCGCCACGTCGGTGGCCACCAGGATCGGCAGGGTGCCCTCCTTTAGCTGATCGATCAGCCTCTGGCGCTTACTCTGCGGCAGGTCGCCCATGATGAACTCGGCCTCGTGGCCGTTCATGGACAGCCGGCGCGCCACCTGCTCGGCGGCGTGCTTGGTGTTGGTGAAGATCAGCGCACTTTCGGGGTTCTCCCGCTTCAGCAGGCCGAGCAACAGGCTGAGCTTCTGCTGCTTGGTGACGTGGTAGAGGCTCTGCGTGACGGTCTCCACCGTCATCCGCTCCGGCTCGATTGCAATCTCCGCCGGCTTGCTCATGTCCCGCCATGCCAGGTTGCGCACCCGGCCGTCGAGGGTGGCGCTGGACAGCATGGTCCAGCGCTCCTTGGCGGGCGGCACGCGCCGCAGGATCTTGCGCACGTCGGGCATGAAGCCCATGTCGAACAGGCGGTCCGCCTCGTCGATCACCAGGGCGCCGACGTCCGGCAGCGGCACCTTTCCGGAGCGGTCGAAATCGAGCAACCGGCCCGGGGTGGCGATGAGGATATCCACCCCCTCGCGCAGGGCTCGTTCCTGTTCCTCGTAGCCTACGCCTCCGTACACGCTGGCCATCTTGAAGTCGAGGTGCTTGCCGAGCAGTTGCGCCTCTTCCTCGATCTGGACCACAAGCTCGCGGGTAGGGACGATGATGAGCGCGAATCGGTCGTCGAAGTATTCCTCCTTGAGGAACAGCTCGAAGATCGAGATCAGGAACGCGGCGGTCTTGCCGGTTCCGGTCTGGGACTGCACGGTCACGTCGATACCTTCGAGCGAGTACTCGAAGGTACGTTCCTGGACTTTCGTGCATTCGACGAATCCGGCGTCGCGGATTCCGTTCTGGATCCTCGGATCCAGGTTGAGATCGGTGAACTTCATCGGTGTGTCTGATTACTCCATGAGTCGTTCGAAGGCGCCGGCCGGATCCGGGGCGGCGGTCACCGCCCGGCCGACGACCACGTAATCGGCTCCCGCGGCGAGTGCCGCCGCTGGTGTCGCGATTCGTTTCTGGTCGTGCGCGGCCGCCCAGACCGGTCGCACCCCGGGGGTGACGATCCTGGCGTCCGGACCAACGGCAGCGCGCAGCGCCCGTGCGTCACTGCCGGCGGCGATGAGGCCACCGCAGCCGGAGTCGACCGCCATACGGCCAAGGTCGACCACCACGTCATCGACTCGACGTCCGGGCGCAAGCCCGACCGCGTCCAGATCGGCGCGATCAAGGCTCGTAAGTATAGTAACGCCGAGAAGCGTCGGCGCATAGCCCGCGCCTTCCGCGCCTTCCTGCGCTGCTGCGGCGGCGGCCCGCAGCATGGCCGGGCCGCCCGCGGCGTGCACGGTGACGAGGTCGACGCCCAGCCGTGCGACGGCCCGCGTGGCCCGCGCCACGGTCTCTGGAATGTCGTGCAGCTTGAGGTCCAGGAACACGCCGTGACCGCGGTCGCGCACCGCCCGCACCGCCGCCGGCCCCTCCGCCGCGAACAGCTCCAGGCCCACCTTGTAGTAGCCCGGCCGGTCGCCGAGCGTGTCCATAAGGCGCTCCGCCCGCGCCAGGTCGGGCGTGTCCAGGGCGATGATCACCCTGGAGAGATCATCCTGCGGCGGCATCGGCTACCTCCCCGCGCGGCTCGTTCCCGCGCCCGTCGTCATCGCGAATCGAGCCGATCAGGTCGCGCAGGCGCCCGCCCTCGCGGTGGACGTACTCCGCGATGCCTTCGCGCACCGCGCCGGCGGTGCCGGGATCGACGAACGACGCGGTGCCCACCTGCACGGCCGCGGCGCCGGCGATGATCATCTGCAGTGCGTCGTCGGCCGAGCGGATTCCGCCCACGCCGATCACGGGGATGGAGACCGCGCGCGCAGCCTGGAACACCTGACGGACCGCGATCGGCAGGATCGCCGGCCCCGACAGCCCGCCGGTGCCGTTGGCCAGCACCGGCCGGCGCGTGCGCACGTCGATCACCATTCCGGTGATCGTGTTCATGACCGTCACCGCGTCGGCGCCCGACCGCTCGGCCGCCAGCGCGTAACCGGCCACGTCCGGGACTTCCGGGCTGAGCTTGGCGGCCACCGGACGGCCGGTGACCTGCCGCACCGCCGCCACGGCCGAGGCGACCAGCTCCGGGTCATGCGCGAACATGCGCGCGTCGGCGTAGGCGACGTTCGGGCACGACAGGTTGAGCTCGAAGCCGACGCGCCGGCCGAGCCCGTCCGCACGGCAGACGCGCTCCACCACCGAGCACAGTTCCTCGACCGTGTGCCCCATGACGCTCACCAGCAACGGGATCCCCAGCTCGGTCAGGTACGGCAGCTTGTCACGGCAGAAGGCGTCGACGCCGACGTTCTGCAGGCCGATCGCGTTGAGCATCCCGGACGGCGTCTCGGTGATGCGCGGCGGCGGATTGCCGGCCCGCGGGCGCAGGGTGACGGTCTTGGTGACGATCCCGCCCAAGTCGCGCAGCGGCAGAAATGCCTCCAGCTCGCGGCCGTAGCCGCAGGTGCCGGAGGCCAGCAGCACCGGGTTCGGCGCCGGCAGCCCGCGCGCGATCGTCGTGGAGAGGTCGGTCACGCGGCCGCCGCCGCCCGGCCGGGCCACGCCAGGCGCTCCGCGTCGAAGGCCGGCCCGCCGCGGCAGCCCAGGTCGTAGCCGCCGGCGGCGGTGCGCACCGCGCATCCCTGGCAGGCGCCGAACCCGCACGCCATGTGCTCCTCCACGGC
>JAPOQV010000323.1 GCA_026710565.1 Spirochaetaceae bacterium | reverse complement strand
GGGATCTGGTCCGGCGGCACGTCGTTGGCTTTCAGATTGAGGAACGAGGAGAAGGAGAAGCCGGTGATGGCGTCCACCTGACCCGCCACCAGCATCGGCTCGCGCACCGGAAAGCCGATGTTCTCGATCGTCACCTTGCTGGCGTCGATGTCGTTCTCCTTCACGAACGCCTTCCACTGCGCGTAGGCGCCGTCGGGCGCGGGCGCGCCGAGGATGCGGCCCTCGAGGTCGCGCGGCTCCTCGATGCCGGTGCTGGCGAGCGTCACGATCGCGAACGGCGGCGCGTCGTAGACCATCAGGATGCCCTTGATCCCGACGTCCGGGTTCTGGTCGCGGAACTTGATCAGCGAGTTGATGTCGGCGAAGCCGAACTGGTAGACGCCGCTGGCCACGCGCGGGATCGCCTCCAGCGAGCCCTGGCCGGTGTCGATGGTGACGTCCAGCCCCTCCTCGGCGTAGTAGCCCTTGTCGAGGGCCAGCAGGTAGGCCGCGCTCGGCCCCTCGAACTTCCAGTCGAGCGAGAACTTGACGGCGAGCTGGTCGGCGCCGGCAGTGAACGCACCCAGTGACGCGAACACGACGCCCGCCAGCACCAGCGCGGCGCGGTGGAATATCTTCACGGAAACCTCCTTTGGTGTACGGCGGCAAGCGTACCACCCCGACGGGGCGCACCGGCACCCCTGCCACCACGATGGGCGCGTCGCCTACTCCGCGGCGGACGCCAGCCGTCGCAGGGAGTCGATCCCGTAGATCAGTGCTCGCGGCAGGTGAAACGGGTCCTTGACCGCCAGGCCCTTGACCGCGACGCCCGCCGGCCGGCCTGCGCGATCCAGGTTCTGGTGCCAGTCCCCCGCCGCAGCGGGAAACCGGCTGAACGCGTAGTCGTGCACCCGCCAGTACCACTCCATCAGCCAGTCCTCGCCGGTGAGCTCGTGGAAGCGCAGCAGCGCCACGAACGCCTCGGTGTGCGGCCACCAGACCTTGGCGTCGGGCCGGTGCCAGCGCGGCGTGCCGCCGGTCAGGTGGCAGGCCAGAAAGAGCCCGCCGAGCTCGGCGTCCCAGCCGCGCTGCAGGCTCCATCGGATCACGTCCGTGGCGGCGCGCAGCCGCTCCGAGCGCCGCGGGTGGCCGCGGTAGACGCGCTCCAGGAACCACATCGACTCGATCGCGTGGCCGGGCACCAGCGTGTTGCCCACGTCGTCATCGCGGTACCGCCCTCCCGGAAGCACGAACTCCAGCAGCGCCTCGAGCTCCGGGTGCACGTGCCACGCGAGCACGCGATCGGCCAGTTCCACCGCCCGCGCACACAGCGCATCGTCGCCGGCGATGCGGCCGACGTGGTCGAACACCATCGCGAACATCATCCAGACGCCGTGCGCGGCGAAGGGCGGAGGTATCGGGTGTGGCGCGGTCGGCAGCGCCTCGTGGCGCTCCAGCAGGGGATCGAGCCGGCGAAGCGTCTGCGTGGCGGCGTCCAGCGCGGTCTGGTCCCCGGTGGCGCGCGTGTACTCGGCCAGCCCGTAGGCGGCGAACCCGTCCACGTAGATGCTCGCCGGCGGTTGTGAAACGCCTCCGTCGCGATGCAGTGCGAAGTGCCATTTCCCCTCGTCGTCACGCCCATGACGGAGCAGGAACGCCGCGATCGGCCCGGCGATCTCCAGCCACGCCCGATGGCCGTCGAAGTCGTTGTGCAGGCTGGCGAAGGTGAACAGCGCCCGGCCCTGCGACCACAGGTACTTCTCGGTCGAGGTCACCCGCCCGTCGTCGGGGATGACGTTGGTGAACCCGCCGTGCTCGCGGGTGGTCGTGCGTTCGACCCAGGACGGCCACCCGGG
>JAPOQV010000322.1 GCA_026710565.1 Spirochaetaceae bacterium | reverse complement strand
TCGCGCAACGCCGGACGCGTCCCGCGCTTCGATGCCCTGCTGCGCCACGCCTGGAGCGGGAAGAAGACGGGCAACATCAACCTGGTGCGCAACTTCGTGAAGAAGCTGCGCACCAAGCTCGGCGAGGAAGCGGCCAGCCCGCACTGGATCTTCAACGTGCGCGGGGTCGGCTACCGCATGCCCAGGCCGACGCAGGAGCCCGCGTAGCGTCAGCAGGAGGGGCGACCAGCGCCCCCCCTCCACGGTCCGACGGCATAGGCGCGTGCCGCTCCGGCTACGGGTAGTGGGCGCAACGCCCCTGATGAGCCACCACGCGCGTCGCCGGTACGACACCGGCGTTACCAGGACATCGACCTGCCGACGGTGCGCGTCGAACGTCGCGATTGACATCACGGGCCGTGATTCCGTCGGCAGCGCTACGAATGGGCGCAAGAACTTACGAAAGAACCGCGACAAGGGTCGAGAATTTACGTATTCATCATAAAGAATCCGCTATAATGAAATGGCTGGTCGCCCCCATGAGAAGATCGAACGGTCGTGGCGGCGGCCATCGGAGCCTGACGAGCATGTCTCTATCGAACGCGGCGCCATGACGCGCACCGAACCGGCGAACACCAGGGTCCTGATCGTCGACGATCAGAAGGACACCCACGACGACTTCGGGGAGATGCTGCTGCCGCGGGCTCCCGCGGAGGCGGATGACCTGGCGGCGTCGTTCCTGGGCAGCGACCGGGCGGATCACCACCTGCCGGAGCTCGAGCTGCTGCACGCCATGGGGGGCGAAGAGGCGTGCGCGCTCGTGGAGCGGGAAGCGCGCAGGGGGCTCCCGATCGCCGTGGCCTACATCGACATCAGGATGCCGCCCGGCATCGACGGGGTGGCCACGGTCCGCAGAATACGGCGCATCGACCGTACCATCGAGATCGTGCTGATGACGGCCTACACGGACACGTCGCTGGCCGACATCGTGCAGGACATGGAACTGCTGCACAAGCTGCTCTACATCAGGAAGCCGTTCGCGCGCGAGGAGGTGCAGCAGATCACCCTGGCGCTGGTCGAGAAGTGGTACCAGGAGCGGGAGCTGGAGCAGCGGGGCCGCCAGTTGTCCCTCACCAATCGGCGGCTGACGGCGGTGCTCGACTCCATCGGAGAGGCGATCGTCGCGTGCGACGGGCAGCAGCGCCTGGTATTCGCCAATCGCTGCTACGAGCAGTTGATGGACGCCACGCAAGCCGAGATGAAGGCGATGACCCTGCAGGACGCGAATGCGTTGTGGGCCACGCGGCTGCGCACGGTACCTCTGAGCGACGCGGGAGCGCGCCTCACCTCGGAGACGGGCGGCGACCTGGTGGAACCGTTGCAGCAGGAAGAACCGACGGCCGCACGGCGGCTGTACTACCGCCGGCGCCGGCCCGTGCACGATGATCGGGGAGAGGTCATCGGCGACCTGTACGTGTACCGCGACCTGTCCAGCGAGGTCGAGATCGAGCACCTGAGTGCCGAGATGCTGAGTCTCCGCGCGGTGCTCAAGACGCGTTCCCCGTTTGCGGAGATCGTGGGCACGAGCGAGGCGATGCAGCGGGTGTACGAATTGATGAACCGGGCGATGCAGGCGGACGTCACGGTCCTCATCCGCGGTGAGAGCGGTACGGGCAAGGAACTGGTCGCGAAGGCGCTGCACGCCAACGGCCCCCGGCGCACGGGACCGTTCCTGGCGGTCAACTGCGCCGCGGTGCCCGAGGGCCTGATCGAGAGCGAGCTGTTCGGACACGAGAAGGGGGCGTTCACGGGTGCGATCGGGAGCCGCGCCGGGTACTTCGAACGAGCGCACGGCGGGACGATCCTGCTGGACGAGATCGCCGACATGAAGCCGGGGGTGCAAGCCAAGCTGCTGCGCGTCCTGCAGGAGCGCGAGCTGCAGCGGGTCGGCGGAACGGCCACGATCCCGGTGGACGTACGGGTGATCGCGGCCACCAACCAGGATCTGCAGGCGGCGATGCGATCGGGCGCGTTTCGCGAGGACCTGTACTACCGCCTGGCGACGTTCCCGATCACGCTGCCGCCGCTGCGCGAGCGGCGCGAGGACCTGCCGCAGCTCGTCGACCATTACCTGAAGCAGTACGCGCAGCGCAACGGCGAGGCGGTGAAGGGAGTCGGCCACCGGGCGATGCGCCTGCTGCTTGCGTACGACTGGCCCGGCAACGTGCGCGAGCTGAACGGCGTCATCGAGCGTGCGGCGTTGATGGAGACCACCGGCACCATCCAGGCGGCCGGACTGCCGTCCCGCCTCGCATCGCTGCAGCCGGCGGATACCGCCGAACAACCTGCCGGGCTGGCGCAGGTACGGCCGCTGGCGGATGTCGAGCGCCTGGCGGTCATGCAGGCGCTGGAGGCGGCGGACCACAACGTGACGCGCGCGGCGCGCGCCCTGGGCATCAATCGCGCGACGCTGCACCGGAAGCTGAAGAAGTACCCGCCGGCGCCGCGCGGCGCAACTTGACGCGGATCGTCGTGCCCGTGCCATGCCCGCCGCTGAACGCCCGAATGCTGCCGCCGGAGCCGATCACGTAGTTGGCCGCCGAGTGGAGCCCGAGTCCACTGCCGCCGTCCTTGGTGCTGTACCCGGCGGTGAAGATCAGCCGGTTGCGTTGGTCTCCGATGCCGATGCCGTTGTCGATCACGTCGAGCACCAGGAACTCGTCCTGCAGGTAGCAGGCGATGCGGATGTACGGCGGGTCCCGGTGCGCGCCGCCGCCGGCCGCGGCCAGCGCGTCGATCGCCTCGATGGCGTTCTTCACCAGGTTGACCAGCATCTGGTGGAACCTGCTTTCCTCGATCCAGAGCTCGCGGGGAGCGCGCGAGCAGTCGATCCGGACCGTGATGCCGCGCGAGGCACACGAGTCGCTCAGCACCTCGGCCGCCGCGGAGATCGACCGCCGCAGGTCGACGACCTTGCGCGCCAGGCTGTCGCGGTCGAACGACTTCTGCGTCCTGATGAGATCGACGACGTGGACCACGCGGCCGCGCACGCGCTCGACGGTGTCCGCGAGCCGCTGACTCTGAGCCTCGAAGTCGGCGGCGAGCGCGAGGATGAACGGCACGACGCGACGCCCCTGCGGGTCGGTCCGCAGGTACGCGAGCCAGTCGTCCCGGTGCTGCTCGACGGCGTGCGCGAGCGCGCGGAAGCGGCGCAGGGCCTGATTCCCCTGCAGTTCCTCCTGGACGGTCCCGACTCCGATCGCGACGCTGTTGATGGCGTTGCCGATGTTGTGGACGATGGTGTCGAGCACCTCCAGCCGCCCCTGCGCGAACGCCTGCAGCAGCCTCTGCTGCGCGCGCACCTGTTCGGTCACGTCGTGCATCACGACGACGCCGCCGCTCAGCGCGCCGCCGCGGTTCCGCAGGGGCCGCCCGCTGATGCTGATGGCGACTCCGTGCGGACGGCTGGGATTGCGGATGAACAACTCCTCGTCGTCCGACGGCTCGCCACGGACGGCGCGCGTGAGCGGCAGTTCGTCAGGAGGAACCGGCGTCACCTGATCGGGGTAGTAGACGCCATACCGTTCGGCCCGGAGCTCCGGCGGCGTGTCCGTGAGCCCGATGCCCAGAATGCGCTCCGCGCCCGGATTGAACAGGGTGAGCCGGCCGGCCGCGTCGGCGACCACCACGCCCTCGCTGATGCTGTCGATCACCGTCTGCATGGCGGTGCGCTGTTCTTCCATGCGGCGCGCCGTTTCCTTCAACTCGCGCTCCGCTTCCCGGATCCGTGTCGCGTCGCGGAACACGATCACGCCGCCGCGCAACCCGCCGCCCGCGTCGTACAGCGGCCGCCCGCTGATGCTTACCAGGATCCCCTCCGGATGCCCTTCGTTGCGGATGAACACGTCGAAGTCGTCGGTCGATTCGCCGTTGCGCAGGGCACGCGTGAGCGGCAGCCGGTCGGCCGGAATCAGGGTCTTCCCGTCGGGATGGAACAGACCGTACACCTCTGACCGTTGCGAGAGGTCGGAGTCCGGCCGGTACTTGCCGACCAGCCGCTTCATGGCCGGGTTTGAGAGCAGGTACCTGCCGTCGCGGTCGGCCGCGAGCACGCCCTCGCCGATGCTGTCCACCACCGTGCGCAGCAGGACGGACTGGCTCCTGAACGCCTCCACCTGGTCGCGCAACTCGCGTTCGGTCCTGTCGCCCCGCTCCTGCAGCGCTGCCATGCGCCGCCTGAGCGCGCCGCGCTCGCGCACGAGGCGGCGTGCGCGCTCGGCGAGCTCGGTCTCGCGGCGATGCTGCGCCAGGGCGGCGTCGATGGTCGCCTGCAGGTGCCAGGGCGCGACCGGCATCGGCAGCCAGCCGAGCGGCGCCGCCGTCCGCGCGGCGTGCGCGGCGCGTGGCGGCAGGTC
>JAPOQV010000321.1 GCA_026710565.1 Spirochaetaceae bacterium | reverse complement strand
GGGCCGGCCGGCAGGTTCGTGAAGCAGGGCGTGGTGACCGACTACGGTGCGCCGTGGCGCTCGATCCGGCACGACGATCCCCGGCCAGTGGTTACGGAGGACGAGATCCTGCTGTTCTTCAAGGGCATCGGTCCCGGCGATGCCCCAGGCATCGGTCCCGGCGATGCCTACGCCAACCGGGTAATCGGGCTGGCGCGCACGCCGATCGACCGCCCGGCCGGGCCGTACAGGATCCATCCCGAGCCGGTGCTGCGGTCGGAGCGGGGCTGCGAGTCTCCGCGCGTGTTCCGGGTCGGGGACGAGTGGCACATGTTCGTGCTGCGCTACAGCACGCGGGAGAGGCCGGGGATGCGCCGCTACGGCCACTACCGCGGCGCCGACCCGTTTCACTGGGAGCTGGTCAACGACGACGCCTACGTCACCACCAGCGATCGCCCCGGCGTGGGCGCGGCCGCCATGTGCCCGGTGTGGACGCCGTTCGAGGACGGCCCGCCTCGCCTGGCCCTGGCCAACCGCGTCGACGACGGCACCTTCGGCGACCCCGGCCTGTTCAAGCAGTGGCTGTGGGAGATCCGCGAGGTCCCGACCGGCGCCGATGCTTGATTTATTGCGTTTAATGGTGTAGTCATTAAACTCATTAAATCGAGTAACCTCCTTTCCTGACCCGCTGAGCTGATTCGATGGATCGTCGCAACAACCCGTATGCTCCCGGTGCCGGCTTTCAGCCGCCCGAGCTGGCCGGCCGCGACCGGCTGATCGAAGATGTGACCGTCGACATGGATCGCGTGCTCGCCCGACGGCCCACCAAGGGCCTCGTGCTGCTGGGTTTGCGCGGGGTCGGCAAGACCGTGCTGATCAATCGACTGCGCGCGTTCGCGGACGACAAGGGCTTCGAGACGGTCAAGATCGAGGCGCCCGAAGGGGGTGCGCTGCCTGACCTGCTGGCGCCGGAGCTGCGGCGCATCCTCTACGCCCTCGACCTGCGCAAGGCAGGTGGGCGGCACCTGCGGCGAGCGGTGAACGTACTGCGCGGCTTCGCGAACGCGTTCAAGGTCAAGATCGGAGACATCGAGTTCAGCGTCGAGCCCGCACCCGGTGAAGGGGACAGCGGCAACCTCGAACAAGACCTGCCGCACCTGTTGATGGCCGTGGCGGAAGCGGCCGCCGAGCGGCGCTCGGCCGTAGGTCTGTTCCTTGACGAGATTCAATACCTCTCGTCGGTCGAGCTTGCCGCCGTAGTCGTGGCGTGTCATGAGATCGCCCAACGCAACCTGCCGCTGCTGTTCATCGGCGCCGGACTCCCGCAGGTGGCCGGACTTGCGGGCAAGGCCAAGTCGTACGCCGAGCGGCTGTTCGACTATCCGGAAGTCGGCCCGCTGGATCCCGATGCGGCCCGCGCAGCCATCGCGATCCCGGCACGGAACGAGGGAGTCTCGTTCGATGACGGAGCCGTCGATGCAATCCTGCAGGCCACCTGGAACTACCCCTATTTCATCCAGGAGTGGGGATTCCAGGTGTGGAATCGCGCACCGTCGAGTCCGATCGCGCGAGAAGCCGTGGCGGGCGCCACCCCCGACGCGAGCGCCCACCTGGACGCCAACTTCTTTCGCGTGCGCTTCGATCGCTTGACCGTGCTGCAGCAAAAGTACCTGCGTGCCATGGCCGAGCTCGGACCGGGGCCGCACAAGACAGGGCACATCGCCACCGCTCTGGGCGTGGCCGCAGCCTCGGTGGCGACGGTCCGGCAACAACTGGTGAACAAGGGCATGGTCTGGAGCCAGCGGCACGGGGAGACCGCGTTCACCGTGCCGCTGTTCGACAGCTTCATGAAACGACAGATGCCGATACTCGAAAAACACGTACCGGCGCGCCGCCCACGATCCACACGGCGCAGGAATCGCGCATGAACACTCGCGTCTCTCGATCACCGGTTGGCCCGTACCGCCGTAGACGGCACGCCCCGTGCGGTCAGCTCCTTCTTCGTGGTGTCTACTGAAGTGACCGGATGGACCTGCTCCTGGGCGCCTCGCACCTGCCGACTCGCGCCCACCGACGTGGCATTCCCGGTAGCGCTCCCACGCGCCTCTGAGCCGGTGATCCCTCTGTTCGGGACCGAGCGGCGTCTCGCTGGCGATGGGGATGAGCATGACCGCCTTCAGCCGATTCAAATCGTATCGACCGGAACGCGAGAGGCGCTACCAGTCCTTGCGGAACTGTCGGGCGTAGTCAGCCCGGCGCGGCATTTTGGTCCGTTTACTGGCCGTTGGCTTCTTCAAGTTCGGCAAACATCTCGTCCGCGCTCGCGAATCGCGGCTTGCGAGTCTTCACCATCTGGTCCACCTCGGCCATGGCGCTGCGGGTTTGCGCGTTCGGCACCTTGAGTTCGAGCGGGAAGGCCTGATCGACCGCGATGCGATGGAAGAGCAACCGCACGGCATCCGAGGGCGTCAGCCCCATCGCCGCGAGCGCCGTCGTCGCCTTCCGCTTCATCTCGGTGTCCATCCGGACGTGCAGCATCGAACTCTGTGTCGTCATCCGAGCCTCCCGTATCGCAATTGCGATACAGGCTGTCATGCCGACGCGGTCCAGTCAACGCGATGCGGTCACGCAGATCACGCAGATCACGCAGCCGCCTGCTTCACAGGCTCAGCGGCATCTCGTGGTAGAACAGGCGAGGTGAAGCTGTAGCGCCGGATTCGACCAGATATTCAACCTCTACAATCCGCTCGTGTACGAGGTGGCCGACATCATCGACACCTATGTCTACCGCACCGGCATCCAGAAATACGCCTACAGCCAGGCGGCGGCGGTCGGCCTGTTCAAGAACGTCATCGGCCTGGCTGCGGTGCTGTCGGCGCACGCCGTCGTCCGGCGATTCGGCGACTACGGACTCTGGTAGCTGGCGATGCTGGCGGTACGGCACGGGACAGGGGGCGCGGCGAGCGGCCGGCTGCTTCGCCCCTGGTGCATCGCGAATTATCTGCTGATGTGCGTGCTGCTGGTGCTGTTCGTCTATCCGTTCTGGGACGTGCTGGTGCTGTCGTTCACGACGCCCGAGAACGCCGTGCACATCGGGCTTCGACTGGTGGCGTTTCCGCTGACGGTCGACGCGTACAAACGGATCTTCATCTCGGACACGATCTTCATCGGCTACTACAACACGGTGCTGCGTACGGTGGTCGGCACGGCGATCCTGATCGCCGTCACCTACTGCGCCGCCTATGCGATTTCGAAGAAGGGATTGCCGTTTCGCAGGACGATCATCCTGTTCTTCCTGTTCACGCTGTTCTTCGACGGCGGCCTGATCGCCACCTACCTCAACATGAGATGGCTGGGGCTGCTGGGCTCCCGGTGGGCGCTGATTCTGCCGCTGGCGACCAGCGCGTGGTACCTGGTGATCCCGCGCAACTTCCTCCTGACCGTGCCGGGCGAGCTGGAGGACTCCGCGTTCATGGACGGCGCCGGCACGATCCGGACCGTGTTCTCCGTCATCGCGCCGGTGTGTGCGCCGGTCCTGGCCGTGCTGGCGCTGTGGAGCGCGGTGGGGCATTGGAATGCCTGGTTCGACGCGTTGCTGTACGTGAGCGACCGCGACAAGCTGGTCCTGCAGTTGGTGCTGCGCAGGATCCTCACCGGCGGGCCGAGCGACATCGGCGATCTCAACATCCAGATGTTCCAGGGGACGATGCTGGAGACGGTGAAAGCCGCGACGATCGTGGTGACGATCGGACCGATCATCCTGGTTTACCCGTTTCTCCAGCGATACTTCGTCAAGGGACTGCTGATCGGGGCGCTGAAGGGATAGAGGAGAGGGGCGCGATGGGCGGCGAGCCCGGCGAGCCGACCAGAAGTCTGGCCGATTAGGCGGGTTCGCGTTGAGCGAATGACTTGGAAGGTCAGATTCCCGGCGGCGCGTGCGGCGCACCGGGCTTTGGTCAAGGCCGCAGGTTACCCGCGAGCGCCGTTTAGAGTGAATCCACCTTTTCGGAGAGCCAGATCTTGATGAGCGACTGGTACGGGACATCCCGCTTGTTGGCGGCGATCTTGATCCGTTCCAGAAGATCAACAGGGATCCTGAGGGAGATCGACTTGCTCGACGGCTTGAGGTTGGGGAACCGTACGGGTTGAGCCTTGCTCCAGTCCATATAGTCGGTCGAGTCGTGGCTCTCCCAGAACGCACGCTCTTCGGTCTCGTTATTGAAGGCCGGAATGTGTATCAGTTTTTCATCAGGCAAAATAGAACCCTCATAGAAGGAAGTCGCGAGTGCGCTAGTGCTTGGGACGCATCATGGTCCACTCCTTGCGACTCATGTCTCGGGCCGAGATGACTCGAATCAACGTACCATCTTTTCGTAATGTAAAGGTTACGTGTAGTGCGCGCCTCTGGTCGGTCACGCCGAGAGCATGGAGCCGGGGCTCGGATTGACTGTGCCCCGGATCGGCGACAACGTAAGGCTCGTTCCCGAACACTTGTTCTGATTCAGATTGGCTGACACCGTGCTTCTCATGACTCTTGCGGGCGTTCCCATCGTCCCAGTCGAATCCAATGACCCGTTCGAAGTCGACCATGAAGTATATGTTCATGATATACAAGCGGCCCGTCAGGCTTGTCAACCACGCCTTCCGGACGGCGCAACGCCCCGGCGCTCGTGTTAGAACTGGCAAGGTGATGGCTGCTGTGGAAGCGATCGACGCGCGGGAGGTGGAATGGCGCATGGCGCTGCTCCGGGAGCGGTACGGCGACCGGTTCGCGGAGCCGGACCAGGAGGCGGAGGTGCGCAGGCAGGTGGCGCAGGAGCTGGTCAGGGTCTCCAGGGTGCTCCGGGAGGCCGAGATCGAGGCGGACCACGAACCGTTTCCGCCGTTCCGGCCCTACCGGGGCGACGACCGGTGACCGAGCGCGACGCCGTCTTCCTGCCGGTGCGCGAGCTGGCCGAGAAGGTGCGGACGCGGCAGGTGTCGCCGGTAGCGCTGACGCGGCTGTTCCTGGACCGGCTGGAGCGGATCGGGCCGCGGTACAACGCGGTGGTCACGCTCACTGCCGACCTTGCCGAGAAGCAGGCGCAGGAAGCAGCGCGGGAGATCGCGGCGGGGCGCTACCGGGGTCCGCTGCACGGCGTCCCGTACGGCCTCAAGGATGTGTTCGCCACCGAGGGCTACCCGACCACCTGGGGGGCGGGGCCGCTGCGCGATCAGGCATTTGCCTACGACGCCACGATCGTGTGCAGGCTGCGGGAGGCCGGCGCGGTGCTGGCCGCCAAGCTGGCACTGGTGGAGCTGGCCGGCGGCACCGGCTACCGGCGGGCGGACGCCTCGTTCACCGGGCCCGGGCTCAGTCCGTGGAACCCCGACACGTGGAGCGGCGGTTCTTCCAGCGGCTCCGGCTCGGCGGTGGCGGCGGGACTCGTGCCGTTCGCGATCGGCACCGAGACGTGGGGATCGATCGTGGGACCGTCCACCAACTGTGCCGTGTGCGGGCTGCGCCCCACCTTCGGCCGGGTGAGCCGTCACGGCGGTATGCCGCTGACGTACGGGATGGACAAGCCGGGGCCGATGTGCCTCACGGCCGACGACTGCGGACTCGTGCTGAACGCCGTGGCCGGCCATGACGAGCGCGACGAGGCGACCGCGACGCGGCCCTACGAGTATCGACCCCACCGCCCCGAGGGCGGCCGTTTTCGACTGGGGGTGCCAAGAGGGGTGCCCGACGGCTCCCAGCCGGGCGTGCGGGACCGCTTCCGGGAGGCGCTGGACACGCTGGCGGAGGTGGCGGACGTCGAGGTCGTCGAGCTTCCGGACCTGCCCTACGCAGAAGTGTCGAGCGCGATCTTCCTGGCCGAATCGGCCAGCGTGATGGAGGAGCTCATCGACAGCGGCATCACCGCGGGGCTCACCGCACCGGAGGCGCGCATCGGGATCTATCCCCGCACCGCGATGCTGGCCACGGACTACCTGCGGGCGCTGCGGCTGCGGCGCACCATCGCCGTGGCGGCCGACCGGCTGCTTGCGCGCTACGACGCGCTGCTGTCGCCCACGCGGCCGACGGTCGCGCCCCCGGCCGACCGGCCGTGGGTCAAGAAATCCGGGGAGCGCGCGGCCGATCCGCTGGGAGCGTTCGGGAGCTGCGTCGGGCTGCCGGCGATCTCGGTGCCGATGGGGTTCGCGGACGACGGCTTGCCGATCGGCCTGCAGATCCTCGGCCGTGCCTATGACGAGAACGTGGTGCTGGCCGTCGCCTCCGCCTACCAGGAGTTGACCGACTGGCACGCCCGGCACCCGCAGGACCTGCTGCAGGGCATCGCAACCGACTGACCCGTGCATGGGACGCCCGTCATCGGACCGGCCGCCATCATGACCCCGCGAGCCTCGTCGCAACCTGGGTCAGCCGCGGTATAGTTGTCGTCGTGGCGGTCACGATGGCGTTCACTCCGCGGGTCGGCGTGTGCAGCATCGCCTTCAAGGAGCGGAGCGCGGCCGGCGCGCTGAGCGCGATCGCCGCTGCCGGCGCCGACAGCGTCGAATTGTGGGGGCAGCCGCCCCACCTTTCGTACCCCGTGGACGAGGCGTGGTGCGCCGACCTGCGCGAGCAGGCGTCCGGGCTGGGGCTGAGCTTCTGCGCGCTCGGCTCCTACTACTGTCCCGGCCGCCATCCCTGCTACGACGGCCATCCGGTGACGAAGGAGAACCAGCTCGCCGCGGCGCGGGCGCTGGGCGCGCCGATCGTCCGGATCTGGCCGGGCAGCGCCGCCCATGACGCCACCGAGCCCGCGGAGCGGGCACGGCTGTACGCGGAGATCCGCGACCTCGCGGACGCCGCCGGCGACGTGGACGTCCTGGTAGTCCTGGAGCGGCACGTCGGCTCGCTGACCGAGGGGTGGGACGCGCCGCTCACGGTGCTTGCCGAGGTCGACCACGCCAACGTGGCGCTCAACTACCAGGTGGTGTACCCGGCGCCGTCCGATGAGCTGGCCACCCGCGCAGTGCCGGACTACCGGCGCCTGCTCCCGCACTCCCGCCACGCTCACCTGCAGAACTACGTCGCGACAGCCGGCGAACGGCCGCCGCGGACCCTGATCGCGGAAGGCGTGGTGGACTACGGCGAGCTCGGCGCGGCGGCGCGCCAATCAGGTTACGATGGTGCCTTCATGATCGAGTTCCCGGCCGACGAGCGCGGTGGCATGGGCGTGGACGAGGCGATCCGGGCCGACGTGGCCGGGGTCCGCCGCCTGTTGTCGCAATGAGCGACCGCGCGGCGCCGAGCCCTGGCACCGGCAGCGGCCGGCCGCCGCACATCGTGGTGATCCTTTCCGACCAACTGCGCGCCGACTGCGTCGGCTGCTACGGCAACCCGATCATTCGCACTCCGCACGTCGACGCGCTGGCGGTCGCAGGCACCCGATTCGCACAGGCGTTCTCGCAACATCCCCAATGCGCGCCCAGCCGCGCCTCGATCCTGACCTCCCGCTACCCGCACGTGAACGGCAGCACGTCCAACTACGTGGCGGTCGGCGACCATGAGCTCACCCTGCCCGAGTATCTGCGCGATCAGGGGTACCGGACCGCCGGGACCGGCAAGCTGCACCTGTCGGACGCCAAGCTCGCCGCCTTCGACGAGTTGATCCGCAGTGAAGGCCAGCGCTCGGGCTCCACCGACCCCGAGGTGCTGCACCCGCACTACAAGGACTGGCTGAAGGCCAACGGCCACTGGCAGACCGCCATCGAGGCGTTCGCCATGCACGGGCGCCCGGAGTACCTGGAAGGGTTCCGCGCGGCGGTCAATCCGCTGCCCGAGCACGCCTACTTCGACGGCTGGGTGGGAGACCGCACCGTGGAGCTGATCCACCGGCACCCGGCCGAGCAGCCGTTGTTCCTGTTCATGGGACTGCCCAATCCGCACATCCCGTTCGACGCGCCGGAGCCGTACGCCTCGATGTACGACCCGGCGGCGCTGCCGCTGCCGCCCACGTTCGGGATGGGGCTTGCGAACAAGCCGCCCCAGCACCTCGGCTACAAGCGCCACGGCCACAAGGAGAACTTCGAGCATCTGGACGAGGCGGCGCTGCGCCGCGTGACCGCGCTCTACTAC
Source organism: Spirochaetaceae bacterium (assembly GCA_026710565.1). Next base: position 239 of record JAPOQV010000321.1, on the reverse strand, counting down.
GGCAGCATCTCCATGGTGGACGCGCAGGTGGGCAAGGTGATGGCGGCGCTCGAAGCGCGCGGCATGCTCCAGGATACGGTGATCGCGTTCCTGTCCGACCACGGCGAGTTTCTCGGCCACTTCGGCATGCTGATCAAGAGCATCGACGAGTACCCGATGCTGTACGACGTGGGGCTGCACGTGCCGCTGATCGCCCGTTCGCCGGGCGGTCGGGGGGGCCGGGTGGTGGACGAGCCGGT
>JAPOQV010000320.1 GCA_026710565.1 Spirochaetaceae bacterium | reverse complement strand
GTCCGACGGCCGACGCGAGTCGCGCTTCGCCCGTTCGCCAACGGCTTCGTTCAACTCGCGGGGCAGCCTGACGCTCAACTGGTCGCGCGTTCCGCTTCACCACCCTCCGCTCACGTCATTGTAATGCAATGCCATGCAAAATCGTCGGGGCGGGTGGCATGGGACGGACGCGATCGCCGAGAGCCCACGGATCGTTCCGCCGCCGGCCGGACCGGAACGCCGCCGCGGCCCGATGCGGGTGAGGGCTGCCGCGACACGGGTCGACCGGAGTCGCGGCTTGTTCCGCACCGTCGGTTCGGGATAGAGTCTCTCGCGGATGAGACTCTCGACCTTGAACTTCCTCTCCTTCGAGAGCCGCACCCGACACTCGGCCGCCTTCCTGTGGTTCGCCGTGTTCATCGCCCTGCAGCTGGTCGCGCTCTTCGCGTTCGTGCGGCATTTCTTCAGGTGGACCTGGGACCAGCAGGTGTCGTCGGGCATCCTGGCGATCGTGCTCACGGGCCTCGTCTGCAGTCTGCTGCTCTGCTTTGGAGAGTATCTCTTCCACCGCTACCTGCTCCACATCGAGACCGTGAGGTTCCTCCGCGCCTTCTGCACGAGCCCCCTCGCGCACCACAAGCTGACCGCGATCGGCTTCGATGACGGGAAGAAGACCGTTCGGAGCGCGTATCCGATCTGCGACGTGGCCCACGACGACCAGGCCACGTTCCCGCCCTGGGGGTTGATTCCCGCCTTCGCGGCGTTCACGCCCTTCTTCGCGCCGTTCGCATTCTCGTTCCCGGGAATCCCGATACTCATCGGCGGTTACGCCGCCATTGCGATGGCCCTGTTTCTGTACGAGACCATCCACGTCGCGCATCACCTGTCATACGAGGACTGGTGGAAGCCAAGACTGAAGAACCGGGTGTTCGGCGGGGTGTGGCGCAAGATGTACGGATTCCACCAGGCCCACCACGCGAACTACCGGTGCAACCTGAACGTGGCCGGCTTCTTCGGCATCCCGGTCGCGGACCTGGTGTTCGGCACCTACAAGCAGCCGGACCAGCTCCTTCTGGATGGCGCGCCGGCCACGAAGGAGGACGCCCGAAAGCTCACTCCTCGGCCCCGCTGGCCGATCGCCTGGCTCGACCGGGTCGTCTTCAAGAGACGGCGCTGGATGTCGAAACGCAACTGAGACGCGCCCAAGGCACAGGTCCTCGCCAGCCTCGACCATCCGAATCCGGCAGCCTACCAGGTGCTGAAATCCGTAACCGCGCCCGCCGAGACCAGGTAGATGTAGAGATCCGTGAAGACCACCCAGCCGAGGCTGATCCAGGCGAACAGCATGTGGCGCTCGTTCAGCCAGGTCGAGCCCTTCCACAGGCGGTGCCGCGGCGAGGCTACGCCCTTGCACGAGAAACAGTCCAGCTTCCCGCCGACGAGATGACGCCACGAATGACACCCGAACGTGTAGCCCGTGATGAGGCCGGCATTGACCAGCATGACCACCGTGCCGACGCCGATGCCGAACTGGCCGTCACGAAAGAACGCGGCCAGGCCCTCCCACCAGAGGCACGCGAGGACGAAGAGGGCGGCGTACAGCGTGTAGCGGTGCAGGTTCTGGAACCACAACAGCCGGGTCTCTCCCCGGTACTGCGCGGGCAGGCCCCGGACGGTGCACGAAGGCGGGGTCATCGCGAAGGCCTTGTAGTAGGCGCCGCGGTAGTAGTAGCAGGTGAAGCGGAATGCGATGGCCAGGGCCGGAATGAAGAACGCGGGCGACCGTGGAAGAAACGCCGGCCACCACGCGGGGAACGCACCGAGCCAGGCAACGTCCACCGGCACGGACCCCGGATAACCCGAGACCGGCGTGAGGAGCGGCGGCGCAACAACCGGGCTGATATAGGGATCGAACCAGACGTGCGCCGGGTAGAACGCACGGAACATCAGATAGCCGAACAGCACGGCCAGACCGAATGCGGTGGCGGCGGGGGCCGCCCACCATCGGTCCATGCGTTGCGTGCTGGCGAATCCCCCGCTGACCGCTACCGACCCGACGTCCGCGCTCATTTGCAGATCTCCTCCCGATTCATGTGGTCATCCGGGCCGCGACCATCTCTCACGGCAGCGTGTAGGCCAGCAGCGTGGTCCCGGCGGCCACCGTCACGTACTGCTTTCCGTCCTTCCCCATGTAGGTGACGGGATTGGCGCCGCTGATCATCTGCTCGGTCTCGACGCTCCACAGCTCGCGCCCGGTCGCGGTCTCGTAGGCGCGGAAGCGCCGGTCGCTGGCCCCCCCGATGAAGAGCACGCCGCTCGCGGTGGATGTCGGCCCGCCCTTCTGCGAGTTGGGGGCGCCGGTCAGCAGGCCGGGGGGCGCGCCCTCGACGGTGCCGAACGGGATCATCCACGCGATCTCGCCGCTGTTGACGTCCACCGCGACCAGCCGCGACCAGGGC
>JAPOQV010000319.1 GCA_026710565.1 Spirochaetaceae bacterium | reverse complement strand
TCCACGATCTCCCCGGCCCGCCGTTCCGCACCCACCAGCCGCGCCCGAGATTCCCGCGCTGGCCGAAGCTCCCGAAAGTTCCAGAATGGCTGCGTTGGTTATCGTTCCTCTGGCACAATCGGGATACCATCATGGAAGCGGCGAAGGGCATCCTGGACGCCTTGCCCGGGCTGTTCCGCTGCCGCGCCGCATCGTCCGGCGTCCGATAACGGCCGATCCGTCAACCTGCCGGATCACGTCAGGAGTAAAGATGGCGCTTTCGCACGGCGCACAATCAATCTACAATTACTTATCATCAAGCATATTTTTCAGCGCGCTAATGGCTACGCCGGCGGTGGTCATGCCTCCGATCTTTTCCGCGAGCTCTACTCCAACCTGACCGAGTATCTTGACGCGGCCGACCACGGCGCCGATTGCTTCGTTCCGTCTCGTAGCATCGTCGACGATCTCAACCAGTTTGTTATAGGTTGGTTGGTCGCTCACCTTTAGGTTCTGGACGATCGCCCTTGCATCGTCAGCTTGCTTGTTGATGGCCGCCAGCGCGGGATCCGTCGTCGCATTGGCGTCTTCCACAGCCTTCTTGCTGCCCGCCTCCATCCGTTTCTTCCAGTCGTCTGTGCTGTCGCTCATGTGACTCTGTCCTCCCAGACTTCCTTTTGATATGCCGCCAATGACAGTCCCAGTCCTGTCATTGGCGGACCTCAACGATGTTCGCTGCCTCTTCTATTTCTTTCGTTGCCATGGCGGCCCAGTTGGACGTGGACACGATCGCGTTGTTGATCTCGTCCCTAATATCGGAGAGCCCGACCGCCTCACGAACCTGGTCTTGCAGGACTTGAACCTTGAGCACGCTGTTAAGGTTGGCCGTGACCGCGGCGTTGGCGTTGATCACGCGGTCAAAGGCTGCGTCGACGGCGGCCACGAGCTCGTCCTCTCGCTCCTGAAGAGGGTCGAGGAATTCTTTCCGTTTTTCATCGATCGCCCTGATCGCGATGCGCGCCCAGTAATCAACTCTCTCGGTCTGTTCAGCCTGCGCCGCTTCGATTAGCTCGCCGGATGTCACGAAGCTCTTCAGATAGGCAGGCGTCCAGACATTATCGATCACGCTCAATCCCGCTTGGCGCATCTGGTCGAATGACAACCTGATCGTCTCGCGGTAGCCGGAATGAAGTTGTTCTATATCTTTCCCAACCGTCATCGACAGAGTGACCGTCTCCTTTGGGATGGACGCGCAGCCGCTCATAGTCAGGATCATGCATCCAGTCAGCACAAAGGCCCGGTATTTAGCAGGTGGCATCATATTGTCAAACCTCCATCTGACTCAATAGGTGCTGTGGCGCGAATCGCTTTCCTTATCTGCTACGTATTGCCTTCGCGATGCCTTCAATGCGCTCCGCGCCAAAATAGAACGCCACGACCGAGAACACAAGCAGGGCGAGTTCTTGAACAAGCTCGAACAGCGTGCTCGTCGCGTGGTTATATGGGTCGCTGTTCTCTACAAACACTGCGGCGGTAGTCAGAGCGAGACCGGCAACGATGCAAGTACCCCAAAGGCCAATAATCACAAGTGCGATCCAGCGTCGTGTAAGATGCTGGCCACCCGATGCCTTCATCCATTCAATAATCACTTCCTGAGCTTGAGCACGATATTTTTCGCTCGTTTCTGCAGAACCCTCCAACTCCTTAAGACCATCCGCAAAGGCCTCAGTCTTTGCTTTGACAGCCTTTGGTGTTACAAACAAGGTGCTAATTGGTCCAAGCATGAGTGCCGAGCCTCCAGAACCATGCGGGGTCCATCCCCCCCGGCGAGCCATTCTCTTGTATATTGTAGCAGATGGTTGTTGTGTGTGAGTGTCCTTAACCCGGAAAAGTCGTGAGGGGTGCGGCCCCTGTAGAGACACAAGAGCCTCCGTGTGCTGCCCGATCTGGGTCGGCGACGTGAGGGAGACGACTGCCGCCGTCAATTGGGTGAACGAGGAGCTCTACCGGACGAACGACGAACTGCTCCTCCTGATCGCGACCGTCGAGGCGACGAACGCTGAACTGCTGCGCGTGATCGAGAGCCTCGAGAGGACGAACGGCCGTTTGGAGCAGGCCGTCGACACGGCGACCGCCAGACTGGCCGATCGGCAGCGCAAACGCGGCCTGACACGGTAGGCGTTGAGCAACCTCGCCCGCCGGGCGCCGAACCGAGCCGCCGCGACAGCCATCGAGGCGCTTGAGGAGCTGACGGATACCCCCGTCGGAAGTCGGTCTGCTCGACGGAGTGGATCACCTGGTGCCAGCCGCCGTGGCCGATTGCCGAGGTGCTAGGTGAACGAGTCACGGCCGTGGAAGTGCGGCTCGGCGAGCGAATGGCGGCCGTGGAAGGGAAGCTCGACCTGCTCATCGCGCAGCAGCAGAAACCCTAGAGGGGGTGGTCTGTGAATGGGTGCCGTTGAGAAAGCCGTCCGCAGAATCGGGCGCAAGACCCTCAAGACCCTCAGCCTTAGAGCGTCGTTCGAGCTCGCCGAGTTTGAGCCCGATACCGTGGTGCTTGTGCTCGGCCACGGATGGAGGACTCCGATCCCGTGGTCCTGCATCGAAGGAATCCCGCAGTTTCTCGACAACTCCTGCGTGCGGGTCAACAGCGATCTCAGTCACCCTGCACCCGACACGCTGGATGGCTATCTGAAGGCCGCAGGCGTTCAGCGCCGCGCCGGGAACTACGTCGCCGCCGTGCTCGTCGAGGCGCGTATTGTCGAGGCCGTGCCCGGCTCACCCCTACGTATCCGCCTCCCAGCGCAGTGACCTGTCCGGTGCCGCGCGCCGGCGAGCCCGGCCAGCTCGGCGAGGGCCTTGAGGCGCCGGTTGACCTAGCGTCCGGAGAGCGGGACGACGTGCTCGTCGTCGTCCCGCTCTCCGGCGCTGCGCAACGCGTCGACGGCCGCCGCG
>JAPOQV010000318.1 GCA_026710565.1 Spirochaetaceae bacterium | reverse complement strand
GCCGAGTAGCAGCACGAGGACGGCGACGAGGGAGAATCGGCGGAGGGAGGCGGCCCGCGGTGACCGGGGCCGCCGGGGGTGTTCTGAGGATGAAGGCTTGGAGCAGGAGCTAGAACAGATATGGTGGGGGGGGGGTAACGGGCATGGTCGCCCTCAGCAAGCGACACAGATTGCCTGAACCGGACTTAAACATCTCGCACATCCTCAAATCGTCACGTTCGCAAGCCGTGTGTACGTTCACGCAGGATACACGACCATCAATAGATAAGACGTGAGTATATGTGCTTTTGGCTGTGTGCTGTCGTGCAAGTTGTGATGTTGTCATCCCGCCTGCGGTTCGGCCGGGGACGCGTCCAGGCTCCGAGAGGGACCCGAGCCGACCGCTCAGCCGGCCGGCCCGGTCCACTTCGCACTCAGCGCGACGAGGCGACGTAGGCCGCTCTGAGCTTGATCAGATCGGCCACGGTCAGCGTTGCGCCCAGGTCCGGGTTCGCCGCGTTGTATTCAGCCAGGCTGATCTTGCCGTCGCCGTCCGTGTCGTAACGCGTGACGACATCCTGCTGTTCCGCAGGCGCGGAACGTTGCGGCTCCGGCTGCATCAGCGCTGCGACGACCGTGACCGCGAACGTGGCTCTGGCCGAGCCGTCCAGATCATCTCTGGCCGTGACCGTGAATGTCGCCGCGCCAGTCAGCGTCAGCCTGAAGGAGTCGGCGGCGGCGGACGCTGTCGCCTGGTCAGAAACCGAGGGCGCGGCGCTGATCGCCAGCGCGTCGCCGGCGGCGTCTTCGGCCACAAGCGCGACAACTGTGTTACGCGATCCTCGCAGGTCCGGCCGTACCGGCGACAGCTCCAGCGCGAACGCCAAAGGGTTCTTGACGTTGCCCAGTTTGGTGGCGCCGCCGAGAAGGCGAGGCGGGAGTCTCCGCCGGCCGCAATCGGTAGGTCACAGGCGCATTGCCCTTGACTACCCGATCCGCCACACTTGCCTGCTCGATCAGACCGCTGATCCGAGAATCTCTTTTGACTTACACGATGGATACACGAGCGCTTCTACTGACATACACGTACTTGGAGTCAAAGAAGTGAGACAATGGCAGCAACGGTCAACCACGTGATTCCGGGCGAGTTGGACGGAGGTCGGGATGATGCGCCGCATGCCGACAGTGCAACCACTCGCGCTGTGCTGTGTCGCGCTATTCGCTCTGGCGGCTGGATTCTGGTGGACGCTGGACAATGCAGGTGCGCAGAGCGGCCTGCCGACCCGACCATCGGTGCACACGATCGTTGGTCTGCACCAGGGCCTACGGGTCTATTGGTACGAACCGAACGAGGACGGCGGTTCACCGTTGACTGGCTACGACGTGCAGTACCGCGTCACCGGGATCCAACTCTGGACCAACGCCGGTCACGCCGGGCTCTCGCAACCTGCGATGATCGCGGGGCTGCGATTCAACACGCTCTACGAAGTGCGAGTGCGGGCGCGCAACGACAACGGCGCCGGTCCCTGGTCGACGACCGAGTCCCGGCGTACGTTGACCAATGATGGCCGGCCCGACCCGCCCTGGCCGCCGACGCTCGAACCGGGCGACGGACGGATCGAAGTCTCCTGGACCGCACCGGCCTACACGGGTAGCTCGGCGATCACGGGCTACCGCGTGCGCTACACGACCGATGACGCCGCGACCTGGCGTTCCTGGGCGCCGGGCGGCGAGCGGCTG
>JAPOQV010000317.1 GCA_026710565.1 Spirochaetaceae bacterium | reverse complement strand
GGCGCCGCCGCCGCGGTGACCGCGGGCGGACTGGCCGTGCCGCCGCAGTTCTTCTACCTGTTCTTCCCGTCGATGCTGTTCGTGGTGCTGGTGCTGCGCTTCGGCATCAGCCGCACCGGGACGGGCCAGTTCAGCAAGGCGTTCGGCTTCGCGCTCCTCGGGGCCTACCTGCTGACCGTCGTGCTCGGCTACGTCGTACCCGGCGGCGGCACCCTCCACTGATTCGCCCTCGGGACGACGGAGCCTCCCACGGCGCACCTGTCCCGTGGGAACGGAGCCGGCCCAACATCCTGTGGATCACCACCGACCAGCAGCGCCACGACACGGTCGGCGCTCTGGGCCATCCGCACGCACACACGCCCAGCCTCGACCGCCTCGTGCGGGAGGGAGCGGCGTTCACGCACGCGTACTGCCAGAGCCCGGTCTGCACGCCCAGCCGCGCGAGCTTCATGACCGGCATGTACCCCAGCCGCGTTCGCCAGCGCCGCAACCGCGCCGCGCACTTCCCGGCGCCGTATGCCGGCGAGCCGACGCTGGTGACGCAGCGGCTGGCCGCGGCGGGGTACGAGTGCGGCCTGGTCGGCAAGCTGGACCTTGCCGGGCACCCGCACGGCGTCGCCGAAAACGACTACGGGTACGGCGTCGTCCGCTACGGTTCGCGGCCGGACCGTCCGGCCGAGGAGGGCAGCTCCTACCACGCCTGGCTGCGGGAGCGTGGTCACGATCCGACGGCGCTGCTCGGCCGGGCGGCTGACCGCAAGCACGGACTCACGCCGTTTCTGCCGCCGGCGCCGGATGCGGACAACGTCCCGGCCGACCTGCACCACTCGACGTGGTGCGCGGAGTCGGCGATCGAGTTCATCCGCCGGCCGCACGCCCGGCCGTGGCTGCTCAACCTCAACCTCTTCGATCCCCATCCTCCCTACGATCCGCCGTGGGAGTACTACCGGCGTTTCGACGCGGATGCGCTGCCCGAACCTCCGTTCCAGACGGCGGACCTCGCTACCGGGGCCGCGCTGGCAGGGGTCGAGTTCCAGACCACGGCGCGCCACCCCGACGAGTACCGCACCCGCGACCTGCGCGCCGCCTACCTGGCGATGATCGAGCTGGCCGACGCGCAGAGCGGGCCGGTGCTCGACGCGCTCGACGATGCCGGCCAGCGCGGCGACACCGTGGTCGTGTTCACCTCCGACCACGGCGACATGCAGGGCGACCACGGCCTGGTGCGCAAGGGCTGCCGGTTCTACGAGGGCCTGGTCCGCGTGCCGCTCATCTGGCGCTGGCCCGGACACGTGCGGGCCGGCCTGCGCAGCGACGCCCTGGTGGAGCTCACCGACATCGTGCCCACGCTCCTGGACGCGGTGGGGCTGGCTCCCGGACGCCTCGTGACCGGCCGTTCGCTGCTGCCGCTCATGAACGGAGGAGGGCAGGGGCAGCCGCAGCGCACGTTCGTCAGGGCCGAGTTCCACGACGCGCAGGGCCTCGGCGGCGACGGGCGGCGGCCGAGCGTCGCCACCATGTTCCGCGACGCCCGCTGGAAGCTGGTCGTGTACCACTCGCACGGCGTCGGCGAGCTCCACGACCTGGACGACGACCCCGACGAGCTCGTCAACCTCTGGGACGTCCCGTCGCTGGCCGCGACGAAGCTGCGTCTCATGAAGGCGAGCTTCGCGTCGACCGTCCTGGACGGCGACCCCGGCCCGCCACTGCCGGAGGAGACTTGAACACGCGGTGATGAAGCGGGTCGTGGTGATCGGCGCCGGCTTCGGCGGGCTGGCGGGCCCCCCGCCGCCGGGCCCG
>JAPOQV010000316.1 GCA_026710565.1 Spirochaetaceae bacterium | reverse complement strand
GGCCCGTCGGGCCCGGCCATGATCAGGGGCACGGCGGCCGACTCGTCGTACATGGTCAGCTTGCCGGTCAGCCCGCGCGCTCCCATCGATTCGCCGTGGTCGGAGGTGTAGATGACGCGCGTGCGGTCGCCGATGCGGCAGTCGTCGAGCGCGGCCAGCACGCGGCCGATCTGCTCGTCCAGGTGAGTGCAGGCGGCCAGGTACGCCCGGCGGTAGATCGAGAGCTGCTCCGCGGACAGCGGCTCGTTGAGGTTCAGGACGTCGCGCACCCCGTTGATCGCCTGGTGGTCGGGCCAGTCGGCCTGCTCCTCCTGAGGCATCGGTCGGATCGCGCCGGGGTCATAGCAGTCGAAGTGCCCGGGCGGCCCGATGTAGGGCGGATGCGGGCAGACGAACCCCACGAACAGCACCCACGGACGGCGGTCGCCGGCGTGGGCGCGCAGCCACTCGACGGCGTTGTCGGCGTTGCGCACGTCGTAGGCCAGGTAGCTCGACTCGCCGGGGCCTGCGTCCAGGACGCCGGCGCGCGCATTGCGGACCGGCGGGTCCTCGCGCAGGCAGCCGAGCAGATCGCCCTCCCCGCCCACCACGTGCAGCGGCTCGATCTCGCGCCCGAAGCCGTTGTCGTCGCCGCCGCGGAAGTGCAGCTTGCCGATCGAGTCACAGGTCAGGCCGGCCCGGGCCAAGTGGTGGCCCCAGCTCGGCACGCGGCCGTCGTACGCGTGGGCGTTGTCCCAGTAGCCGATGTCGTGCACGTAGCGGCCGGTGGCGAGCGAGGCGCGCGCCGGCACGCACAGCGGGCAGTTGGTGTAGGCGGAGGTGAAACGGGTGCCGGCGGCGGCCAGCCGGTCCAGGTTGGGCGTGATGCCGTCGCCGCCGTAGCAGCCGGTGCCGCGCAGGTTGTGCTGGTCGGACAGGACAAACAGCAGGTTGGCGGGTGGGACGGGGTGGTTGATTGGCACTGCGGGAGTCGCGATCAGGCGCTACTATACCGCCTCCATGGCTTCCTTGAACCGAACCGTGCAGATCCGCGGCGATCTGGCGCGGCAGTACGACGACGTCTACAGCGACACTGCGCTCGACGCCATCGCCGCCCTGGCCGAGCTCAACGAGCCGCGCCTCGACCTGATGCGCCGGCGCATCGCCCGCCGCGCCGAACGGGCGCGGGAGCGGCGCCGCATCGACTTCCTGCCGGCCGGCGCGACGATCGCCGGCACCGCCATCACGGTCGCCGAAGCCCGCGCGGGCTGGTTCGCCGGCAGCGCCATCCCCGGCGACCTGCAGCGGCAGTGGATCCAGGGCACCGGACCGGGAGCCAAGCCCGACGCTCCCTTGCCGCGCAGCATACGCAACGTCGCCTACGCCCTGCTGTCCGGCGCCGACGGCTGGATGTTCGACGGCGAGGACGCCCTGGGGCAGGTGACGACCATGTCGCTGGACAACCAGCGCAACCTGCGGCTGGGCATCGCCCGCGCGCCGGAGTTCCTGGCCGCCGCCGAGGGGGTCGCCGGCGAAATGAACGCCTGGGCGGAGGGCTTTCTGCAGCGGCCGATCATCGGCGACTGGCGCGCGCAGCTCGACTTCCCCACCACCATCTTCGGGGCGCGCGGCCTGCACCTGGACGACCGCCACGTGCGCATGGCGGACGGCACCGGCCTGTCGGCCTCGATCGTCGACGCCGCGCTGTACGTGGCGGCCAACCACGCGGCACTGCGCGCGCGCGGCGCCTCGGTCGTCCTCTACCTGCCGAAGATCCAGACCGCGGAGGAGGCGGCCTTCTGGCACCGTCTGCTCGCGGCGCTGGAGGGGCACCTGGGGCTGGCCACCGGCACCGTGAAGACCTACGTCCTGGTCGAGCAGCTCGAAGCGTCCTATCAACTGATGGAGATCCGCGCCGCGCTCGGGCTGCGCTTCGTGGGCTTCAACACCGGACGGTGGGACTACATCAACAGCGTCGCCGACGCGATGGCCTGGGACGACCGCTTCGTCAATCCCAACATCGACGCGATCACGATGACCTACGGCTACATGCACGCCTACGAGGACCGCGTGCGGCGCGCCGTGAACACCCCCGACGCGGCCGGCGGCTTCGCCCTCTGGCAGGGCGGCATGGAGCCCAACATCCCGGTCGGATCGGCGGACGGCGTGGCGGCGTCGATGGCCAAGGCGGTGTCCGGCGCGGAGCGCGAGCAGCAGGCCGGCGCCAGCGGCAAGTGGGTCG
>JAPOQV010000315.1 GCA_026710565.1 Spirochaetaceae bacterium | reverse complement strand
GAAAGGCCAGAACCGTTCGCAGTGAGGCCTTAGCCGTGCCGAGGCTTGGGAGGCCGATCTTAAGCGATCTGCTGGGACTGGGCCCCGCTGTCGGGCCGTGCCGGGCCGAGCACCGGCTCCTCGCCCATGGGCTGGTTCTGGACCACGCTGAACTCGCCCTTGCCGTCGAGGGACGGGCCCTGCGTCCAGCGGCCGGCCGGGGGCGGCGAGCCGTCCGCCGACGTCGAGAAGAAGTTGTAGTTGAACTTCTGGTTCTCCTCGCTCTGCGGGAAGGAGTTCGGGATCGGCAGCGTGCCCGCGTGCCCTCCGAGTTCCTCGATCACCGACAGCCATTGCTGCTGGTGCATCGTGTCCCGGGCGATGAGGAAGCTCCACATGTCGCGCATGCCGGCATCGTTGGTGGCGTTGTAGAGCCGGACCGCCAGGATCCGTCCGGTCGCCTCGGCGGCGACGTTGCAGTACATGTCGGCCGCGATGTTGCCGCTGGCGTAGATGTGGCTCATGTCGAAGGGCAGGCCGTCGGAATTGCCCGGGAACGCCGCCATGCCGGGGGACAGCAGCGTCTTGTGCAGCATGCCTTCGGCGATGTGGCGCGGGTTCTCGCCGCCCATCACGGCTCCGACGAGTGCGTCGGCGGCCCCGGCCTCCTGCACCTTGGTCGGCGCGGTCTCGAGGTTCATCGCGACGGCGGTCGCGAGCATCTCGATATGCCCGATCTCCTCGGTCGCGGTGTTGAGCAGCATGTCACGGTACTTCGTGGTCGGAGCGCGGTTGCCCCAGGCCTGGAAGAAGTACTGGAAGCAGACCCGGATCTCGCCCTCGATCCCGCCGATCGCCTGCTGGAGCATGCGGGCATAGATCGGGTCCGGGCTGTCGACCTTGACCGGGTACTGAAGTCGCTTGTCGTGATAGTACATCGTTGAACTCTCCAGGTTCCAGGAAACGAACCGCAAGTCTGTCAGATTTATCGGAATGAGAACCGGATTATAAATCGGGAACTAGAACGAATTGCTTCGTCCTGATCGCTTGCTAACTGCCGTACTGGACGAATGTTCAACGCCGCGCGGCCTCCTCGGGTAGGGGCGATACGACGAAGACGCTCGACGTCGTCTGGCCCGTGCACGGCCAGTACCGCACCCCTCACGCCGCAAGCTCCTGTTTCAGCGAGGTACATTGAGCCAAACTTAACGCGGCTCACAGGCATTGACCTTCGCCCCTAACGAAAGTGAGTCGCGGTGGATCGGTCCCATCGCGGGAGGTGCGGCGGCACTCTTTCGTTTCCGGAACAAATAGTTGACCGGAAGGTTGATGGCCTGTAATCTGGCCGCGCAGCCAAAGGCTCTCCTCAGCGCTGAAAGCGATCCAATGTCGATGCTCAACCAAATTGATCGGATGATCTGGCCCATCGTTCCGCTTCCGGAAGGCTCGAGGATTGATAGTAAGGTTGATCGCTGTGTCACGGCGTCGATCGATGGCGGTCTGGACGCCCTGCTCGCGGCCGATGGTCGCCTGCTCGTGGAGGAGGCGCGGCTTGCGAAGGGGCTGCATGATAAGATCGTGGCTACTGCCCCGGAGATCGTGCAAGATCCGACTTACATCGCGGGGCGTCTCGGCTCACTCGCGGATATGCTCGGATTGGCTGCTGAACGCTGCGCTCCATCCGAGTTCGAAACCGTCCTGCGGCAGGACCGCTTTCAGGGTCTGCTGAGCGCGCTCTTTGAGGACGCCGTTCGAAACGTCGATCTTGCTGCTAGGTTGAACGAGAGCGAAGAAAGCATATGCCGGAAGTTAAAGGAGCTCAGATCAATCGGAGCGGTGGCGGGTAACAAACAAGGTCGAGAAGTCGTCAACGTTCTGCTTCCGGCAGCGCGTGCTTTCTTGATCGCAGAGTGGAACTCCGCTCCTGGAGCAGACGAAGCTCCCTTTGATTTAGATGTGTATCAAGGGCTCGATATCGCGCAGGTCGAGGAGTTCTTCGGCGGCGAAGCGGAAGCCGCAACCCCATCGACTGTCCCGCGCCTTGGCTTGGCAGATCTCGACCCTGATGAATATGAGGGAAGTCACTCTTACGCAGAAGCGGCTTAATCGATGGCTGGGAGCGAGAAGATCGGAAAAATCGCGACGTTCTATTCGTTCAAGGGCGGCGGCGGACGCAGCATGGCGCTGGCGAATGTCGCCTGGGCTCTGGCCTCGAACGGGTGGAACGTTCTGGCGATCGATTGGGATCTCGAGGCTCCTGGCCTTCATCGTTATTTCCATCCTTTCCTGGCCGATCCGGAGCAAGTTCGGTCGCGTGGGCTCGTCGATCGTCTCTGGCAATACGCGAGAGCTATCGGAAGCTCCGGTGAGGCTCCGGAGGAAACGATCGACCGTCTGTCGGACTGCTCCGACATCGTACAGCATCTCGCGCTCCCACATGCCGCGAGAGGCAAGCTCGGCTTCATCGGCTCAGGGCGTCAAGATGAAGAATACACCCAGAAGGTAGGAGCGTTCGAGTGGGGAGCGTTCTACAAGCGTTTCGCTGGTGGACAATACTTCGACGCCTTTGGTCGGTGGGCGAGAAAATCGTTCGACATCGTTCTGATCGACAGCCGCACAGGCGTCTCTGACAGTGCGGGCGTGTGCACGGTTCAATTGCCAGATCTGCTGGTTTTGACGTTCGTCTACAATCGACAAAGCATTGATGGAACGGCAGCTGTCGCGCGATCGATTCACCGGCAGCGCACGCAGTTGCGGCGTCCCATCCGCTTCTTTCCCACGCCAACGCGCGTCGAGGACAAGAGCGAGGCGGCGCACGCGAGGCGTCATGCCGTCCACCGCATGCGGAAGCTCTTCAACCGAAGTGTCGAGGATCTCGATCGGGAGTTGCGGCTCAACGAAATTCGCCATTATCCCTGGTGCGCTTTCGAAGAGAAGCTTGCCGTTTTCGAGGAGGATCCGGCCGAGCGCGGCTCACTGTTGCAAGAGATGCACGGTCTCGCGTCACGGCTCGTTGACGGCGACATAGGGCCTGTGCGGGTCGACGGTGAGGAAATGGCTCGCCTCTGGCGCCGCGCGGCGTTCACTGATCCCCGGTTGGCAGACCTGCTCATCGTTCGCGACCAGTCGCTGAGCGAGGCGGCTCCCGTCCTGACGACCTGGCTTGAAGAGGCCCTGATCAACGACGACGACCGAACGGATTGGCGATCGGCTCTGGCTGCAGCCTGTGTCGAGATCTCGCAACTGCATGCCGGCGGGGCATTCGGCGTTGAAGTCGAGGCGCTCTCGAAAGGCGGCGTCGACTTGGCGCGTCGTTTGGCTCAAAAGGTTGGTGATCCAGATGCAGATCTTACGGCGGAGCTTGGACGCCTCCTGTTGGTCCGCGCGAACTTCCTCCAGGCTCAGGCGCGATCCGATGAGGCATTGGACGCTTTGGCGGAGGCCACGACGTACTTCCGTAAAGGCGACCACGCCAACGGACTGCAGCTAGCTCGTGCGCTCGAGTGGCAGGCTGGTGTTCTCCAGCGTACGAGAGCCTATGAAACCGCAATCTCTGTCTGGACGGACGCTGGAAAGACTTACGACCGGCTCAGCGAAAGTGAGCCGCGCCGGTTCGAGGATGTCGCCCGAACCTTCATCGGGCTTGCGGCCAGTTACAGCGAGATCGGGGCGCCCTCGAGAGCCGTCGAGGCCTGCCGCAGAGCCGTAGAGGCACTCGATCGTGCGGCCGCCGAGGGTGTAGCGGTTGTCCCCTCTACCTGGGCGGCGGCTCTTGTCGCCTATGGACGGTGTCTCCTTGAGGCTGGCCACCTCAAAGATGCGGAAATTGCCGTCGCGCGCGCAGCTCAGCACTTCGAGGACAAGCTAGAGAGCTCGCAACTGCGGGCCAGCATGGCCGAGGTTTTTGCTCTGCAAGGTGAGATTCTCAAGACTCAGGGGTATTGCGAGGAGGCGCTCCAAGTGGTCGAGCGCGCAATCGCGCTTCTCAGTTCCGCCTCGTCCGAGGCACAGCGACATGGATCACTGACCGCCGTTCCGATGGGCGGGACAGCAAGCCGCCTTCGTATTTTGCGCGCCGAGCTTCTCCTCGCCCGGGGGGATCACGCCGGAGCTGCGGAAGTTTCTGGGTTCGCACTCCATCACTCGGGCATCGCCGATGTGGGGCGCTTCCGCCTTCGCCTTTCAGAGGTGTCGCTTCTGGCGAGCATGGCCCTCGAAGACGCGCGAGCTGTGGATGAAGCGGCCGGGCAGATGTACTACGAGATCACACGCGGCAGCGACGATGAGATCCCGGAGCGCTCACGTCAGGCGCTGCAAGCCTACGTCACGTGGAGCTTAGACCGAGGGCGCCAACCGTTCCCGACCTTGAAGCCGGTCGTTGCGAACCGGTTCATCGACTCACTGCCTTCGCGGGAAGTCTGA
Organism: Spirochaetaceae bacterium; assembly: GCA_026710565.1. The sequence continues at coordinate 224 of JAPOQV010000315.1, read as the reverse complement.
GTCGAATGGGCGGGCGGAACTCAGGTGACGAGTGCTCAACATGCTGACCCAGGAGCTGCTCGGTCCACATCTGCAAGGTCTGGGCGATCTCTTCGCGCTCCTGTGGCAGGTCGTCGTCCCGCACACGGGTGTGCTCCACACGGTACCGTGGCGGGGACGGGCGGCGGCGGAGTACGCGCCGCTTGCGGCCGCTGCGCGCCAGTATCGCGGAACAGGAACGCCCG
>JAPOQV010000314.1 GCA_026710565.1 Spirochaetaceae bacterium | reverse complement strand
CGGCTGCTCCGCGAGGCACCCGAGGCGCTGGAGGACTCGTCGCCGATCACGGAGGAGTTGAAGCGCGATCTCGCGCACGCCACCGGACTTGCCATCGACGACATCGCCGCCGAGCCCGACCACCGGCGCGCGGTGGAGATGTGCTACGCCCGCGTGGGCGACGTGCTCGATGCGCACGGCTTCCCGCACCCCTTGCACGAGACGCCGCTGGAGTACATGCACGGCGTGCTGGATGCCGGCTCAGGACTGCCGGGCCGCGAGTTGCTGGAGCTCACCGGCCTGTTCGAGGTTGCCAAGTTCTCGACCCACCACATCGGCCCGGACCGGCGCGACCACGCGCTCGACCTGCTGCGCTCCATCCACCGCTTCCTGCTCGACCAGTTGGCGCAGGCCGAACGGGAGGAAGCCCAGGAAGGCGCCACGTAGCGAGTTCCTGTCCGGTAATCCCGTTTTTCGGAGAGGGAGCAGGCGAGGAGCGCCTGTAGGGGGCGTGCCGGACGTGTGGAGATCGGGATTCGGAAGCAGTCGAGCTCGGTTTTGGCACGATTGAGGAGACTATTTCGAAATCTATGGACACATGTCCTTGGTTATATCGACACGAAAGACACACCTGTGCCGTAAACTTGCCCCGAGATAATTGTCAGATAAGAAACCGACGCACGCCGGCAGCGCGTCAGGTTCGCAGCAAGCGCGCCAGTCGTATCAGGTTGTGCGCAAACACCGCCGCATGCACGTACGCCTGAAAGTGTTCCCAACCATGCCAGTTACAGCGGCCTAGCCCAAAACACCGCTTCAGGTACGAAATGCCTGCTTCCGCACCAGCCCGAAAGCGCTTGAGTTGACCGTAGATCCACGACGACGGCGTCATGTCGGCCGGCTGCAGTCCACACTTCTTGTGGAACACCACGTGCTCCACGCCCAACTCCTTGGCGTCGGTCAGATTCTCCTTCGAGGCATAGCCCCCATCGAACGCCGCCCGCTGCGGCGGCTCGCCGAAGGCCTCCACGTGCCGCCGCAGCATCGGCAGGCAGCGCGTGCTGTCGGCGGGGTTGCCTTCTTCGACCACCACATCCAGCACCAGCCCGCTACGCCCGCTGCTCAGGGTGATCTTGTGCCCGTACTGCGTCGCGCGCCCGCCCTTGACGATGATGTCGGTGTGCGGCTCGAACAGGCTCACCACCTTCTCGGTCGCCGGCACCTTCTGCTCGTCGAACACCCGCCGCTCAGTCTGGTCCACCACGTGCTCGATCAACTCCACGTAGGCGTCCACCTCCGCACACCAACTCTCGGACCACGGGTCAGTTACGGCACTCACGCGTTCCCGTGCCGCAGCCGCGTAGCCCAGCGACAGCGCCACCAACGCCAGCAGGCGCCGGTAACCACGCCGTCGCCGCTTCGGCTCGCGCGCCGAGCCGATCTGCCGCTCACGCCGCTTGGCAGCACGGCAGTGGTCGCTGAACCGAAGCTCCGGCAGCAGCCCCTGCGCCTGGCGCAGCAGCCGCGTCAGCACCCGCACCCCGTCGTACAACAGACGGCTGTCCGACGGTTCCAGGATGTCGGTGGCGGTCACCGTGCTGTCGATGCGCACCTGCGGCCCGGCTTCGATCCCCCGCTCCTTGGCCTCCCGCAACAGAACGCCGTCGAGCCGCTCCCAGGTCTTGGCGTCGATCATGCTGATGACGCTCTGCAGCGCCGACTTCTTCGGCACACGCCACGGATCGACCCGTGCAAAGCGCTGCATGGAGCGGGAATCGCGCAGCGCGAATTCCAAATCACGGTACGAGAAGTCCATCAGACGCGCGATCACCGCGCAGCGCAGGATGGTCTCGCAGGTCAGCCCGATACGACCACAGGCGGCCGAGCCGCCGACGCAGTCGCCGACCATATCGAGCAGTTCGGGATGTTGATCGAGCAACAGGGACGCCAGTTCCAGTTCGTCGCCGACGGTATGGTCAATCTGCGGCGTCTGGAATACACTTGGTTGTTCGGTGCGTGTCGTGCGCATCGGGCTCTCCGGGTGTTTCGGTTTTGTCGAGGTTTGCACCAGCGATGATAACCGGAACACCCCTTTTTTCAAACCCGCCAAATCCATCAAATCACGTCCATTCAACAAGTTGCGAATTTGCGGACAGGAACTAGCGAGTCATCCGTCAGCGGCGCCGCCAGGGCGTCTGTGCGCCCCACTCGGGGAGCGACGGAACGCCGGGTGCGCCGGCGCGCACCACGCCGACTTCTCCGGACAGGGTCATGCCCTCGCGCGATGAGACGGTGATGGAGCCGTCGATGTCGGCGAACCGCTGCCGGCCCGTGCGCGTGTGAACACGGACGTCGCCGCGACTGTCGGTGACGGTGATGTCTCCGGTTCCCGAAGCGACGTGCACGTCGCCGGCGACCCTGCGGATCACCAGGTCGCCGGCGCCCGACCCCAGGCGGACACCCGCGGAGGAGTCGGTGACGACGACCATGCCGGCTGACGACTCGACATGGACGGCCGCCTGTCCCGACGTCACGCCGAGTCCGGTGATCAACACGTCGCCCGTGGTGGTACGGACGTAGACCTCGG
>JAPOQV010000313.1 GCA_026710565.1 Spirochaetaceae bacterium | reverse complement strand
TCACCAGCGCATAGCCGCGGGCAAGGATGTCGAGGGGCGACCTGGAGCGGATGGCCTCGGCCGCAAGCACCACGCGGTGACGGCTGTCGAGCACCTGCCCTTGCAGCGCGCGCGTGGCGGCAGCCAGTGCGTCATCCAGCCGCTGCGCGGCGGGCGCAAGCGCCAGGCGCAGGCTGCGCTCCAGCCCGGCCGGCTGAAACCGCTCGAGCGCGAAGCGGACCCGCTCGCGCCGCTGGTCCAGGCTGCTGCGCATCGAGCCGGCCGCGGCGCTCAGGAGGCGCAGGAGATCGGTGCGTTCGCTGGACACCAGCTCGGCGGCGGCCGACGGGGTAGGGGCGCGCACGTCGGCCGCCAGATCGGCGAGCGAGGTGTCGGTCTGGTGGCCGACCGCGCTCAGCACGGGCAGCTCGCAGCGCACGATCGCCTCGACCACCGCTTCGTCCGAGAACGGCAGCAGGTCCTCCAGGGAGCCGCCGCCCCGGGCCAGGATGACCACGTCCCCCAGGCGGTGGCGGCTGGCGGTCCGCAGCCGGGAAGCGATGATGCCGGCGGCTCCGGCTCCCTGCACCTGTGCGGGCAGGATCACGAGATCGATGCCGGCGTGCCGCCGCCGCAGCACGTCCAGGATGTCACGCAGCGCCGCGCCGGACGGAGAGGTGATCACCACCACCCGCCGCGGTACTCGCGGGATCGGCCGCTTGCGGTCCAGGTCGAAGCAGCCGCGCGCCGCCAGCCGGCGCTTGCGCTCCTCCAGCAACGCAAGGAGGTCGCCGGTGCCGGCCCGCTGCACCGATCCGACCACCAACTGGTAGGTGCCTCGCTGTTCGTAGACGTCGATCGCGCCCCGCGCGCGTACCAGCATGCCGTCGTGCGGGACGAAGTCCGCCCGAGCGAGTTGCGTGCGGAACATCGCCGCCTGCAGCACGGCCCGGCGGTCCTTCAGGCTGAAATACAGGTGGCCGCTGGCCGCCCGGCGGCTGTTGGACACTTCTCCCTCGACGGTGATGTCCGGAAATGCGCCGCCCAACATGCCTCTGACTCTCCGCGTGACGTCCGACACGGAATAGACCTGACGCTGAGGGACCTGACCTCGCCCGAGCACGCGGCAGAGAGTAGTGGCGGCCGGACCCCTTGGCAACGCGGCGCCGACCGAACGCCCGGTCTGCACCCGGCGCGGCGGAGTGCCGATACATGAAGCGAGCGATGCTCCGTTTACGGGTTCCGTGTGTCCTGGCGCTGGCGGCCGTCCTCCTCGGCGTGGCGGCAGGGGCCTGGTGTGACACCGATCTCATGGATCTGCGCCGCCGAACCGGCTCCACCCTGGAGTGGGACCCCTGGTCTCAACAGGGGCTGCTGGTGAACCGCGGGACCACGGTCGCGTTCCGCGTCGGCCTGCCGTGGGCGGTGGTGGACTACGAGGACCGCCTGGACATCGGGCCGGTCACGCGGGACGGCGCCTCGGTCCGTTTCACCGAGGAGGGCGCCGAGCTCATCGCCGCGCTCCTGGATCCGCCGCGGCCCGAGGGCATGGGGCCGCGTGTGGCGGCGATCATGGTCGACCCAGGTCACGGCGGCAAGGACCCGGGCGCCGTGCGGACGCATCGCTTCGATGGCCGGTCGGTTCTCGTCATGGAGAAGGACATCGCACTCAATATCGGCCGACTCCTGTATGGGATGCTGACCGAGGCGTATCCGGACCGGCGGATCCTGATGACCCGCGACGAAGACGTCTTCATCACGCTGGAGGAGCGGCCGGCGATGGCGAACGCCGCGCTTCCGGATAACCCCGACATCATGCTGTTCGTCTCCGTCCAGGCGAACGCGGTGGCGTTTCGCACAGAGCCTACGGGGTTCGAGGTCTGGGTCCTCCCCAAGGAACACGAACGAACGGTACTACCCGTCGACAAGACTCCGAGCCGTGACAGCGCCACACAGCCGATCCTCAACGCCATGCTGGACGCGCAGATCAGTCGCGAGAGTGTCGTGCTGGCGAACGAGATCCTGGACGGTCTCGACGCCCACGTGGGAGACCTCTCACCGAACCGCGGCCTGCGCGAGGAGTCGTGGGCCGTGGTACGAAATGCCCGCATGCCGGCAGTGCTGGTGGAGGTGGGCTTCCTCAGCAACCCGACCGAGGCGCGTCGGATGATGCAGCCGGCCTACTTGAACGACCTCGCGCGCGGCATCTACGATGGGATCCGCGGATTCATCCAGTGGTTCGAGGCGGCCCCCGATCTGACCGAGTAGGGCGAGGGCAGGGAGCATGCGACTCGTCGCGCCGGTGCTCTCCATTCCGTGCGGCCCGCCGTCAACGAGAGCGAGCGGCTCGCGTTGGCGAGGGTCCAGGGAGTCTCATCGGCGCGCC
>JAPOQV010000312.1 GCA_026710565.1 Spirochaetaceae bacterium | reverse complement strand
GCCCGCGACTGTGGCCACCGCGGCCACCGGCGCCTCCACCGCCTGCACCAGCCTGTGGTCGGGCGAGGTCCAGCCGATGACCTCGCCGCCCAGCTCGACGCGCGGGCCGCGGTAGGCCGGCCCCTGGTACTCCTGCGCCTCCCAGCGGCGCACCGCCTCCTCGTTGGCGCCTTCCTCGCCGCCGGTGTCCATGCGCTCGCCGGTGTCGGGGTCGAACCAGCCGCCGTCGCAGCCCATCCCCTTGAACCGCTCCTCGGGCGGCGCGGTGGGATCCTCGAACACGGCCTTGAGCCGGTCGCCGCCGCGCTCGGTCACCCGCTCCACGAGCCGCCAGCGCTGGCCGTCCTCGCTGCGGGCGAGCAGGATGCTGCCGTTCGCGTCGTACAGGGCGTACAGCGCGCCGTCCTCACGCCACGCGCGCACCGGCTTCATGTGATCGGAGCCTGAGCCTCCCTCCAGCCGGAACGGCGCACTCTTGACCGCCTGCTCGACGCGCAGGCGCACGCCGATGGGGGCGTCGTACAGCTCGAAGGTGCCGGCGCGGTTGGTGCTGCGGTTGCCGGTGTGGATCTCCTGGGTGTCGGCGATGGGCGTCCAGCCGCCCGGATTGGGGCGCGGGCGTACCCAGTCGCCGGGGTAGTAGCCGCCGCGGGGGCGTCGGATCTCAGCCATGGCGGCGACCTTAGCCGATGCAGCCGCGACCGCGCACGGACCCATTACTATGGGCGCCACAGGAGGACACCATGGCAGAGCCCGTGCGCGCACGAACCGACCTGCCGGGCGAAGGCTCGGGGAGGTCGGCCCGCGACAACCCCGGTGACTGGATACCGTTCCTGGACTGGCGGGAGGTGTTCCCCGGCAACAGAGGGGTCGACCGGCACGGCGTCTACAACCTGTTCGACGCGCCCGTCGGCATCGCCCTGCAGGTCGAGCCGAGCGAGCCCTCAGAGCCGCTGCTGGTCGTGGAGCAGCCCTGGGAGGACCCGGCCAACATGCAGCCGTCGGCGACGTGGAGGGACGAGGAGGACGGCAGCTACGGCATCATCTATGCGGGCCGCGACGGGACCATCTGCCTGGCGCGCAGCCCCGACGGCTACCAGTTCCACCGTCCGGCGCTCGGTCAGGCCGAGTGGAGCGGGTCGCGGGCCAACAACATCCTCGCCGACGGCCCCACCAACGGCATCCTGCTCGACCCCACGGCGCCGCCGGAGGAGCGTTACAAGGGGCTGGGCCAGGAGGGCGGCTACTTCGATCCGCTGACCGGCGAGAAGCTGGACAGCCGCGAGGGCGAGGCGCGCCAGAGAGAGATGGAGCAGGGCGGCCCCGGCTACCGGGGGCCGCAGGCAGAGATGCGCCACTGGGTGGTCGCCTGGGTCTCGCCCGACCGGCTGCACTGGACGCGGGTCGAGCGGCCGGCCGCGCCATTCCCGTCCGACGGCGGCAACCGGCCCCAGTACGACCAGGCCACCGACACCTACTTCGACTACGTTCGCGTGCACGGGCGCGACCCCGAGACGCCAAGGGGCATCGGCACCGGGATCCCGGAGCGCTCGATCGGCCGCCGCTCGATCGGCCTGATGCGCACCCGCGACTTCTTCGACTGGTCGCCGCCCAAGCTGGTGATCTACCCGACCCCGCAGGACGCGGCGGACGTCTCGTTCTACGGCGCCAACTACTCACGCTACCCGGGACGCGAGGACCTGCACCTGCTGTTCCTGCAGGTATACCACCAGAATTCCGACCAGATCGACGACCAGCTCGCCGTGAGTTGGGACGGGCTGATCTGGTACCGGCACCATGAGCCGATCATCCCGCGCGGGCCGCTGGGCTCCGGCTACGAGGGGATGTGCCGCACCTTCGCCGGCGGCATCGTCGAGTTGCCCGACGGCTGGTGGGCGGTCTCGCACGAGTGCAACCCGGGGCTGCACAACCGCGGCGGGTACCGGCACTTCCGGGAGCTGATCGCCAACCCGGCGGCCGCCGACGCCATCACGCTGAAGCCGCACGAGCCGGCGTCGATCCGCTGGGCTCGCTGGCGGCCGCACCGGTTGTGCGGCATCGACACGGCGCTGGAGGGCCGCTTCACGACGCAGACCATCCGCCGCAGCCGGGACGAGCTGCGGCTCAACTACCGGTGCGCGAGCGGCGGATTCATCGAGGTGGAGCTGGTGCGCCTGGTGGCGGGCCGGCTGCAGCCGGACATGGACGGCCTGCCGGGGTTCACCTTCGCCGAATGCGACCGGCTCACCGGCGATGCGATCGACCGGGTGGTGACGTGGCGCGGCCGGCACGACATCGCCGGGATCGGCGAGACGGTCGCGGTGCGCATCAGGATGTTCCAGGCGAAGGTGTTCGCCTACCGCGTCTGACCGGGGGAGAGGGCGATGCAATACCATCAACTCGGCGGCTCGGGGCTGCAGGTCGCGCGCATCGGACTGGGCTGCATCCCGTTCGGAACCACGATCGACCAGCAGGCGAGCAAGGGCATGGTCGACCGCTACCTTGACGCTGGCGGCAACTACCTGGACACGGCCAACGTCTACGGCGGCGGCATGCGCGGCTCGCACGAGCGCGACGCCGGCACCTCCGAGCGCACGGTGGGGGCGGTGGTGGCCGGCCGCCGCCACCGGTTCGTGATCGGCACCAAGGGCGCCTGGACCATGACCGACACCGTGCGCCCGAACGGCTTCGGCCTGTCGCGCACCTACCTGGCGCGGGCGATCGACGCCAGCCTGCGCCGGCTGGGCACCGACTACATCGACCTGTACCAGTGCCACGTGTGGGACCCGTACACACCGATCGAGGAGACCATGCGCGCGCTGGACGACGCGGTGCGCGCCGGCAAGATCCGCTACGTGGGCGTCAGCAACTGGGGCGGCTGGCAGGTGGTCAAGGCCAACATGCACGCGGACCGCTACGGGCTGACGCCGATCGTCTCCAACCAGATCTGGTACAACCTGGCCGACCGCACAGCCGAGTTCGCGCTGATCCCGGCCTGCCGCGACCAGAACGTGTCGATCATGGTCTGGGGCGCCTATGCGCAGGGCTTCCTGACCGGCCGCTACACGCGCGACATGGCCGAGGCGCCGCCCGGATCGCGCATCACCGCAAGCAAGCCCGAGGAGTCCAGCTCCTGGGAGCGGCTGGCCGTCGACCGCGTGTGGGACACGCAGGAGGTCATGCGAGGCGTGGCCGCCCGTCACGGCCGGTCGCTGGCCAACGTGGCCATGGCGTGGCTGCTGCAGAGCGGTTGCTGCGACATGGCGCTGCTCGGCGCGTTCGCTCCCGAGCAGCTCGACGACGGACTGGGCGCGCTGGAGCTGACGCTCGACGGCGACGAGCTGGTCGAGCTCGACCGCGTGAGCCGGCTGCCCGCGCCGTACCCGATGAACTTCTGGAACACCTTCTGCTACCGCGACAGCGAGCACTACGGTGGGCTGCGATAAGACGCCGGCGAGCCGCTACGCCGCCGGCTCGGCCACCGGCTCCAGGAGGTCGAAGTCCGAGTCGGCGCATTCGAGAGAAGCGCCGTGGCGGCGGGCGCAAGCGGCGATGAGCACGTCGGCCGCCGGAACAGTCAGGCCGCGGGCGCGCGCTCGCCGCGCGAGATCGTACGCGTCCTGCCAGACGCCGCCGTCGATGGGTACCTCGGGAAGCGTGCGGGCGAAGTGGCGCAGGACCCGGTGTTCCTGCGCCCCGCGGGCACCGTTCCACAGCTCGAGTTGAACCGGCGGGCACCAGCAGGCCTGCCCGGCCCTCAGCGCGGCGTCGACGCGGCTGCGGACCTCCGGGTCACCCTGCGGACGCAGGAAATGTATCCAGGACGACGTGTCGACGAGAATCAACGCCTCAACCCCGGCGTCGTGCGGCCTGCAGCTCCTGCGGCGCTATCAGGTCGTCGCAGGTGCCCGCGTACTTGGTGAGCTCCGCCATGCGCATGCGGCGGTTGAAGTCCGCAACGGCGTTGACGACGGCCTCGCGCTTGGTCTTCGCGTTCGTGAATCTGATGGCATCCTCAAGTTCGCGATCGGGAATATCGATGGTGGTCTTCATGATGCCAAGATGATTCAGTCTGCGAATATCGGTCAACAGAACGGCAGACCTTTATTCACGCGCAACCGCATCCAGTAGTTGGTCTGCGGCAGACCATGGAGTACCGCTTCCGTCCCGCACCGCTCTTCGATCGGAGTGTGGAGCAGCGCGACGGTTCGCGTCTGTCTTGACCTGCACCCTGCGTTCCAGAAAGATCTGAGCACCGTCGGGGGGGTCCCGCGACGCTCCCGACCAGGAGGAAATCGTGAAGAGATTCATCGGATTGATCGCGGGCCTCATGGTCATCGGTGCGAGTGCGTCCGCGCAGTACATCGAGGGGCCGTGGTTCGCCGAGCAGGTCGCGCGCGGCGAGCTGCCGCCGATCGAGGAGAGGCTGCCGGTGGAGCCTCTGGTGCTGTCGGCCGGCGCCGGCTACGCGTTCCCGGAAGGCGGCCGGCACACCGACGGTTCGTATGACCGCAGCTCCGTCGACATCCCCAACATCCAGGGGCTGACCTCCACGCCGTTCAGCACTCACCGGTTTGAGGTCAAGCTGCTGCCGTGGGCCTGGAAGGGCTGGGAAGGCTCGGACGACAGCATGACGTGGACGTTCTACATGCGCGAGGGCATGAAGTGGTCCGACGGTGAGGACTACAGCGCGGACGACATCGTGTTCTGGTTCGAGAACGTGCACGGCGAAGGCGACACCGCGGTCCAGTACCGGGAGTCGCTCGCCATGAACAAGAACGCGGTGGCCGACGCGACCGCGCGCCTGGAGAAGGTGGACGACTACACGTTGCGTTTCCATCTCAAGGAACCGGATCCGCGCTTCGAGTGGCTGGTCGGACAGCGCTCCGAGCGTGAGCTGCTGAACGTCGACGACCACTACCTGCCGCAGTTCCACCCGTCCGGCGGCGACGCCGACGCGCTGGCTGCCAGGGTATCGGCGGGCGGGTT
>JAPOQV010000311.1 GCA_026710565.1 Spirochaetaceae bacterium | reverse complement strand
GGCTGGAGCTGGTCGTCGAAATTCGGCGACCTGGACAACGACGGCTTCCTGGACGCCTACATCGTCAACGGCATGATCGCCGTGGAACTGTTCGAGCATCTGCCGGGCGACGAGCTCGTGGAGGAGAATCAGGCGTTCCGCAACGTGCAGGGCACCCGCTTCGCTCCCGCTCCGGAATGGGAGCTGGGGGCGCGGGAGAGCGGCCGCGGCATGAGCGTGGCCGACCTGGACGGCGACGGCGACCTGGACATCGTCATCAACAACCTGGCGACGCGGGCGCGGCTGTTCGAGAACCGGCTGTGCGGCGGCGGCCACCTGCAGGTCGACCTGCGCTGGCCTGCCGCCGCCAACCGCTACGCGCTCGGCGCTCAGGTCTACCTGGACACGTCGACCGGCAGCTACCTGCGCACCGTGCGCGCGGCGAGCGGATATCTGTCCGGCGACGCGCCACGCCTGCACTTCGGCGTCCCGCCGGGCAGCCGGCTGGTGGCGGCGCGCATCGTCTGGCCGGATGGAACGCCGTCATTGATACCGACTCCGCCCGTGAATCACCTGATCACCGTGACCCGGCACACCGGCCCGGACGGAGGCTGACCCCGGTCGTCGGAGCGGGTTGATGTACACTTCGGCTGTCGGACACCGGCATTCAAGAGGTAAGAAGGTAGATGTCAGCGCGACCCCGTCACCCAGCGGACGATCTCCTCGTCGGCGAGGCTGCCCGGCTCGACTCTGAGGTGCTCCGGCTTGCCCAGGGCCCGGTAGAGCCGGAAAACCCTGCCGGCGGGAAACCGGTCGCCGGCGTTGTGGATGCAGAGCCTTGCCGGAGCGGCCAGCGCCAGCGCGGTGTCCAGACCTCCGGCGCGACGGATCAGCGGGATGAAGGCGCGCTCGATCCACGCCTGGTCGTCTTCGCAAGCGAAGCCGTCGACGTCGACGACGGTGGATGCCGTCGCGCCCGCCACGGCCCTGGCAAGCATGCACCAGATGCCGGCGTCCTTGAAGCCCAGGAGGTCGATCGCGTCCACGCCGGAGGCGTGCCGCAGGTAGGCGAGCGCCGTCAGGATGTCCTGGATGCGCTCCATGGCGGCGGTCCGGTTGTAGGTCTGAAAGAACCGGCGCTCCTGCTCCCTGTTCAACAGCTCGTCCCGGCCGCTGCTGCCGGGAGCTGCAAAGCACTCCACGACCAGCACCCTGCGGCCCCGCTCGACGAGCTGCCGGACCAGCGGGGCGCAGAAGCGGCTCTCCAGGTCGATCATTGCGCTCGAACCGTCGCCGTGGACCAGCAGGGCTGCGCCGGTCGGCGCCGAGCCGGCCGGCGCGGCCTCCACCGCCGCGACCCGGTCGCCGATCCGGTGCCGGGAGAGCTGCACGGCGTTCAGGGCGACTCCGTCGAAACGGACCTCCTCGACCCCGGCGACGGAGAGGTCGCCCGGCTGCGGCAGGGATGCCAGCAGTGAATGCTCGAACACCGGACGCAGCGCATCGCACCAGCTCCTGACGCCTGCGGCATCCCGCGGGGACAGGTCATCGATCGTCCGCACCGCTTCCGACAGCAGGTCCTTGCGCAGGGTCTGGTCATCCATCTCCCCGTCCGGGCGCTCGGTGCCATAGAAGACGAGCGCGTCGCGCATCCAGCCTGTCGCGCGCCGCCGGGGCCGCTCCCGCAGGGACCGCGTGTCGTCCGTTCCGAGCAGCCACCTGCCGAACCAACGGTACACGGCTGCCCGGCTCTCGCCGTTGTAGTTGTGGCGGGCGGCGACGTGTACGAAGTCCACCTTCTCCGCCGCGCCGAACAGGCCATAGACCTCCCTGATCGGAGGAACCGCGAACGCCGGCGCTTCGCGCGTGAAGTCATCGGTCGCCGATACCAGGAGCAGGGGACGCGGCGCCGCCAGCGCGGCGATCTCGATGTTCGAGGTGTCGATCCGGAGATTCGGAGCGTTCTCGCAGATGCACCCACCCTGCATGTTCGGGGACACCATGCACACCGCCGCCGCCGCCGCGACCCGATCGTCCACGGCCGTCAGCAGGAAGGTCTGCGTGCCGCCGCCGGACGCGCCGGTGCAGCCGATGCGGTCGCCGTCGACCTCCGGAAGGCTCTGCAGGAAGTCGAGGGAGCGGATGCTGTTCCACAACTGCACTCCCGGGGCGTTGATCCCCCAGAGCGCGTCGTCCGGATGGCTCCCCAGGAACATGGCACCGTCCGGCGCGCGCCGGGCGCGGAAGGCATGGTCCACCTGGGAGCTGTCCAGGTATCCCACCATGTCGTAGGAGAAGACGACGTACCCCTGGCGCGCGAAGGTGGCGCACCGCGCCGGCACCGAGCAGGCATCCGAGTCCTCCAGCCTGCCGTGCGTCCAGTGCCCGTGCGGGCAGAGCACGGCCGGGCGCGGCGGCCCCTCCTCCAGCGGCCGGTACAGGTTGCCGGTCACGAAGAAGCCGGGCCGGCTCTCGAAGTACACCTTCTCGGTGGAGTACCCGTCGTGCTCCACCCTGCCGAATACCCGTGCGTTCAGCGGCTGCCGCTCGGGCATCGGCCAGAGCCCGCAGCAGCAGAGGATCCGCCGGCGCAGATGGTCCGCCCTGTGCAGCCACTCATCGCGGGTCGTGGACGGCGAGAGCTCGAAGTGGGAGTACTCGTCGAGCACCCTGCCCATACGCTCATCATCCTGCGCGTTCGCTACGGCCAGTCGCGTCAGCGGTGCGCCGTCTGCCATGGCTCTGTCCTCCTCGGTGACGGCTCCGCCGCCTCAGTCCCTCAGTGTGGTCTCGGGATCCAGGTACGCCCAGTCTCCGGACGGCGTGCCGAAGTCGCCTCGAATGTCGAGCACCCGGAACTGGTGCGAGCCGCGGTGGTCCCGAACGTGCTGACGCCGCAGTTGCCGATCCTGAGTCCCACGGTGCCTGGCCTGACCGCGAAGGGTATGGCTCAGGTGACCACCTGCGGGGGCCAGGCCCAGTCGGCGAACCGGTCGCCGATCGCCGCCTGCCGGGCGTCGCCTTCATGGAGCACGATGCGGTAGCGGAAGGTCGCCTGCGCGCCGGCGTCCAGGGTCCAGTCTCCGCGCTCCTGGTAGCTGGAGCGGAAGTCCGCAAGACCGAACGGATTGGCGGACAGCAGGCCATAGGCGCGTATGTGCCAGAAGGTCGGATAGTGGGGATTGCGCGGATGGTCGAGCACGGCGATGCCCACGGTACGCGGCTCGCCCTGCGGATCGGCGAGCGTGCCGAAGTAGTCCACCCACGGGGCGCGCTGTCCCCAGCACTCGCCTTCCCCGACGCCGCCGGCCGCGCTGACCATGGTGCCGCCGCGGTTCTCCTTGATCGCCTCTGGCACGCGCAGCGAGACGATGCCGCCTTCCTTGGTGTCGCCGAACAGCACCGGCCCGTGGGTGGCGCGGAACCCGACCGAGACGTCCATCATGCGCAGCCGCTCCGGGGTGTTCCAGAAGACGAGCGTACGGTGCTCGTCGACTACGGGGGCGCCGGCGGCGTTCTCCCAGCGGAGCCGCTCGGCGATCCGGCCGAACACCGGGCCGCTCTCGACCGCGTCGAGCGCCACCCGCACCTGGCGGCCGTGGCCGGCCGCTTCGCTCCAGAAGTCGACGCCGTTCACCAGGCCGTGCGCGACCCAGCAGGAGCGGTGATGGACGTGGTCTGTCTCCTCGTCGGCCACGTCGTCGGCAAGAGGCCACGCGCGGGTCATGGCAATGCCGTGCGGCCCGGCGATGGGGTGCAGCACGGGGCGCACGTCGCCCGGCGTGTACCGGTAGCTGCACCAGGGAACGCCGCCCACCGAGATGTCGAGGACTGCGTCCCGCTCGTCGATGGCGACCCCGCCCGCCGCCGGCCGGCCGCTGCCGTCGAGCGTCGCCTCGCCCCCGGCATCCAGCTCGGTCACGATGCAGGCGGCGCGGTCGCCGCTTACCTGGCAGGCAGGCGGCGCCGCACCGTCCGGGGCGTCGAACCAGGTCGGGCACCAGGCGCGGCGATGCGGTCCGGCGCGCAATGTCACTTCACTCATACGGGACAGGATAGCCAACGGGCCAGGGCCTTGTCGGGGTCGGCGATCTCCGCGACCGAGCGGTACCAGTAGTCCTCCCAGCCCACCTGCGGCAGGCTGGTGAACAGCATCAGGTTGAGCGGATAGGCCTCGCTGTCGGTGCAGCGCCGGAAGTCGTCGCGGAACAGGAACACCGGCTTCTGCCACGCGATCGCCAGCCCCAGCTCGACCATCACCCCCTCGTCCGGCGGGCAGCCGGTGACCACAGCGAACAGCCCGTCCGCTGAGCGCACGTCGCGCAGGTCGGCCTGCCCGATGCGGTACGCCCAGCCGGCGGTGGTGCGGTCGATCTGGTTGTTGCGCGCGAACGGCTCCCACACCTCCGCCCCCGCGGCGGTCAGCGCGTCGACCAGGACCGCCAGCGGCCCGTCGCGCTGCTGCGCCGAGAACCCGTAGGGATTGGCCAGATAGAGGCTCTTGCGTTTCACGCAACGGACCTCATTCGTCGGCCAGCCGCTGCAGGCGCAGGACCTGCCGGCCGTGGTCGGAAAGCGCGTCCCAGAGATCGCGCGGAAAGTGCCCCTCGGTGTACGTGTGCTGCCATGAGTTGAAGACCCAGGGACGGTTCATCGCCATGCACAGCTCGTCGCGCGGCCGGTCGGACCGGTTCGGGGTGCCGCGGTGCAGCACGCGATTGTCGTGTATCCACAGCGAGCCGCGCTTGAGGTTCAAACGGCGGGAACGGAACGTGGCGCCGTCGTTCGGTCCCCGACCAAGCAGGTCGTCCAGCTCCCCGGGCAGCTCCTCGTCGCCGATGTACTGTGAGCATGGGATGACCTCGAAGCTGCCGTTCTCCTCGTCCGTGTCGACCAGCGGGAACTTCACGCCGACCTGGTAGGTCGGTGTGCGAATCCCCGGGAACGGCGAGCTCAGGCCGTCGCGGTGCCAGCGCTGGTAATCGGTGCCGGGCAGCGGGATGTTGCTGTCGAAGTGGGGCCAGACGTAATCGGAGCCCAGGACGGCTTCGAGGAACGCCACCAGCGCCGGGTGCTCGAAGATCTCCGGGTCCACGAACGGCCGGCGGAACGGCACGCGCACGTTGTACCGCCCCCAGCCGC
The DNA here is from genome assembly GCA_026710565.1 of Spirochaetaceae bacterium. The sequence goes on along the minus strand of JAPOQV010000311.1, from coordinate 8,896 downwards.
GGTGGGGGTTGGGGCCCTGGCGCGCGATGTCGGCATCGCGGACCGGCGTCCACGCCTCCTGGATGCGGTCGAGCGTGCCCTGCGCGATCAGGCCGTCGAATACCACGAACCCGTTGACCCGGAACTCCGTGATCAGGCGGTCGACGTCAACGCCTGCGATGATGCTCATCTCCGTCCTCCCTCGCTGCTGAAATCCTGGAACAACGGTAGCTGTGCGTCGACGGCCGGTTCCGGCCGGCGGCGCCGCGCCGCCCGGCTCGCCTCGCGGAGCGCGGCCTCGATGTCCTCGACGAAGCCCGACAGGCGGTTCTCCATCGTCCGGCCGAACAGCAGGCGCCGCTCCGCGTGGGTCAGGATCAGCCTCTGCCGGGCGCGGGTCATGCCGACGTAGAACAGCCGCCGTTCCTCAGCCTCGTCCGGATCGGCATGGCGATGGGCGGGCCGATACGGCAGCAGCCCCTCCTCGCAGCCGACGATGAACACCACCGGGAACTCCAGCCCCTTGGCGGCATGCAGGCTCATCAGGGTCACCCGATCCGCGCGCCCGTCATACCGGTCGGTCTCGCTCTGCAGCGCCATCGACGTCAGGAAGTCCCGCAGGCGGGCGCCGAAGGGACCGGCCGCGTGCTGCACGCGGGAGATCCGCTCCCGTTCGGCGGCGTCGTACTCCCTGCCCCGCAGCTCGCCCCATGCCGTGGCCGCGGCCCGGACGATCTCCTCGACGGAGGCCGGTCCAGACGTGCCTGTCGCCGGTGAGATGCCGGACAGCACGGCCGCCACCTCCGCGTCGCCGGGCGCGCCGCGAGCCTCAAGGGCGATCCGTGCCCGGTGGGTGCCGCTGTCGGGGGACACGGTCAGCCACAGGAGGGACAGGATCGCGCGCACCGGCTCCCGCTCCGCCGCCGCGGCGGCGGTGGCCTGATACGGGATGCCGGAACGGTCGAACGCCTCTTCCAGCGGCTTCGCCTGGGCGTTGAGCCGGTACAGCACGGTGAAGTCCCCGAACGCGCGCTGCTCGGCCGTGCCGTCGTCATCGACGCGGCCCGAGTCCAGCGAGAAGTAGCTGGTGCCGCCCACCATCCGCTCCACCTGGTGGACGACGAACTCGGCCTCCGCCCGGTCGGTGAGGGCACGGTGCACGTCCACCTTCACCTGGCCGGCGTAGTCTGCGATCAGCGCTGTCGCCCGGCGATCCCGGTTGTGGGCGATCACTTGGGCGGCCGCATCGAGGATCGCCTGCGGCGACCGGTAGTTGCGGTCCAGGTGGAGTTGCCGCGCGCCGGGAAAATCGCGGCCGAACGACAGGAAGTAGCGGTGGTCCGCGCCGCGAAAGCCGTAGATCGCCTGGTCCGGGTCGCCGATCACGCACAGGTGGGCGCCCCCGGCGACCAGCAGCCGCAGCAGCCGGTGCCCGGCGGCGTTCACGTCCTGGTACTCGTCCACGGAGATCCAGCGGAATCGCCTCTGCAGCGTGTCGAGGACGGCGTTGTCGGTCTCCAGCAGCCGCACAGTGCGGTAGATCAGGTCGTCGAAGTCCAGCGCCCCCGCCTCGGCGAGGGCCGCGTCGTACCGCTCCCGTTCCGCCGGCAGGTCCCGCGTGCCGCCCTCGTCACCCTCGTCCGGCTGGTCGGCGGCCGGCTCGCGCGTCAGGAGATTCTTGGCGCTCGAGGTTGCCTCCAGCACCCGCCGGACGTCCGCGGTAGACAGCTCGGGAGCGCTTCTCTGCAACAGCACGCGGCGGTCCTCGTCATCGGCGATCACGAACGTGCTCGACAGGCCGGCGGCGGCGCCGAACTCCCGGAGCACGGCGGCACCGAGCTGATGGAACGTGCCGACGGTGATCCCGAGCGGCCGGCCGTCCCCGAGCAGCCCGGCGAGCCGCTCACGCATCTCCTCGGCGGCCTTGTTGGTGAAGGTGAGCGCCAGCACCGTCTCCGGCGGGACGCCCCGCGACTCGATCAGGTACGCGATGCGTGCGGTCAGCGTGCGGGTCTTGCCGGTGCCGGGTCCGGCTACCACCGCCAGGGGCCCGTCGGTGTGCGTCACCGCCGCCCGCTGCGCGGGGTTGAGTCCGTCGATCCAGCCGGCCGGAACGCGGGACGAAGCTGCGGAGCGGGCGACGGCGTCGGCCGCCTCCGGGCCGGCATCCTCGGGGACAGGATCATCCGGCGGGATCGCGCCGGCGGTGACGGACCTCGGCTCGGCGGTCGCTGCCGCTGTCCGCTCCGGCGTGGGGTGAGCGAACATGCCAAGCTGGAACACCGACGCGCGATCCGCCTCTCCGTCGAACAGGCTGATCACCCCGTACTCTCCGTCGTACCCGCTCCGTGTCCGGACCTCGCCGGCGCGCATGCGGCGGATGCCCTCCACCAGCAGCGCATCGCCGGCCGCGGCGATCTCCTCCAGCGGAAGGTCCTGAAGGATCGTCAGCTCCGGCCCCAGCCGCTGCAGCAGGCGGCGGTACTCCGCCTGCACGCGCTTGGAGCCCGGACCGGTGCCCATCATCTCGGACAGCGCCTCCGGCAGCGGGATGAGGCTGGCGAAGGGGCCCGCGGCATCCGGGCGCGCGCCGTGCGGGCGGTCGGCCAGCTCCTCCATCCGGTGGTAGACGCCGACCGTCACCGGCTTGCCGCAGGCCGAGCAGCGCCCGCCGTGGGCGATCGTGGTCGCAGGCTCCCAGCAGACCCCGCACTTGCGATGCCCGTCCAGGTGGTACTTGCCCTCCTCCGGAAAGAACTCGATGGTGCCGCGATAGCCGCCCGCGTCACCGCTTGCGAGCGCGCCGAACAGCGCGTCGTAGCTCAGGTCGGCGTCGAACACCGTGGCCTCCCGCGCCAGCTTCGGCGGCGAGTGGGCGTCGGAGCTGGAGATCAGCGTGTAGCGGTCCAGCCACGAGACCCGCCAGTTCATGGGCGGATCGGATGAGAGGCCGGTCTCCACCGCGAAGATGTGCGGCGTCAGGTCGGCGTAGCACTCCTCTACCGAGTCGAAACCGGACCTGGAGCCCAGGATCGAGAACCATGGCGTCCAGATGTGGGCCGGGATCAGGTGGCAGCGATCGCCGGTCGCCAGCACGATCTCCAGCAGGTCACGGCTGTCCAGGCCAAGGATCGGCCGTCCGTCAGAGCGGATGTTGCCGATCTTCTCAAGCTCCGTCTGCAGCTTCGCGGTGGCATCGAACGACGGCGAGAAGACGATGTTGTGCACCTTGCGGGTGCGGCCGTGCTTCTTGTAGATGTTGCTGATCTCGCCGCCGATCAGGAAGCGGACGGTCCCGCGGCAGGAGACGGGAACGTCGTCCGCCACCGCGGACTCGAGCTCCCGCTTCAGCCGGAACAGCCCCTCCTCGGCGGGAACGAGCTTGTCCCGCACCTCGGCCAGCCAGCCCGGATGGGCCACGTCGCCGGTGGCGACCACCTGCACCCCCTTGAGCTGCGCCCACTTCCAGAGGTGCTCGAGCGTCAGCTCCCTGCTGGTCGCGCGCGAATAGTGGGAGTGCAGATGCAGGTCCGCGACCAGCTTCGACGCCACGGAGGGTGGATTATTTCCCGGGGAGGACTCGAACCCCCACAACAAGAGCCAGAATCTTGGGTGCTACCAATTACACAACCGGGAACCGCGGAACGAAGCTATCAAGAGCCGGCCGGCCGGTCAACGTAGACCGCGGCCTCGTCCGGCAACGGCGCGGCGCCGCCCCAGGTGATGAGGGTGGAGCCGGTCATCCTGCCGTCGGCGCTCCCCTGGTCCAGCGCGCGGAAGAGCGCGAGCAGCGCGCCCGCCAGGTCGTCGTCGATCGAGCAGAGCACGGTTTCGGCCAGTGGCCGGCTCTGCTCACCCCCGGCAAGCCCCCAGTTCGAGACGATGGCGCGCATCCCTTCTCCGCGCATCGCCCGCAGACCGTGCGGCGTGAACGGGCCGGCCGGGAGCAGCACCGTGGAGACGCCCTTGCCGGCGAGATCGTCCACGAACCGGAGAATCTCGCCTTCGTCCCGCCTGGATACCAGCCGGCGGTGATCGATCGAGGCGCGCCCGCCGCCCTCGGCGTAGCCTTCCCGAAACGCCGCGATCAGCCTCTCGTCCCGTCCCCACACGCTGATAACGCCGATCGTGCCATCCGGTTCGAGAATCGCGAGCAGCCGGCCCGCGTCCCGGTACCCGTCGCCGCGGGCGAAGCGGAGCTCGGTGAGGTTCGCCGGCAGCCCGGCCGATGCCGCGCCGCCGGCCGCCGCACCCGGCCGGGCTTCCTCCGGCGGGGCCTCCTCAAACCGGAACGCGACGAACTCCACCGCGGAGAACAGCGGCGCGATCTGGTGTATCTCCAGCGCCAGCAGGGGGCCGACCACCACCCCGCGATAGGAGTGCCTGTCGAGGATCTCCTCCAGCTCGCGGACAGGCGTCTCGTCGGCGCGCGCGCGGCGCACTTCGAAACGCCGGCCCACCTGACTCCCCACCGGTGCCAGCCGGTCGGCGAGGGAGCTGCCGTCGAGCGCGCTCCAGACCGGTCCCTCCAGGAACACCAGATGCGGCGCCGTCCGGGCGCAGCCCGTCAGCGCAGCCGCCGCCGTCACCGTTGCCACCGCGACCACCGCCGCGCGGACGCGACCCATCATGGGCTTCCGCGCATGGCCCGCAGCGCGATGCCCCCCGCTGCGGCCGCCGCGGCGGCGAGCACGGCGGCCGGAACACGGAAGCCGACCGCGTACAGATGCGACACCTCCCCCGCGAAGAGGACGGCCGCCACCGCGATCAGCACGGCCGCGATCGGGCGCTCCCTGCGCGTCCAGGCAAAGGCCAGGACGACGATCGTCGCCGCGCGCAGCGTCGGCATGATCAGAAGGTGCATCGGACTTGGGGGAAGGCGGCCCGCGGCCAGCTCGACGGCCCCGAAGAAGGCGATGAAGCCGGCCATGGAGGCGAGCACGGGCAGTGCGTCATCCCCCGTGCCGCCGCCGGCATGCCGATCGGCCGAGCTCGGGCCGCGCCGCGCCGCGAGCTCGGTCGACAGTTTCACCGCCAGTGCGGCAACTGCCGCCATCCCCACCGGCAACAGATACCCGGTCGTGGTGAGCCGCGCGAACAGCGCCGCGGGTGCGTAGGAGGAGCCGAACCAGCCGGCGACGATCCCGGCGCCCAGGAATCCCGGCAGCGCCAGCAGTCCCCCGATCAGGAACCGCCGCCACAGAACGATCGGGACGCAGGGCGACTGTTCACGAAGCAGCGCGCACGCCGCATAGAACGTCAGCGGCGTCACGGCCAACAGGTACAGGCTCATCCCGGTCGGTTCATCCCCTTCGGTTCATCCCGGTCGGTTCATCCCGGTCGGTTCATTCCCACTCGATGGTGGCCGGTGGCTTGCTGGAGACGTCGTACACCACCCGTCCGACCTCCGGGACGGCGTTGGTGATGCGCGAAGCGATCTCCAGCAGGTCGTTGGCCGCCATGGGGTAGACATCGGCGGTCATCCCGTCCTCCGACGTTATGGCGCGGATCGCGAGCACCGATCCATAGCGGCGTACGTCGCCCGCGACTCCCACGGACTGCACCGGCAGCAGCACGCAGAACGCCTGCCAGATGGCATCGTAGAGGCCGCGCCGGTGCAGCTCCTCGATCAGGATACGGTCGGCGGCGCGCAGCGTCCGGCACCGCTCCCTGGTCACCTCGCCAAGAATCCGCACCGACAGGCCCGGCCCCGGAAAGGGATGGCGGCCGACCACCCGCGCAGACAGGCCAAGCTTCCGCCCCAACCGGCGCACCTCGTCCTTGTACAGGTCCGCGAGCGGCTCCACCAGCACGCCGGAGTTGCGCTTGGCCTCGATCAGGGGAGACCGCACGTTGTGGTGCGACTTGATCACGTCCGCGCGCGAGCCCACCCCTTTCCCCGACTCGATCAGGTCGGTGTAGAGCGTTCCCTGCGCGAGGTAGGCGCCGGCGATGCCCAGCCGCTCGAGCTCGTCCACCGCGACGCGGACGAACTCGTCGCCGACCGCCGTACGCTTGCGCTCCGGGTCGGTGACTCCGGACAGCGCCGCGAAGAACCGCCGCGATGCGTCCACGGCGTGGAGATTGGTGGCGCCCAGCGCGCGCAGGATCGCCAGGACCTCCTCGGTTTCCGCGTCGCGCATGAGCCCGGTATCCACGTACAGCAGGTGTACCTGATCGGGTTCCAGGATACGCAGCAGCAGTGCCGCCACCACCGCCGAGTCGACCCCGCCGGAGATCAGCGTGACAACCGCCGCGGAGCCGACCTCCCCCCGCACGCGGCCGCGGGCCCCCCCCCGGGGACCAGGGTGACCCCCGGCGCGGCGCCGACCTGCCGCCGCACGCGGCCGGCGGCCGCCTCCAGGAATCGATCCATGTTCCATTCACGCCGTGCCCGGCACACCCCGGCGGCGAAATTCGAGAGGATGCGGGTTCCGAACTCGCAATGCGAGACCTCCGGATGGAACTGCAGTCCGTACGTCATTGCGCCGTCCTGCATTGCGCCGTCCTGCATTGCGCCGTCCTGCATCGCGGCGTCCTGCATCGCGGCAGGGTGGCCGTTCTCCGAGACCGCCAACGTCGTCATGCCGGCCGGCCGTTCGATGACGTCGCTGTGGCTCATCCACGACACGAAACCGTCCTCGACCCCGTCGAACAGCGGGCTGCGCTCGCGGATGTAAATGCGGGACCGCCCGTACTCTCGGGTGGCCCCGGCCGCGACCCGGCCGCCGCGGTCGGTGACCAGCCGCTGCAGCCCGTAGCAGATCCCCAGGATCGGTACGCCCGCCGCCTGCAACGAGGGATCCGGCCGCGGCGCGGACGGTTCGTAGACCGAGTGGGGGGAGCCGGACAGCACGATGCCCTTGACGTCGCGCAGCAGGTCACCTGCGAGCGGCTGGTCGCCGGGGACGATGATGCTGTACACGCCGGCGTCGCGGATCCGCCGACAGATGAGCTGAGCGGTCTGACCGCCGAAGTCGAGGACGAGGATGGTGTCCATGGCCGGTCAGCCGGCCCAGGCGCCGAGCGCGCGTCGCAGCGGCGCCGCCCGTTCGCGATGCAGGGCCGCCACCGCCCGTGCCCGCTCAGCGGCCATCCCGCAGTAACGCCCGGGATCGCGCAGCAACTCCGCCGCGCTCGCCCCGTCGGCCCCCACCGCGACCCGTTCCAGCAGCGCCCAGCGGTCACGGTCGCGCTCCAGGGCGTCCGCGACGGTCCCTCCGGCGGATCGCGCCTCGCCCGCCGCCTGCCGGACCACCTGGTGAGCTTCGGCCACGCCGGCGCGCGCAAGCGCGACGTAGGCGGCCTCCGCCGCGACCGCGTCGCCGCCCGTGCCCACGGCGTCGGCCATGCGGCGCCGGTCGACGTGCAGCGAGCCGACGATACGCAGCGTGCGGTTCACGGCGGCGGTGAATCCCGCCAGGTACTCACCGACGAAACGGGACGACGCGGAATTGGTCAGGTCGCGCTGGTGCTCGGAGACCTGATCCAGGAAGAAGGTGCCCACCCGCGGCGAGAATGCCTTCCAGAGGCTCTTGACGTGCTCGCTGTTCCAGGGGTTGCGCTTCTGGGGCATGGTCGACGACCCCACCTGAGACGCGTCGAAGGACTCGGCCACCTCCGCGATCTCCGTTCGCTGCAGGTTGCGCAGGTCATCGGCCAGGTTGGCGAGCACTCCGAACGCCAGGTTGATCTCCAACAGCAGCCGGACGAGCGGCTCCGCCGGTACGATCTGGGTGGCGTGGGCCGCCGCCGTCAACCCCAGGTCGGCCAGCACGCGCCGCTCCAACTCCAGAGGATCGCCGACCAGCAGCGCGGTGGCATTGTAGGCGCCGACGGCGCCGGAGAGCTTCCCGGGCAGCTCGTCGGCAGCCTGCAGGATGCGAGGCAGCACGTCATCGAGGCGCGCCACGAACGAAGCGACGGCGAAGCCGAAGGTGATCGGCACCGCGTGCTGGCCGTGCGTTCGCCCCACCTGCAGCGTCGCTGCCTCCGTTTCCGCGAGATCGGCCAGGCAATCGGTGAGGTCGAGCAGCAACGGCACCACCACCGCGCGGACGGCTCCGCCGATGCGCAGCGCGGTCGCCGTGTCCTGGATGTCGAACGACGTGGCTCCCAGATGCACCAGGTGGCGGACCGATTCCGGGAGCCGCCGCTGCAGTACGTGCACGACCGCGCGCAGGTTGTGACGCGTGACCTGCTCCTCGGCGTGCACCTCCGCCGGGTCGACCGCGGCGGCGGTCGCGTCCAGCGCCTGCTGCAGCTCCTCACCGCTGCCCGGACCGGGCCGGACGGCATCCGGCACCATGCGGACGAGCTGCCGCAGCAGCGCGATCTCCACCCGCGCGTAAGAGCGCACGACCGCCTCCTCGCTCAGAAAGTCGGCCAGGCGGTCGAAGGGTTCCCGGTTCTCCAGGTAGTAGCGATGATCGAGCGGCGAGAGGTTCCGGAAGATGTTCCGGCTCTCGCCGCTGTCGGCTCTCATGCTTCACTGTGCCGGCGGTTCCGCCACCGTGTCAAAATGGGAAGGTGAACGGGAAGGCGACGGTGCGAGCCTGGCTGCTCGTCGGCGCTGCCGCGGCCGCGCTCGCCGGCTGCGGCGGCGCGGCGGACACGGACGCGGGCAGAGGCGCATCGGTCAGCGTCGCTACAGGCGCAGGCGGCCCGGACACCGGCGCCGCGAACCCGGTCGACTCCGCGCCGCCGCAGCCGACGCTCGGGTCCGGCCTCGAACGGCTCGCCCTCCTGACCGGGGCACTGGACGACGACCCCGGCCAGGAGCAGATCGCCGCGTTCCGCCGCACCGCTTCCGCCGACAGCCCGATCCGGGTCGGCGTGATCGACTACCAGGATGACGGGGTGAGCTGGCGCATGGTGTGGGAGGCGGATACCCAGGCCCTGGACCCCGACACCCTGC
>JAPOQV010000310.1 GCA_026710565.1 Spirochaetaceae bacterium | reverse complement strand
CGTCGGCGGCGGCCCGCGCCTGGTCGCCTTCGCGCTTCCGGAGTGACGGCGGCGGGTCTCCCGCGTCCGCCGCCCGCCCCGGACGGCGCCCCGTCGCGGGCCGCGGGGCCAGCACGTTGCAGCGTCCCGAGGCGCTCGACGAGGCCGGGGTTGCCGCGACGGCCGGGGACGCGAAGGCGCAGCTTGCGCGCTACCTGGCGGACGAGCGTCTGGCGCGGCAGTTTCCGGGCGTGCGCTTCACCGGGCTGGTCGTGGTGTTCCACGGCTGGGAGCTGGCGTACTGCGAAGCGGTGACGCCATCGCGCCTTGCTCCGGTTGACTGAGACCGAGCGCTCACCGATCGGTGGCATCTGGTCTCTGGTCTGGCGTGACACGGCGGGAACAGGTTTACCCGTTGCGCCTCCTGACGCCGCCTTTGCGACGTAGGTTGAGGCCGGACAGGTACAGATCGGGCACGTCCACACGGTTGTCCGACCGGCGGCGAAAGATGCCGAGTTCGATCAGGTAGTCGACGAAGTCGGCCGGCCGGTCCGCTGGCGGGCGGACGTCCGAGCGGTCTGGCGGTCCCCAGGGGGCATCCCAGCCGGCGCCCAGCAGGCTGGTGATCTTCCGCTGTTCCCAGGGCACGAGCTGGTCGTCTTTCAGCCGGTCGCGCACCCCCGCAAGCCACGGCCACTCGTTGGAGATTCCCTGTGTCACGTGACTGTCCGAGACGTCGTCGAGCGCTTGACGAAGGGCCGTGGGATGGATGAGCCGCGGCGGCGTCAGTGACCCGTTCGCCGCGTCTTTACCGGCCGCTTGCTCGAACAGGCGAACCAGGGACCGAGGACTGATCAGCCCGTTCCCGTCTCGCAGGTGGGCAAGGACCCAGTTGCGCACGAAGCCCTTCTTGCGTTCGGCACCCATGAACTCTCCGGCGATGCGTTCCAGGAGGGCAAACGCGTCCCGCGAATCTGTTGCGACCGGGATCAGGCCCAGTGTGTCGTGATGCTCCAGCTTGAGGCGCGCCCCCCGACAGTAGGCGGCAAGACCGTCGGAGGTGTTGGCGATGCGCTTCGCCAGCATGCCAAGCAGCGCACCGTCGGACCACGTCAGATCGGCCCGGTTCGCCGCCAGCTTGGCGAAGTCCGCGGTACCCATTCCCGAATGGCGCCGGAACAGGTCCGAACGCAGAAAGATCTTCGCGCGTATCCGCTTCCAACGGCGGCTGTAGTCGGACCAGAAGGCCATCAGCCCTCGTACCATCGTGGCCATCAGCGACCAGTTGAAACCGCCAAGGGTATCCAGTTCATCGTAGCCGACGAATACCCATCCCCCGGACCGCTGCAGGTCTTGTTCGAGCTCATCCAGCGCGGCCGTGGGTCCGATCTCCATCGTGTCGTATGCCTCGAGGATAGCGCCGACCTCCACGGCCATCGGCGCCAGGATAGGCTGCAGCCTCCCGCGCTGATGCTCGCCCAGACGATCGGCGAGCGAGCGCACGAGCATGGCATGCCAGACTTTCTTGGCATCCTCGTCCGAACGCACCCGATTCGCGAGTGCCTGGCTGTCGGGAAAGGCCGTCCCGCATGGATATGCGGCGGTCCACTGCGACTCTGTGGACCGGATCTGCGAATGGGGGGTCCTTGGCGACCACTGCGCGATCGCTTCCGCCACGTCGCGATTCTCCGAGAAGAACGCGCTGAACAACGCACTCTTGCCGGATCCCCTCGGGCCGACGACGAGCACGACTCTCGGATCGAGGGTGCGCACGTGCTCGGACACCGGATACAGACGGCGGGCCAACAGCTCCGGCGCCTCGGCCTCCGCTTGCCCGTAGCCCAGATCGGTGAGTTGAGCACGCAGAGCCGCGCAGTCCTGCTTGGTGAGCCGCCGCGATGGAGTGCTCACGGCACGCTGATCCATATCCGCCGGGCGAGCGCCTCGTACGAGTCTCCGAGCAAGATGGATTCCGCGACCTCATCAAGGTTGCGGAACGTCGCCAGACGCTCATCGTACGGAAGCACGACCGGCACGTGGGGGGCGTCGTCGCTCTCCAGGTCGTTCAGCGTCCAGAGTGTGTCCGGCGCCCCGTCCGGAGCAGCGTAGTAGTGGGCGCTGAAGGCATCGCGCGCGCGGTCCGTGAACCGCTGTACGAGCTGCTCGAACAGCGATTGATCTGATTGCGGTACCATGGACGCGACCGTGAGACACTCGGCCTGCGGCTTGCCTTCGCGAACGCGGTTTCCGCCGAGTCGCTCCAGGATCAGCTCCAGCCCCCGCCAACTCGCATCCGCAAGAGTACCCAGGAGCACGTGGAGGTGACAGAGACCACCGGTCAGGAAACCTGACATTTCGCCAAGTCCTGCACGGGCATCGATCAGAATCCAGCGCGGCGCGTGCTCGCTGCGAATCTGTTCCAATAGTGTGACGAAGGGATGCGCAGAGTCGTCCGGCTGATTTCCATAGTCGATTCGCGCCAGTTTGTCGACGTATGCTTCGTTGAGGGTGCCCGCCGGATAGACCAGGATGTCTCCCGCCACGAGGGCTCCGGCATCTGCGTATCGGTGATGGTAATCGTCGGTGTGAGGCTCCATTTCCCGACACACGCGGCGCTCCAGCAGGTAGTCCAAGATACCCCATGGAGCGGTCGCTCCGTCGTGGCCGGCAAGCAGTGAGGCGACGCCCGGCGCATCGAGATCCGCGTCGAGTACCACGACGCGGCCGCCAAGGGAGGCAAAATGCAGCGCCGTGGCGGCGAGTGCCGTCGACCGGCCAACTCCGCCTTTGAACGAGTAGAACAGCACGATCGCAGTCTTATTCCTTGATTTCGCGTTCCAGGGCGGCTCGGGCGGCGCTTCGAACCATCCCGACTTACCCAGGTGTCTCTCCAGAATGCGGAGCTTGTTCGTGGACTCATGGCGCTTGGCTTGTTGCCAGGCTTCGTCTTGCCATGCACCGTCCGGGTCGTTTCGATCTTGTCCCTGGATGACGCTCTGCGACCAGTAATCGGTGGCCGTCCTTCGCAACTCTCGGTCGATTTCATCGCTGCCGGATTCCCACGCCTTCCTTGGACACCAGAGCACGATACGAATCTTCGCGAGCACGTCCTTGACGACAAGAATGCGCCAACTAACGGGTTTCTTCTCGATCCACTCGCTCATGAGCTTCTCGGCTCGGGCGTGAGCGTCGTCCAGGTGCAGCATCTGTCTTCAAGGCACACTCTGCCACGTACCCTGCAAGATAGGCGGCACCGTCGAACCGCTGCTCGTCGCTGAGAAGCCGAGCATCCTCCAGGTGCTTGAGAGCGGCCTTGGGGAAGTCATCCACGTGTCGTCGCCTATGGTGTCCGTGGCGCTGTCAGCTCTTGACTGTTACGGGGGATCGACCCAGTCGCGGACGGTATTGACGGCGGTGGCCGTGTTGTTGAACAGGCTGATGATCGGGGCGACGCGCTGGATGCCTTCCAGCAGGCGCAGGATGACTTGCCGTTCGACGATCAGGATGTCGCCGGTGCTCACGGGGGCGTCGAGCGCCGCGATCCGCAGGCTGCGACCGGCCTTGTCGACGAAGTGGACCAGGCCCACGTCGGCCTCGCGGGTGGGGCCGCCGGCCCGCAGCAGGTAGTCGCTGACGGTCAGCCCGTACTGGAAGGGGATGATCCCGGGGCGGTTGACTTCGCCCAGCACGGTGACGAAGACCTCGGCGGCGGGGACGATGACCTGGTCGCGCGGCTGCAGGGGCAGGTCGCCGTGCAGGCCGTCGCCGTCCCAGAGCGCGGCGGCGTCGATCCCGATGCGCTCGCCGGCGCGGACGACGTAGGCGTCGGCGGCGCGCGCGAACGGGGTCGGGCCGCCGACGGCGTACAGGGCTTCGTAGACGGTCATGCCGGGATAGAACGGCAGGACCAGCCGGACCGGGATCGGCGCGGGCAGGCCGGTGCGGAGCTCCGCGGAGTTGGAGGGAAGGGCGGTGGGCAGGGTGATCGGCCCGTCGCCGTCGGCGGGCGTGCCGAACACGGCCCCCTCGACGACGACCGCCGAGCCGGAGCCGAAGCTGGACAGCACCCGCACGACCGCGCTGTCGCGCAGCGTCACCAGCATTCCTTCCTCGAAGGTGACCGCCATGGAGGTGTACTGCCCGTTCACGTCGGGCTGGCGGACCTGCATGCGCCGGCGGTTCGCGTACGGGGTGGGGCCGCCGGCCTGGTTGACCAGGTCGGCGACCGTGGCGCCGCGCAGCAGCTCGTACTCGCCCGGCAGCTCGATCGCCCCGGCGATGGAGACGGTCACCCGGTCGATCGGCACGACGACCCGGTCGTTGGCGCGCAGCGGCATGTCCGGACGCGACCCGTCCCAGATCGCGGCCGCGTCGAACGACAGCCGGTCCGCGTCGGCGCGGATGATGAAGCCGGCGCCCGCGGCCGCGTGCGGGGTCGGCCCGCCGACGGTGGCCATGGCCTGGCGCAGGGACAGGCCGGTCGAGTACGGGATGGTCACCTCCACCGGGGTCTTCGGGACCGTGATGACCGTGGCGCCGTCCTGCGGGCGGCCGTAGAAGGCGCCGGAGAGGACCACCGGGTCGCTGTGGCGGGTGGTGGCGCGGACGATGACCGCGTCCTGGTGCCGCAGCGGCAAGCGGTCCGCCTTGTCGACCGCGACCGTCCTGCGGGCGAACGCCCCGGACTGGTCGTAGCCGGAGATCTCGATGTTGTCGGGATCGGCGTCGGGCAGCAGCCCGCCCGCCCAGGCGATCAGGGAGGTCACGCCCTCGGAGGGCAGCAGCTCGTACGAGCCCGGGTAGCGGACGCTGCCGGCGATCGTGACCGTGGTTTCCGCCACCGGCACGAATATCCGGTCGCTCGGACGGAGCAGCGGGTTGAAGTCGTCGCCGCCGACCTCGAAGTAGCGGACCAGGTCGACGCGGTGCGAGGAGCCGTCGGCGCGGACCAGCTCGATGCGGCGGACGCTGCCGTGGCCGTCCACCCCCCCGGCCAGCCGGATGGCGTCCTGCACGCGGTTGATGGCGTGCACGATCATGGTGCCGGGCGCGCGCACGGCGCCGCCCACGAATACCTCGAACCGCGCCGGCAGGACCAGCTCGAACTCGATGTAGTCGGCCGGGATCCTGCGCAGGGACTCCAGGACGGAGGCGCGCAGGGCCGAGTACTCCTTCCCGCCGGTGTCCACGCTGCCGACGTACGGGACCTCCAGGAAGCCGTCGTCCTGGACCGTCAGGTCGAAGCGGGCCGTCTCCGGGATCGCGATCGTCAGACGGTAGCGGTCGCCCGGCGTGACGATGTACCGCTGAGAGCTCAGCAGCGTGGCCAGCAGTTGGGCGTCCGGGAGCGCCGCCGGCGCCGGGACGCGCTGGCCGAACGCGACCACGTTGTCGCTGCCGTCGGACCGCGCAGCGGCGCCGTCCTGGGAGGCCGCCTGCAACACGGCCAGGCAGAGGACGGGAAGGATTGCCAGAGAGCGTTTCATCATGTGCGCGTACCTGTTCTCCTCCGCATGAAGCCGATCTCCCGGCGGATTTCGTCGAGCTGGCGGCGCTGCACGGGATCGGACTCGGCGCGCTTGAAGCGCTCCGCCGCGAACGCGGCCAGGATCGAGGCCATGAAGGCGGCCAGGGTGCCGACGATGCAGATCAGGGCGCGGCCGGGGCGGCTCTTGCGGAGCGGCACCTCGACCGGCTCGACGATCTGGAAGGCGGACTCCCTGGCGTTCTCCTCGATGCGGGTGCTTTCGTACTGGGAGCGCAGAAACGCGTAGATCGTGTCGTGGACGCTCAGCTCCGTCGCCAGATCCATGTAGCGCACCCCGAGCGCCGGCAGCTCCTGCAGCGGGATCGCCGAGTCCTGGAACTCGACGAAGCCGTGCTCGATCTCGCTGATGAGCGTGCGCAGCTTGTCGACCTCGCTCCGCAGCCGCACCACGGCGGCGGTGTTATCGCCCAGCAGGTCGATCTGCGAGTGGAGCTCCACCTCCTTGCGGTACAGCTCGGTCTTGAGGGCGGTCAGGTTGTCGATCGCGGCCTCCGACTGGAACGTGAGGTTGACCACGCCGAACTCCTGCTGGAACGCGGTCAGCGCGTCCTGCGCGTCCGTCCGGTCCTGGCGGACGGCGGCCAGGCGCTCCTCCAGAAATGCCTTCCTGCGGCGCACCCGCTCGATCGTGAGCGCATGCATCTTGTCGCGGAGCCGCTGCACGGCGAAGTCCAGGCCGGCGGCGGCCTGGTCGGGGTAGTGGTGGTCGTAGGAGATCACCAGCAGGTCGGACTCGAACAGGTACTCCGTGTTCAGGTTCCTGGCGAGCCGTTCCCGCGCCAGCACGATGTCGTCGCTGCCGGACGCGTCGGTGACGAACCCCTGCTGCAGGGCGAGCGCGTCCAGGATTCCCCGGCCGACGAGCAGCTCCTGCGCGCGGCTGGCGTCCGTGCTGGTCCCCGGAGCCAGCAGGCTGGCGAAGTCGGCCAGGCCGCCGGTGGCCGGGATCTGGCTGAGCAGGGTGGCGGCCCCCGCGCCGTAGTCGGGAGCGTCGTCGGCGATGGACACCGTCACGCTGGCGGTGAACCAGGTGGGCAGCACGTTCCACGGCGACTCCGGGTCCATCGCGATCGCGGCGAGGTTGTAGGCGAGCAGGAGCACCGCCGCGATGCCGGTGGTGGCCACGATGAGGCGCCGGCGGCGGACCAGGACCAGGAGCAGGTCGAGCACGGTGAAGGTGTCGTCCTGAACGGGCTCCCCGTCCGCCTGGTCTTCCGGCTGGGCAGACGGGGGCATCTGCGGGTCACTCATCGGTTACCCCTTATAGAGTCGGGTCATTGGCGGTCCGACTTGACGAATCGGCGCCCGGAGCAGCGCCGGATTGAAGTGCCGCCGCCGGCCGTGCCGTATAGAGGTCAGGAGGCGGAATGTATACTACGGGCAGGGCTGGATGATGTCGTTGGGAAGCGCCGAGATCGAGCAGATCGGTAGCTACGTGCGGGCCAACTTGGCGGAGTGGATGGCGGACGTCGTGGGACCGCA
Organism: Spirochaetaceae bacterium; assembly: GCA_026710565.1. The sequence continues at coordinate 5,420 of JAPOQV010000310.1, read as the reverse complement.
CGTTCTGGAGCGTACGGCTCCCGTGGAGGACGCCCTCGCGTTGCAACGCGAGCTCATCTGCACCCGGTTCGAGGTCGTCGACAAGCGCTTCGAATGGTTGCATCGGAGCATGGAGACGCGTTTCGAGGCCGTGGACAAGCGCTTCGAGGCCGTGGACAAGCGCTTCGAGGCCGTGGACAAGCGCTTCGAAGAGTTGCATCGGAGCATGGAGACGCGTTTCGAGGCCGTGGATAAGCGCTTCGAGGCCGTGGACAAGCGCTTCGAAGAGTTGCATCGGAGCATGGAGACGCGTTTCGAAGCCGTGGACAAGCGCTTCGAGGCCGTGGACAAGCGCTTCGAGGACCTGCAGCAGAGCACGGCCACGCGGTTCGAGGACATGCAACGGAACACCGACAAGCGGTTCGAAGACATGCACAAGCGCTTCAACGGGATGCAATGGATGGTGGGCGGCGGCGTCGTGCTGCTGGCCACCATGATGTCGCTGTTCCAGTTCTTGGGATGACGGTTCTTGGGATGACGGCCTACGTGAAGCGCAGTCGGGGCAGGCGCGCCTCGGCGGCGCGGATCTTCTCCTCGGTGCCCAAGTCGGTCCAGTAGCCTTCGGCCGGCACGGCGACCATGCGGCCGTCGGCGGCGATCCGCTCGTAGAGCGACTCGTACTTGACCGCGCTCTCGTGGGCGGCGTAGTCCAGCTCGCCGCGCTCCAGGGCCTGCGAGGTGCGGACGATCGCCCCGTCGAGGTAGCGGGCGAACAGGCGGCGGGGGTTGGGGATGATCGAGAACCCGGAGTTGATCGGCGTCCAGCGCCGGCCGCCGCGTTCCAGGAAGGGGTTGCGCTTCCAGGGCGCCTTCTCCCGGAAGCCGCGCACCAGGCCGCTCGGCTCGTCCAGGTCCAGGGCGCCGTAGTCGCCCGACTCCTCCCACGGCACCAGGGCGGCGACGTCGATCACGCACTCTGCCGCGTCGATGGCGCAGGCGGCCGCGCGCTCGAGCCCCTGCCGGTAGCATGCGTACAGGTCGGCGTCGAGCAGGTTGTCGGCGTTGGCGTAGACGACCGGGCGCTCGGGCAGGCGGCCGGCGGCGTGCAGCTTGACGATCGGGGCGATGGTGCCGGCCGGCCGCTCCTCGATCAGGATCTCGACCGGCATGCCGCGGTAGCGCCCGCCGGCAGCGCGAAAGTGGTGCTGCAGCAGGTCGCCGCCCGCGCCGGCGGCCAGGATCATCCGCTCCACCCGTCCGCACGCGGCGTGGATGTCCAGGTGCCACTCGATCATGGGCTTGACCGGCCCGGCGGAGCCGGCGCGCATGGAAGCCAGCGCCTTGGGCCCGGCGGTGCCCCACGCTGCGGCCGGCAGGTGGGGGTGGGTTTCGCGCTGCAGGCGCTTGCGCGCGTCGGCCAGACGGGTGCCCTTGCCGCCGGCCAGGGCGATCGACCAGAGGGTCTCCGCATGCTGCACGGGGGCTACTGCCCCGACGAGATCGACAGCGGTATGCCGTTCTGCTTGACGACGATGTGTGTCTCCAGATTCACCCGCGAGGCCATGTTCACAAGCTTATCAATGCTGAACTTGCTGATTCTTCCGTTGATCAGCTCGCTTACACGGGAACGCGGCACGCCGAGTAGTTTGCTCGCTTCCTCCTGAGTGATCGCCCTTCCATTGACGTACTCGGTCAGAGCAATCATGAGCTGAGATCGGATCTTCAGGTTGGCGGCTTCGGCTGGTGTGTCGGATATTGCCTCCCAGACGTCGGAGTACTTCTTGGTTATGTTCAATTATTCAACCTCATCAAAGACGAAGAAGAGAGAGAGAGTAAAGAAAGTTAGAGCTGGAAGTGATGCTTACATTTGCCGTTTCCTCCTTATTTCGCTGAGCCGATTCATCGCTATCTCGATGTCCGTCTTCGGGGTTCTCTGCGACTTCTTCACGAATACGTGCAAGACATGGACTGTATCGCCTATAGTCGTGACGTAGATGGCCCTGTACTGGCTGTCCGAGCCACGTACTCGAAGCTCCCGCACGCCGGTACCTACAGTGGGCATCGCCCTCCAGTCGTTGGGATCGAATCCGCATTGTACGCGATAGATCTGGTACCCCATGTCCTGCTGAACGTCCTTCGGAAAGCCGCGAAGATCGCGGAGAGATGAGCCGCAGAAGTCTACGCCGCGCATTCTGTGAGGAGAGCTGTCGCATATTTGCGACAGTTTGTCAAGTGAGCGCCTGACATCGTTTCGCCGACAGGCGGCTACGCGCCCGAGGAGATCGACAGCGGCTCGTCGCGCGGCTGGTCGGCGAGCGGACGGCAGCCGCCGCCGGCGATGACGAAGGAGCGCTCGCAGTGCACGGAGCTCACGTCCGCCGCCCAGACCGCCGACTCCAGGTTCAGCACCATGCCCGCCTCCAGCGGCAGGTCGGCCGGCCGGCTGACGAAGTCGTCCGCGATGCGCAGCCCGGTGTCGGGGACGACGATCGGGTAGTCGCGCACCTCCAGGCCGATCCCGTGGCCGTGCGGGAAGCCGGACAGGCCGGCCGCATCCAGTGCCTGCCGCATCGCCTCCGCCGCCGCGGAGGCCGGCTTGCCGGGGGCAAGCTGCTCGGCGCCGGCGGCGACCGCGTCGCGCACGGCCGCCTGCCGCTGCCGGCAGGCGTCGTCGGGCGGGCCGAAGGCGATGGTGTGGCCGGTGTCCGAGAACCAGGAGCGCAGCCGGCAGCCGTGGTCGAAGTACATCGAGCCGCGCTCGGGCAGGCGGTACTCGGCCTCGGTCGCCAGGCCGAAGCCGGTGGGGCTGCCGGAGAAGTGGTCGAGGTCGGCGCCGTGCTCGGCCAGCTTCATCCGGTAGAGGTCGGTGAGCTCGCGCCAGCTCGACCCCACGCACGCCAGCGCCAGCGCCTCGGCGGCGGCGTACTCCGCCGCCTCGGCGGCGCGCTGCAGCATGGCGATCTGCGGTTCCGACTTCACCATGCGGCCGAGCCGCAGCAGGTTGGTGCAGTCGCCGGCGCGGCGGCCGCCGCCTGCCAGCGCCTCCCAGGTGGCGGCGGCCAGCGCCTCGCGCTCGGCGCCGATGCGGGCCGCGGCGCCGGCGCCGTCCAGCAGGGCAAGGAGGGCTTCGGTCCGCGTCGCGTGGCGCGGTCGGCCGAAGGCCTCGGCCACCTTCTCGAACCCGGCCGGCAGGTCGCGGGGGGCTCCCTCGGCCGATCCCCACACGACGATCCGGTCGGCGCCGGTGCCGCTGGCGTTGGCTGCCATCTCGGCCGAGACCAGCAGGGTCACCTCGCCCTCGGCGGACAGCACGGCCAGCGCCTGCTCGGTCGCCGACGATCCGCCGGGGCGCATCATGTATTCCCGGAACAGGGGATCGATCCAGTTGCGGTAGCCGGCCAGGTCGGCGAGCGTCGCCGGCGAGGCGCCGACCAGCACGTCCATCCCGGACGCGCGCATCTCTTCCAGGGTTCGCGCTACCATCGGCCGATGCTCCTGATGCCGCGGCCGCTCACGCTGGGCGGCCTGGACTGCGTGTTGTTCGCGCCGCCCGGGGGCGGCGCGCAAGGACTGGGCGTCTTCTGCCACGGGTTCGGCGCTCCGGGCGACGACCTGGTGCCGCTGGGCGCGGAGATCCTTGCCGCCCCCGGGACGGAGTCGCTGGCGCTGCTCTTTCCGGCGGCGCCGCGGTCGCTGGAAGACGAGGGCATGCCGGGCGGGCGGGCGTGGTGGCCGCTCGACCTGAGCCGGCTTGCGAGCGGCGCGCCGCTCGACGCCGGCGAGCTCGCGCGGCGGGTGCCGCCGGGCTCGGCCGAGGCCGCCGCGGCGCTGCGCGAGGCGGTCACGGCGTGCGCCGGGCGGCTGGGGCTTGAGCCGGAGCGGGTGGTGCTGGGCGGCTTCTCGCAGGGGGCGATGGTGGCCTGCGAGTGCGCGTTCCGGTCAGGGGAGGGTTGGGCCGGGCTCTGCCTGCTGTCGGGCGCGCCGCTGGACCTTGCCCGCTGGGGCCGGCAGGCCGCGGCGCTGGCCGGGCGGCCGGTGCTGCAGACGCACGGGCGCATGGACCCGGTGCTGCCGTACGAGGGCGCGGAGATGGTGCGCGACACCCTCACGGCGGCCGGCCTGCGGGTGGACTTCCGCCCGTTCATGGGCGGCCACACGATTCCGCCGGAGGCGCTGGCCGCGCTGCCGGGGTTCCTGCGGACCGCGGTCGGTCTCTGAGTCAGTCGGAATTCAGGGGCGCGGCGGCCTGCGCCTCCGCCGGCGCGAACAGGCGCACGGCGCCCTGCACGATCGCGTCCAGCACGAACCAGGTGGCCAGGAAGGCCGCGCACTCCAGCGCGAAATTCCCGAACTTGTAGAACAGCGTCGCGGTCAGGAAGGCGACGCCGGCGACCGGGAGCTGGCGGGCCAGCAGGTGGCTGGCGCTGAGGGTTCTGATCAGTTGAAACATCGATGCACCTCGGCGGGACGGTAGCCCGGAACGGCGGTCCGTCGCCAGCGCCGGGCGGAGCTGTGCTATCATGCTACCGTGCTCGCTACCGAGCGCGTCCGTATCGGCAACACCGGCGTCACCGTCACTCGCATGGGACTGGGCGGCGCTCCGCTGGCAGCTCTGCGCACCAAGGCCGCCGACAAGGCCGCCGCGGGGGCGGTAGCCGCCGCGTGGGAGGCCGGTCTGCGCTACTTCGACACCGCCCCCCGGTACGGCAAGGGCCTGTCCGAACAGCGGCTGGGAGAGGCGCTTGCGGGCCTGCCCCGCGACCAGCTCACCATCTCCACCAAGGTCGGCTTCCTGCTCGACCCGGCGAAGCCCGGACGCACGGGGCGGGCCGACGTGGACGTGATCTGCGACTTCTCGCGCGACGGGGTGCTGCGCTCGCTGGAGGAGAGTTGCGCGCGGCTGCGCACCGACCGCGTCGACATCGCCCTCATCCACGACCCGGACTGGGCGCCGGACGATCCGGAGGGCGACCCGCAGCGCGCCACCGGCAACCACTTCCGGGAGGTGATGGAGGGCGCCTATCCGGCCCTGGAGGAGTTGCGCGCCGCCGGCACGGTGGGCGCGATCGGGCTTGGCATGAACCAGTGGCAGATGCTGCTGGAGTTCGCGCGCGCCGGCGACTTCGACTGCTTCATGCTGGCCGGCCGCTACACGCTGCTGGACCAGACCGCGCTGCCGGAGCTGATGCCGGAGTGCGCGGAGCGCGGCATCAGCGTGATCCTGGCCTCCGTGTTCAACTCCGGCATCCTGGCCGCGGGGCCGGGCGCCGACGCGACCTTCAACTACGCCCCGGCGCCGGCGGAGGTCAACGAGCGGGCGCGCGGGCTGGAGGCGGTGGGCACCCGGCACGGAGGGGCGCTGCCGGCCGCCGCGCCGCAGTTGCCGCTGGCCCATCCGGCAGGCGCTCCCGCCGCGGGGGGCTGTCGCGCCGCCGCCTCGG
>JAPOQV010000309.1 GCA_026710565.1 Spirochaetaceae bacterium | reverse complement strand
TGTTGGGGCGGGAGACGCCGGAATTGCCGGCGACGGTGTTCTTCACGCAGATGCAGTTGCGGGTGCTGCGGCACTTCGTCGCCAAGCGCCAGTTGGGCGCGCCGGACAACTTGGGGCTGGCGGTGCGGGCGGTGGCGGTCCTGGGGGGGTACCTGTACCGCCCCCACGACCGCATCGATTTCGAGGCCGTCGAAACCGCTGTGCGCCGCAGCGCCCTGCATCTCGCCGCCCGTGCCGTCGAGCAGCGCCTCGACGCTGACCTCTCCGACCACTGCGGCCCCTGCCGGCCCTGCCCCGACTGCCGCCAGCCGGCACGCTATGCCGGCCGGCACCCCAAGACGTTCGAAACCGTGCTCGGCCCGCTGACCCTCCAGCGCGCCTACTACCACTGCCGCGCCTGCGGCCACGGCGGCTACCCCCGCGACGCCGCTCTGGGACTGCTCGGCTCCTCCTTCTCGCCCGGCGTGCTGCGCATGACCGGCTCGGCCGCCGCCCTGGTCAGCTTCGCCGAGTCCTCCGCCCTGCTGGACCAACTCGCCGGCGTGCGCGTGCAGACCAAGCAGGTCGAGCGCTGCGCCGAGGCGCTCGGGCGCGAGATCGCCGCCGCCGAGCGCGCCGGTGCCCTGCCCGCCGAGGACCCGCCCGCCCCGACCATGTACCTGGGCCTGGATGGCACCGGCCTGCCCGTGCGCTCCAGCGAGACGCTCGGGCGCGTCGGCAAGCAGCCCGACGGGTCGGCCAAGACCCGCGAGGCCAAGCTCGTCGTGGTCTGGACGGCCGAGTCCCGCCACCCCCGGACGGGCCGCCCGACGCGCGATCCCGGCTCGGCCTCCTACTCGGCCGCGATCGAGAGTGCCGCCAGCCGCGACACCGACCCGGAACCGTCCCCCTTCGCCCGCCGCGTCCGGCGCGAGGCCGAGCGGCGCGGCTTCCCGCGAGCCGAGCGGCGCGTCGTGCTCGGCGACGGAGCGCCATGGATCTGGAATCTCGCGGCCATGGACTACCCGGGCGCAATCCAGATCGTGGACCTGTTCCACACCAAGCAGCATCTGCACGACGTTTCCAAGGCGCTCTACCCCGACGATGCCGAACGAGCCCGGCTGTGGGCCGACGTGCGTTGCGACGAACTCGACGACGGCTGCCTCAACGATGTGCTCGCCGTCCTGCGCTCCCACGCCGACGACTGCGAGCAGGCCGCCCAGTGCGCCGCTTACATCGAGCGCAATTGCGAGCGCATGCAATACGCCGCCTTCCGCGCCCAAGGGCTGTGCGTCGCTTCCGGCGTTGTAGAGTCTGGGTGCAAGACCGCGATCGGCACACGCCTAAAGCGCTCGGGAATGCACTGGACCGTTCAGGGCGCCAATGCCATCGCCGCCTTGCGCTGCTGCAACCTCAGCGGACTCTACGAGGATTTCTGGGCCTACCGCACCGCCCGCCCCTGATGAACGTCGATCCGCGGCTTGAGCGCTCACCGCACCCGAAAACCCCGAGAAATCAAAACGATGTCCTGCACCCGTCACCACGCCTTCGCAAGCTTAGAAGGCCCGAACGCGGTCGTGTCACCCCAGAGACGCACCCTCGGGCGCGCCGCAAGGCGACGGGTTTTTCCACGCCGGTCGATTCAGTCGATTCGCGGCTCGATCGGGTAGTCGTGCAGAATCGCACCACCATCAT
>JAPOQV010000308.1 GCA_026710565.1 Spirochaetaceae bacterium | reverse complement strand
TCCGGGAGGGACTCGACCGCCACAACCCGCGCCGACCACGCACCCGTCGCGCTCCGGCGGGTCCCGGCCGGACTCCGGCGCCGAAGCGCAAGGCAAGCCTCAGCGGCGCCACCACGTCGGCGCCGAATCCCTCGGCGATGCACGCCGCTTCCACGACTTCCGCGCCGAAGTCGCCGTCAGGCACATTTTCAAGGCGACATTTCCCCGGCGCAACGATCCGCGCCTCCGGCCGGTGCCGTCCGTTCGCCCGCGAATTCGCAGCGCGGCCGGGACCGTCGAGTCACTTCGGCGCCGAAGCGGACTCACCGCACCGGCGGTACCCGCGCCTCGGCGCCGAAGGCGGGCACGCAGGCCGGACGCGCGGTTCTGGCGGCGCGACCGAGGACGCTGCCGAGGCCCCGCATCGAGGGTCCGGATCTCGATTTCGCAGATGTGCGCCACGCCCCTGCGTATGCCGCAGTCGTGCGTCGCCGGCCGGTTTCAGCGTCTCGGCCAGCGCGTGGCTCCCGCACAGCGGGAAGCGCAGCCCGCCGGACGCCGGACGCAGCCCCGTCGCGTTTGCCACCGCGGCCATCTCGATCGCCGACTTGGTGCAGACAACCTCGAAGCCGCAGGCGCGCGCCCAGTCGACCAGCTCCACGATCAGGGCCGGCTGATCGCCGTAGGCCAGCGAGTCGCGGGCCTCATCCCTGAAGAGGAGGCGAGCTTCCTCGCCGGCGCCGTGCGAATGCTGCTCAGCATTCAGGCGATGCTGCGCCTCACGTGGAGCCGGGGGGCTCCGGTCCGCGACGCCCCGGAACCGATGCGCCGGAAGCTGGCGACCGCCCTGGAGTGTACCGGGCTCGACGAGCTGGATGCGAAGCTGCGCGAGACGCAGCAGGCATCGTTCGCGATCTGTCAGCGACGTGCGGGTGCCGTCAGCCGGCGGCCACCTCGAACGCGGTCACGTTGCGCGTCTCGCGGCTGAACTCCACCCCGATCAGGTGGATCGGCTCGCCTCCGCCCCGGTACTTGGCCGCGTAGTCCCGCTCCCGCAACTGCGCCAGCGCAGACCCCGGCGGCGCCAGCTCCATCACCTTGAACTCGAACAGGTACACCTGCCCGCCGGCACGCACCGCCATGTCGAGCCGTCCGTGGCTGCTCGACTCCTCCACCACGATCTTGTACCCCAGTGCCGCGAAGTACGAGTAGAACACGCTCGCGTAGAAGCCTTCGTAGTTCGCGATGTCGTTGGTGGTGTGCCATTGGTACGGGATGCTCGCGTAGAAGGCATGGAACAGATCTCTCAGGCCTTCGCAATCGACCGCCTCCAGCAGCCGCGCCAGGCGCATGCTGTTCGCCGTCTGCCGCGCCGCGTCCTGCACCAACCGGCGCAACAGCACCCGGTTCAGGCTCTGGCGCACCTCGCGGTTCGGATAGCCCAGCCGGTACAGCGCTTCCCCGCCCAACTCCTCTTCCCCCGTGATGGTCAGGTAGCCGGCCTGGAACAGCAGCGCCTCCGTGCCGATCTCCTCCACGTCGAAGGTCGACAGCAGTTCCTCGGTGCTCACCGTCGGGTCCAGCGACACCGTGGACACCCGCCGCTCGAACAGCGTGTCCACCAGGAACGCCGGCGTCCCCGTCTCGAACCAGTGCGCGGCGAACCTGCGGCGGCGCAGCAGCAGCAGCACGTCGTACGGGTTGTACACCTTCTCGTCGCCCAGCCAGCCATAGCCGTTGTACCACTCCCGCACCCGCTCCCGGTCCAGCCCGGCCAGCTCCGGCGCGAACACCGTCTCCAGGTCCCGCTCGGTGTATCCGCAGATCGACGAATAGACCGGATCCAGCGTCAGGTCGGTGAGGTTGTTCAACTGGGAAAAGAGGCTCACCTTCGAGAACTTGCTGATGCCGATCAGGAACGTGAACCGTACGTGCGCGTCCGAGTCCTTGATCACACCATAGAGGCCGCGCAGGTAGTCGCGGTTGGCGCACGCCACCTCCGGCTTCTCCACCAGCGCGTCCAGGATCGGCTTGTCGTACTCGTCCACCAGCACCGCCACCCGCTGCCCGGCATGGGCATGCAACGCGCGGATCAAATGGGCGAACCGTTCCGGCGCGGTGGCGTAGCGCGGGCTTACGCCCGCCTGCCACGCGGCATCCCGCTGGCCAGCGGGCGCCGCGGACGGCTCACCAGCGCAGCGATGCGGCGAGGTCGCCCCGTCGTGCTCGACGGCTTTCGCACGAAGTCCGCCGTGAGCCCGCCGGCATCCCTGGTCCCAGAGCAGGTGCGGATGCAGCGCACCATCCAGGCGATGCTCCGCCTCACGTGGAGCCATGGAGCTCCGATGCGCGACGCCCCGCCGACGCGCCGGAAGCTGGCGAGGAGCTCACCAGCCTCCGGGAGCCGGTCGAGCGGACCACAGAAGGTGTCGGCGACCAGCACCCCGGCCGAGATCACGTCCGCTCGGCCGCTCACCCCGTCCACCGGGTCGTCACCGCGTCAAGTGGCGCCAGGCGCCGGCCGCGCCGCACACCGCCCACGGCTCGGCGCGACGCCGGTCAGAACCCCGTGCCGTTCCATGACCGCGGACGCTATTCGGAACCCGCCGGCCAGTCGTTCATCGTCCACGGCGGCGGCTCCACGTACTCGGGCAGCTCCGGAGTGCCGATCACGCCGCTCAGCCGCCAAGTATCCAGATAGAATCGCGCCGCGGTCTCCACGGCCTGCATGTCTTGCCGATGCCCCGGCCCGCTTCAGGCGATCGCGGAGCGCTCCATTTCCTGCCGCAGTTCGATGACATCGGCCGGCGCGTGCAGCTCCACGTCACGGCGGCCGACCACCTCCCCGGCGGCGACC
>JAPOQV010000307.1 GCA_026710565.1 Spirochaetaceae bacterium | reverse complement strand
GGGCAGGGCCGAGGGCGAGGTCTATGGCAGGGAGAGTCCCGCGACCGCGCCGAGATCGGCGAACAGGCCGGCGGGCAGCGATCGCACGCCGAGCCCGGTGAAGGCGACCTTCGTCAGTGCGGTGAGCCCGTCGAGATCGCCCACCCGCAGGGACACGCCAAAGGCAGGGCCGGGGCTGGGATTGATAGCGGCCAGGTGCGCGGCGGTGACGTCCGCACAGTCGGTGACGCCGGGGACGTTGGCGAGAATGAACACTTGGACCGCCGCGGTGCGCCCGCAGATGCCTGCCCGCGGGGTGGCTTGCACGATCGCGCTCTCCGCCCCTGCGCCGGCCGCGTTGCGCGCGCGGAGTTGCACCTCGTAGGTCGTACCATTGGTCAGCCCGGTCAGACGGTGGCGAGCCGTGGCCGCCCCGCTGCCGTCGATGTCCGCCCAGTTTCCCCACGCGCCCGCGTTCTGCTCGCGGCGACGCACCTCGTATCCACTGATCGAGGCATCGTCCGGGTCGGTCCACGTCACGGTGATCGTGCCGTCGCCGGCGGTAGCCGCCACGCCGGCCGGCGCCGCCGGCAACGCCGGCAACGGAGGCGGCGCCGGCGGCGCGCGGCTGGCGACCTGCAGCCCCGCGAAGCCGGGTGGCGTCGCCGGCGCGGTGCCCAGAGTGACCACGGGCTCGGTGTCCGGGGTGTCGGCGGTCACGGTCACCAGGTCGCTGTATACGCCGCCGGCGGCCACCGTGAACGTGCCCGTCGGAGGAGTGCCGCCGGCCGCGCTGAAGTCGACGCGGACGGCGAACGGCACGCCCTCGGCCACCCACACGCGGAACCGGTCCGCCCCTTCCTGCAGCAACGACAGCGTCAGCGTGAATGGTGCGCCGGGATTGCCGTCCAGGCGCAGCGCGGTCAGCCCGTCCAGCCCTGCGAACGCGCCGGCCGGCAGCGCGGTCAGCTCGTTGTCGTCCAGGCGCAGCGTCGTCAGCGCACCCAGCGCGGCGAACCCGTCGGCCGGCCAAGCGCTCAGCCGGTTGCCGCTCAAGTTCAGCGTGGTCAACGCGTCCAGGCCCCGGTACGCGCCGGCCGGCAGCGCGGTCAGTTCGTTGTCGTCCAGGCGCAGCGTGGTCAGCGCACCCAGGTCGGCGAACAGGCGTGCCGGCAGCGCGCTCAGCCGGTTGCCCTGCAGGTGCAGGGCCGTGAGCGCGGAAAGGCCGGCGAAGTCGTCGAATCGCAGGGTTGCCAGCGCCAGATGGCGCAGGTCGAGGGTGCCGCCCATCCCCGCCAGGTGCTCGGCGGTGACGCCCGCGCACCCGGCAGCCGCGTCGATCTTCGCCACGATGGCGGCGCGCACCGCCGGCGTGCGCTCGCAGATGCCGGCCAGCGGCTTCGCGTTCACCGCCACGCTCGCTGCCCCGGCGCCGGCCGCGTTGCGGGCGCGGAGTTGCACGTCGTAGGCCACGCCGTTGGTCAGCATGGTCAACCGATGGCGCACCGTTGCGGCGCCGCTGCCGGCGAGCGCTGTCCAGCCGCTCCAACTGCCGCCGCCGCCGCGCAGCCGCGCCTCGTAGCCGGTGATGCTGTCGTCGCCGGGATCGGCCCAGCTCAGGACGAGGCTCTCATGGCCCGGCACCGCGGCCAACCCGCCGGGCGCCGCCGGTGCCGCCACCAGCAGCAGCGGCGCGCCACTGACCGCTGCCTGCACACGCGTCGAAGCCGCGCGGAACCGTCGGCGTGCCGCCCAGGGTGACCGCCGGTGCCGTGCCCGGCTCGCTGCGGGTCACGGCAATGCGATCGCCGACTGCCGCCCCGGCCGGCAGCGTGACCGTAGCGGGCGCGCCGGTGCCGCCG
>JAPOQV010000306.1 GCA_026710565.1 Spirochaetaceae bacterium | reverse complement strand
CGTCGACCTGCTGCCACACGTTCCGGGCGACGGGGATCACCGCGTACTTGTCGAACGGTGGGACGCTCGAGCACGCGCAGCGGATCGCAGTGCACGCGTCGCCGAAGACGACGAAGCTCTACGACCGGACGGCGGACACGGTGACGGTCGACGAGATCGAACGCATCGTGATCTAAGGGCTCAGAACCGGGCGGCGAGCGTGGCAACCATGACGGCGGCCAGACCCGTCTACGTGCCTCGAGTGCGGGGAACTCTGCATGCAGCGACGGCCGCAGGGCGTGCATCTGGTCTGGTCCCCGGCCGGTGAGGGCCGGGCCGGCGACGCTCGGGACACCCGCACTACGCCTGCGGAAGCCCTTTGAGCGCTTCACCACGAGGGAGACGGCATGAAATCTTCTTTCCGCAACGAATTGCCGCGTGTCTACGAACTCAAGGACATGCTGGACGAACCCTCTCATCCGGATGCGTATTTTCAGGACTTCGAGGAGGGGCTCGAGAACTCCACGAGCAAGCTGAACGCCTTCCGTGGGCTTGAGCGCTTACTCGACGCGCTGGATGATACGGCGTGGCAGGATCTCAGTCAAAGGGCCGCCCCGCTTCTGGTGTCGCAAGAGCGCGAGAGCGGACGCGGCTGGCAGGCACTCTTCGACATCCTCCGCAGCGAAGCTAGGGCATTCGGTTTCTTGCAGAGCATCGGCTGCACAGGAGTTCACTTCATCAAGTGCAGGAGCAAGAAGAAGACGCCGGACCTTGGTGCGTCCCAAGTAGGTCGGTCTGTCTTCTGCGAGGTCAAGACGCTCAATATTTCCGAGGACGAGGCCAAAAAGCGAAGCCGCATGCGCCGCGGCGCCTTCGTCGTCGGCCGCACGAGGCCAAATGTTGACAACGGTTTTCTCAGGAAGCTGAGAGTCACGCTCGCTGCCGCCGTTAAACAGCTTGATGCGGCCGATCCGGAGCGCCGGGCACGTCGCATGATCTTCACCATGCTTCACTTTGATGATTGGCTGGGGGAGTACCAGGCTCAATACATCGCGCAGATCGATGAACACCTGCTGCAACAGCCCGTAGACGGAGCCGAGCTGGTGTTCTGCCTCAGTAACAATATCTTTGAGCACTCGTTCACAATGAAGTCGGCGACGATTCTGCCTGACTAGTGTCAGCCAGAAAACTCTTGTTTCGGAAGGAAATCTGCGCCAATTCGTGCCATTCTGGGCGTGATGTCGAGGCCGATCCGGCCGCGACGAAGGCGTCTGACGAGCTACGGGCAGAGAATGTCGGCAAGTCAGCCCGGATGTCCTGTTTTCCAAGGACAGTAGGACCGCGCCGTCTTTCGACGGCCAGGCACCCGCCCCGGTCACGAAGACCGGTTGGTCAGGCGACGCGCCGTCGTCGTTTGCGCTCCTGCTTCTGTAGGAGCAACCCGATGCGGTGCAGGTTGGCCGCCAGCACGGACAAGGCAACCGTACGCGCGAAGCCGTCCGCACCATGGCTGCGAACGCGGTCGAGTCCCCGATGTTCCAATCCATTGATGGCAGACTCAAGGCTCTCCTCAATCAGGTGTGGGTCCGGGGTGAGAGTGATCGGCAGGTTCCGCGAGAGGTGGGGTAGCTACGGGACGGCCGGCGTGTCAACGCGCTACGCGCGTTCTGCGCTTCGCTGCGACCCTGGCGGGTGACACGCCG
>JAPOQV010000305.1 GCA_026710565.1 Spirochaetaceae bacterium | reverse complement strand
GTGGTAACGTTCAAGGCGAAGCTGTCTGCGGCGGTGGCCTCAAACGTAGTGCTGGGCTGGTCGACCGGCGACGACGACACCCCCGGAGCCAACCAGGCCACCGCTGGCACCGACTACACCGCGGTGACGGCCGGCAGCGTGACGATAACGGCAAGCCAAACCGAAGCGAGTTTCTCGGTGACGACGACGGGTGACACCACGACCGAGGGCGACGAGACGTTCGCGGTCACCATTACCGGGACCACTGTCCCCGCCGGAGTGGCGATCGGCGCCAGGACTGCGGTGGGGACGATCGTGGACGACGACCTGAACGGCGCGCCGACGGCGGGGGCGCTGCGTCTGAGCACGGTGAAGGACCAGCCGTTGCGGCTGACGGCTGAGGACTTCACGGGAGTGTTCAGTGACCCGGACAGCGGAGACAGCATGAAGCAGGTGAAGGTGATGAGCGTGCCGGCGGCGGGCGGGACGCTGACGCTGGACGGGAATGCGGTGAGCGGCGGGGACGAGATAGCGTCCGCGGACCTGGGGGCGATGAGGCTGACGTTCACGCCGGCGGCGGACTACGTGGGCGATGCGACGTTCGAGTTCCAGTTGAGCGACCAGTCGGATGCGTACTCGGCGATCGCCACGGCCACCATCACCGTGGCGGCCGGCGCCCCGCCGCCGGCCAACCACGCACCGGGGTTCGACGAGGGGAGCAGTACCTCGCGCTCGGTGGCGGAGAACAGCGCCGCCGGCACGCCGATCGGATCCCCGGTCACGGCATCCGATCCTGACGGCGATCCGCTGACGTACGGGTTCGATGGGGTCGAAGCGGACAGCTTCACCATCGACGGCGCGACCGGGCAGATCACGGTCGCCAGCGGCACCGCGCTCGACTACGAGGCTGCACCCAGCCATCGCGTACGGGTGACCGTAACCGACGGCACGACCAGCGTCGGCATCGACGTGATCATCCACGTGATCGACGTGGACCCGCCCACGCGCGCTCCGGGAGACCTGACCGTAACGGGTGCTACGCCCACGACCCTGACGTTGAGCTGGAGCTGGCCGTATACCGACCAGCCGCCCGTGACCGGCTACCGCGTGCGCATCCGGGTACCGAACGCGCACTCCTCGGACTCGCCGCCGGCTCCTGATGCCTCCATCGTCGAAACGACGGAACAGTTCGTGACGATCAGCGGCCTGACTCCGGCCGCCGAATACCTCATCGACGTCCAGGCGTACACCCCGGAGGGGCAAGGACCGTGGTCAGAGTCGGTTCTCGCCACCACGGAGCCGGTGCCGGGCAACCGGGCGCCGGTCGCAGATGCCGGCCCGGACCAGACGGTCGCCGACGGCGCCACGGTGACGTTGGACGGCAGCGGCAGCACCGATCCGGACGGCGACGCGCTGACGCATGCGTGGACGCAGCGCAGCGGCCCGCCCGTGACACTGAGCGACCCCACGGCGGCGCGGACGACCTTCACGGCGCCGTCGGCCCCGGCGGTTCTGGAATTCGCGCTGAGGGTCGCCGACGGCGCCGGGGGCCGTGACACCGACACCGTGAGGGTGCACGTGAGAGCCGCCGCGGCGCTCCGTATGGAACGCGTCAACGACGCTTTGCTGCCGGAGTTGACGCGGGCACTCGCCGACGGCACGCGGCTGGCGGTGCGGGCCGGCATGGAATCGGCCACGCCGGCCGGCGCCGCGGGTCACCTGCCGACTCCGTTCGGCGGGCGACCGGGAGTGTATGCCATCGAGGACGCGCTGCGATCCGTGGTGGACGGCGCCACCTTCGCGGTCCCGTTGTCCATCGCGGCGGCTGACGACGCGCGTGCGGATGCCGACAACGGCGCCGCCGGTGGCCCCTCGCAGACAACGCTGGCTGCCTGGGGCTCCAGCGACTTCCGCAGCGTGAGCGGACGCCCGGAGGCCGGCGAGGAGGGCGTTCGCTGGTCCGGTGACCTGTTCATGGCGCACACCGGGCTGTCCGTCCGTCCGTCCCAGGATCTGGTCGTGGGGCTGGCGCTCTCCTGGGCGGACGGGGCGTTCACCTACACCGACACGACCGGCGGGACATCGATGGACGGCACCTACGTCGGCCGCCTGCTGGGGGCGCACCCGTACCTGCGCTATGGCAGTTCCGATCTGAAGCTCTGGGGCGTCGCAGGGGCGAGCTGGGGCGCCGTCGAGATCAAGGACGCCGACGCGGAGCCGTCGCGCAGCGCTCTACGGCATCTGATGCTGGCAGGCGGCGGCAGCGACACGTTGGCGACGGCAGAGTTGATCCCCGGCGGCGAAACCAGCGTGGCGGTGAAGGCGGAGGCGCTCGCGGCGGCCGCCAACCATGCCGGCAACAAGCTGGTCGACCCTCTGGCCGTGCACGTCGTGACCCTGCGCGTCCTGTTGGAGGGAAGCCACGACCAGGCGCTGGGCGACGGCGGGCGGCTGCACCAGTCGGTCGAGCTGGGCCTCCGCCGCGACAGCGGCGACGGGCTGACAGGCGGCGGCGTGGAAGGGGGCGGCGCGTTGCGCTACCGCTACCAGCCGCTGGGACTGAGCCTGGAAATCCGGGGCCGCGCGCTGGTCGCGCACCACGTGGCGGACCTGCGCGATTGGGGTATCGGCGGGGTGATCCGGCTGGCGCCGGGGGGCGGCGGACACGGCCTGTCGCTGCAGGTGCAGCCCGAGTGGGGGCGGACCGGCAGCGGCGTACAGCAGGTGTGGGCCGGCGCCCTTCCCGCTGATGCCGAAGCCGGCGGCTCCACCGCCGACGGGCGGATGGCGGTGGAGATCTCCTACGGTGTCCCGGTGTTCGGCGAGCAGGGTGTGCTGACGCCGATCGCCAGCGCGACCGTGGAGGGTGACGAGGTCAGCAGCTACCGCCTCGGCACCCGCTTCGTGCGAGGCGGGCTCACCGTGAGCCTGACCGGGGAACGGCGCATCGGCCCTGCCGACGCCCCTCCCGTACTGACCCTGGAGGGCAGTATAGGCCTGTAGGGCCGGGACCAACCGGTCGAGTCGGCCCGTGGAACCTCGGCCCGTCGGTCGCGCAGCTCCCGATCACGATGCCGAACCTCGACGCTGTAGTCGCGGATCCCCGTCTGCGACGCGATCGCCTCGCTCAGGAACTCCAGCACCGGCCGCCACTCGCCCTCGTTGGCCATCGCCATCAGCAACTGCTCGAACCAGAAGGTCGGGTCCCCCGATGTCGGTGCCGGCAAAGGTGGCGTCGAAGTCGCCGGCCCAGAAGCGGTCGTAGTAGTTTTCCAGCAGCGACACCCACAGCGACTTGCCGAACCGCCGCGGGCGGATCAGGAAGGCGTAGTGCTCCTGTTCCAGCCGCCGCAGGAAGCGGGTCTTGTCGACGTGCAGCCATCGCCTCAGACGGATGCGCCGGAAGTCGGCCTGACCGTAGGGAATCTGCGGGTAAGCGGGAGTCTCATCCACTGCAGACCGTGCCGACGACGCTCTATCGCCCGCGCGACGACCCCTCAAGTGAGCCGCAGCGTCCCCAGCGCCCCCTGCCGTTGACGGTGGTGCTACTGAGTAGTACTCTGGTCGCGTGGCGGTGAAGTCCTCGATATCGATGAGCGACGAGCAGTACGCGTTCGCGCGGACGCTGGTCGAGGCTGGGCGCTACTCGAGCGTCAGCGCGGTCCTGCAGCAAGGCGTCGACCTGCTGCGGCAGCGACTGGACGCCGAAGAGCTGGAAACCGCGGCGCTACGCGAGTTGCTGTCCCGCCGCCGCAAGAACGAAGCTGTGAGTGCCGAGCGCATGGACACGCGGCTCGGCAGCATGTTTGCCGACAGACGCCGCGCGCATGGCCTTCCGTCTTGAGTTCGCGGCTGATGCCGAACTCGATTTCGGACTGACATTCGATCACCTCCTGCGCAGTTACCTCGACTTCGGCGAGAGCCTTGAGAGCGCGCTCGACCACGCCGAGGCTCGGATCATCGAGATTCGCGCGGCTGCGGAACGCATCCTGACCGCTCCCTGTCGGGGCGAACGCCACGACGACATCCTGCCCGGGTTGCGGCATCTCGCCATCGGACGTGCGATCTACTGGTTCGATATCTGCGAGTCACGCAAGACGGTGCATGTCCTGGCGGTGTTCTTCGGCGGCCAGGACCATGTCCGCCACATGATGGCCCGGCTCCTCCAGGACTGAACTGTCGACCCACGCTCGCAGGTCGTTCGACGACCAGATCCCGGTCGGCGAGGCGATCGCCGCGGCGCTGGCGGTGGACGAGGTGCGGCGCGTGCTGTCGGGGTGACGGCCGTGCGCAGGCGAGACGTGGATGAGGCCGCTGGCATACCCGGATGAACGAACGCCCAACGCGTCAGGGCGCTTGTCCGTACTGCCGCACACAAGAACGGACGCGGCGCCCCCGGTGAGCGCCGCGTCCGCGTGGACCGGTGGATCGGTTGCGCCCGGCGGGGGGTCAGCCTCCCCCGCGTTCGCCGCCGGGGCCGTGCTCGCCACCGCCTTCGCCACCGCCGGAGCCGTTCTCACCGCCCCCTTCGCCGCCGGGGCCGTGCTCGCCGCCGGACTGAGGGCCGACCTCCGCGTGCGGGGACCAGCCGGTGAAGCTCTGCCCCGGCGCATCCAGCCGAACGTCCATGGTCGCTCCGGCCGCCAGGTCCCGCGGCTCCGTCGGGCCGAGCTCGACCCCGTTCGACAGGTGCACCTCGACCCGCACCTGCTCCAGGGTCGCGGCCGTGGTGTTCTCCACCGTGCCGACGAATGCCTGCGCCGCCTGGTCGTAGCGCAGGATCAGCCGCGCACCGTTGCGGACCTGGTCGTAGGTCTCGTCCCGCCCCAGGAGGGTCCCCGACTCCTCGCCGCCGCCCGGCCTTGCGGGCCCGCCGGAGCATCCTATCGCCGCCACTACCATGAAGGCGCCCATCGCTGCCGCCAGCACTTTCCTCTCTGTGGAACACATATCGCTTCCTCCCCCGGGCGTTCCCGGTGTTTCTTTCGAGGATCTCCGCCTCGTTGCGATAAGGGTGGCGGCGCAATGTCGCCTGATTGTCCCATCGTCGAGATCTTTTCTCGGGTCTCCGTCCTGTTCGTGAGAGGCCATGCCGCGCGCATCTGCCGGGGGTGTCTCTCACCGCGTCGGCCGAACGGAAGCCGCCGCACGGCGCGCACGCAGTTCCTTCAGCAGCGATCCGGTGACGGCCAGCGCAAGGAGCAGCGCCCCCGCGAAGATGAACACCTCCACGGTCCGCACGGGGCCGATCAGAACCGCTCCGGCGGCCAGCGTGGCGACGGCGCCGGCCGTGGTCCATTCCGCCACGCCGAGGCGGCGGACGTGCACGACGTAGACGCGCATCGCCAGGAAACAGGTCAGCCACACCGCCAGCCCGCCGAACAACATCCGCGCGCCCGTCAGCCCGGCCCGCGCCGCGATGCCGCCGGCGTTCAGCACGCCCGGCCTGATCGGGAACACCATGCTCCGGACCGCTTCCGCCAGCCCCGGCTCCGAGCCTTCCCGCCCGTCCGCGGCGCTCAGTGCGGCGAGGCTCACCTCCACGGCGGCTGCCATGACCACCACGGCCAGCGTCATCGGCAGGTGCAGGTAGGTGAGGATCTGCCCGCCGCCCACCCGTTGCCGCAGCTCGGCCCGGTCGAGCACGCGGAAGTAGAACCACCAGATGCCTGCCGGGAGCGAGAAGCCGATCGCGAACGCCAGCCGTGCCTCGGCGCGCACCCCGCCCACCACGACGCCGAGCACGGCCTCGCCGAGGACGATGATGGTGAACAGCCCGAGCCGTTCCGGAAGATGGGCGGGGTGCGCCGGCCAGCGGCCGAGGCCGGACACGGCCAGCAGCGGCGCCAGCACCTCGACTCCCACCGCCGCCACGTAGAGCGGGCGATCCCAGGAGGACGCCGTCCACTCCTGCGCTCCCCAGGCGACCGCCGACAGCGCGAATCCGATCATCAGGAACCACGTGAAGCGGCGCGCGGCCGCGACGCGAAGATGCGCCTCAAGGTAGAGCAGCACCAGCAGCACGCGCGCGGCGAACTGGGCGCGCGTGAACGAGGCCGCGTGCTCGTCCATCCCGGACTGCACGTACACCGCGGATCCGGCCAGGGTGAACATCAGCAGCAGGGTCAGAATCGTCTGCAGGACGCTGCCGTCGTCGAAGCGGGTGGCGTAGGTCGTGTGGCCGGCCCACACCAGGAACAGCGGCAGGTACAGCCCGGCCACCTGCGCCAGCGTGTCGAGGTCGGGATGCGCCACCAGGTGATGGGTGAGGCCGGCGATGTTGATGACGAAGATCACGTCGAAGAACAGCTCCAGCCACGTCGCCGAGCGGCCCTCGGCCACCCACCGGTCGTCGCGCGTGCCGTCGATCGGAGGCTCAGTCATGGGTACTACCGGTGCGTGCCGAGCTCACCGATGTCAATGGGCCGGGTCGCACGGCATCGCTGGCACGTGCGGGTTCAGGCATGTTACGCCTACCGTAATGCTCTGAGCATGTATGATCGGCCTACGATCTTTCCAGGGAACTGGTCGAGAACGGCACTGATGCGGACGCAGCGCCTGCACGCGGTCGCGCACGGCGTTCCGTCGGCCTCTCCCCGCACCGGGGCCTCCCGCCTGCGCCGGGGGGTCCGGCGTCATGGCTCGGTGCCTGCGCCTGCCGGCGCGGCGCGCCGGCGGAGGGCTCGGACCCCGGCGCGGGCGGCCTCCAGATCCGGGTCCAGGGCGAGCGCGCGCTCGAAGCTCCGCAGTGCGTCCTCGCTGCGGCCCAGGTGGTACAGCGTTGCCCCCACGTTGGCGAGCGTCTGCGCGTCATCCGCGATTTCCGCAAGCTGCCGATACAGAGCGAGCGCTTCCTCGTAGCGACGCTGCTCGAACCGCACCTTGGCAAGGCGGTCGATGGCGTCCGCGTCGCGGGGGTCGACCTGCAGCGCGCGCTCGAAGTGCTCCGGCGCCGAGGGCCGTCCCAGCTCCTGCGCGGCCCGGCCCATAAGCCGATACAGCGCGCCGACGGCCGGCAGGTCGGGCTGCGCGGCCGTCGCCTGCCCCAGCGCCTGCAGCGCTTCCTCGTAGCGTTGCAGGAGGAACAGCGTCACGCCGATGCCGGCGAGTGCCGGCGCGTGCTCGGCGTCGATCGCCAGGACCGCACGATATGCATCCAGCGCTTCCTCGTAGCGCTCCTCTTTCCTGAGCGCATCGGCCGCCTCCTGCAGCGCGCCGGTCCGGGTCCGGCGCAGGACGTGCACGCCGTACTGGCCGGCGGGCAGCGGCGTGAAGGCATGCAGGTTGATCTCGGGCCGCTGCGTCGGGTAGTAGTACACGTTCGGTTGCACCGCGACGGAGTAGTGCGCCGTCACGGTCTGCCAGTACTCCCGGACGGGCTTTCCGAACAGGATGATCCAGTCGGGAGTGATCCTCCCGGCGGGCACATGGGGGCCCAGCGCGTCGATCGTCGCCCGCGGCAGCGGCGAATCCTCGTCCAGGATACAGCAGAACAGCACGCGATGACCGGTAGTGAACATCAGCGTTTCGCGGTCGGCGAACCCGGCGACGTACACCAGGTCGTCCTGCTCGGCGTGCTGAAGCAGATGGTCGGACACCGCCCTGATGGAATCGCGGTAGGGACGATGGATCTCACGCACGAACTGGAACAGGTGCAGCCCGAGCGTGCGCTCCCCGGTGAACAGCATGGTGATGTTGAACGGCCAGGCCCCGGCGCTGGAGAACAGCAGCACGGCGCCCGCCGCCGCGCCGGCGATTCTCCGCCGGCGCCACGCCCACTCCACGAACAGCCCCTTCATGGCCAGCAGCAGCGGCAGCGCCCCCATGTAGTAGCGCAGGTCGGTGTAGGGCTCGCTCCGCGCCCACACCGGCTGCACTGACAGCGCCGCCGCGAACAGCGCGAACAGCGCGCCCATGAGCACGATCCGCCCGGCCGCGGCCACCGGCTCGTTGCCGCCCGCGGGGGCCCGGGGGCGCGGCGCCCCGGGGAACCCGCCCGCGGCCCCCCCGCCCGGCGGGCCCGGCGCGCGGCG
>JAPOQV010000304.1 GCA_026710565.1 Spirochaetaceae bacterium | reverse complement strand
GGGACGCGGTGGTGGCCCCACCGCGAGCGCCCGGGGGCCGAGGCCCCGCCCGGCGACGCCTCTGACGACCGCCCCGGGGCGGAGCGGCCGCCGGCGGACCTCTGCCCGGAGTGCGGAGAGGCGACCCTCCTGCACGCGGAGGGCTGCCAGACCTGCAGCAACTGCGGCCACTCCGAGTGCTGATGCGGTGCTGACCGCCGCCGTCGTCGCCGCGGCGCTGGTCCTTTGCCTGGTCGGCGTGCGGCTGGTGTTCGCCGGCGAGATCCGCGCCGCTCGCGAGCGCGATCCGGCGGCGACCGGCAACCTGTCGATCATCCTCACCTACGCCGGCTTCCACGCGCTGGTCGTGCATCGCATCGCGCACCTGCTGTGGCGGCTGCACCTGCCGATCGTGCCGCGCGTGCTGGCTGCCGTCGCGCGCCTTGTCACGGGCATCGAGATCCATCCGGGGGCGGACATCGGGCCCGGCCTGTTCATCGACCACGGGATGGGGGTGGTCATCGGCGAGACCTCCGTGATCGGCCGCGACGTGACGCTGTTCCAGGGGGTGACCCTGGGCGGCACCGGCAGCCGGCAGGGCAAGCGCCACCCCACCCTGGGCGACAACGTCGTCGTCGGCGCCGGAGCCAAGATCCTGGGCAACACCACCATCGGCGCCAACGTCACCGTCGGCGCGAACGCGGTGGTGGTACGCGACGTCCCGCCCGATGCCACCGTGGTCGGCGTGCCCGGCCGCATCGCCCGCCGCCGCGGTGTCCGCGTGGAAGAGGGCGCCAACCTGGAGCACACCGCGCTGCCCGATCCGCTGCAACTGTCGCTGGAGCGCCTGCAGGGCGAGATCGAGCAGCTCAACGCCCAGATCGCCCGCTACCGCGAGGGCACCGAGCACTCCGGGTAAGGCGGGAAGCGGTGATCCATGACTCGGTGCTCGATCTGATCGGGGGCACCCCGATGGTGCGCCTGAGCCGGCTGCCGCCGGCCGGATCCGCCGAGGTGGTGGCCAAGCTCGAGGTCCGCAACCCGGCAGGCAGCGTCAAGGACCGGATCGCGCTGGCGATGGTGAGGGCGGCCGAGGAGCGCGGCATGCTCGACCCGGAGTCGACCATCGTGGAGCCGACCAGCGGCAACACCGGCATCGGCCTGGCGCTGGTGGCCGCGGCGCGCGGCTACCGGATCATCCTGGTGATGCCGGACGACGCGTCCGAGGAGCGGCGCGCCCTGCTGCGCCACCTGGGCGCGGAAGTCGTGCTGACCCCGGCGCGCGACCTGATGAGAGGAGCCATCGACCGCGCCGCCGCGATCGTCGCCGAAAACCCCAACTGCTTCATGCCCGAGCAGTTTCGGAACCCGGCAAACCCGGAGGCGCACCGCCGCACCACGGTCGGGGAGATCCTGGCCGACTGCGACGGCAGCCTGGACGCCTTCGTGGTGGGCGTGGGTACGGGCGGCACCCTCACCGGGGTCGGCGAGGTGCTCAAGCAGCGGCTCCCGGACGTGCAGGTGGTCGCCGTCGAGCCGGAGCGCTCGCCCGCGCTGAGCGGCGGGCGCAGGCCGGAACCGCATGCGATTCAGGGGATCGGCGCCGGGGTCGTGCCGGAGATCGTCAACCGGTCGGTGATCGACCGCGTGCTCTGCTGCAGCGACGACGACGCGTTCCGGACCGCCAGGGATCTGGCCCGCAGGGAAGGGCTGCTGGTCGGCATCTCGGCCGGCGCGGCCGCCTGGGGTGCGCTGGCCGTCGCCCGCGAGCTCGGCGCCGGCAAGCGCGTGGTCACCGTCATGCCGGACGGCTGGGAGCGCTACCTGAGCATGGACCAGCCGTCGGGCGCGCTGGGCGGCACCGACTTCCTGATCTGAGCTCCCGGATGGGTCCCCGATGAGCGCCGCCTACGGTCCGGGACTGGCGATCGCCGCCGCCGTCGCCATCGCCGCGCAGTTCGTCCACGCCCTGCCGTTCGCGCCGTTCACCATCGGCGACCGCCACCCGATCGAGCCGATGCTGATCGCCATCGTGATCGGCGCGCTGGTGCGCAACCTGATCGGGCTGCCGCGGGCCGCTCGTGACGGGGTGCGCTTCGCCGTGCACGGCGTCCTGCCCGCGGCGATCGTCCTGATCGGCGTGCGGCTCGACTTCCGCCTGCTGCTGGACGCCACGGTGCGCGGACTGGCGATCAACGTGATCTGCGTGGCCGTGGCGCTCTTGGGGACGGTGTGGCTTGCGCTGCGGCTGGGCGCGTCGCGCAAGCTCGGCCTGCTGGTCGGCGTCGGCACGGCGATCTGCGGCGGTACCGCCATCGCGGTCACCGCGCCGGTCGTGGAAGCGAACGAGAGCGAGACCGCGTTCTCGATCGCCGCGATCAACCTGCTCGGGCTGCTGTGGATGATCGTCTTTCCCGCAGCGGGCGCGCTGCTCGGGCTGACCCAGGGCGAGTTCGGCGTGTGGGCCGGCAGCAGCATCCACGCGACCGCGCAGGTGGTGGCGGCCGGCTTCGCCTACGGAACCGAGGCGGCGGAGATCGCCGTCGTGGTCAAGCTCGTGCGCGTCCTGCTGCTGGCCCCGTGCGTGGTGCTGATCGGCCTGTGGTACGGGCGCATGCAGCGCCGCGGCCGGCAGCCGTACGTCGACAAGCCGTTCCGGGTTACCACCCTGGTGCCGCCGTTCATCCTGGGCTTCGTGGCCGTGGCCGTGCTGCAGAGCCTGGACCTGCTGCCCTCCGTCACGCTCCATCTTCAGGACAGCGTCGCCTGGGGCGCCGGCGACGTGACCCTCTCCGCGGAGCGGCTGCTGACGATCGTCGCCGGCTTCCTGGCCAGCGTGGCGATGGCCGGGGTGGGGCTGGGCGTCCACGTCACCGGACTGCTGCGCATCGGCGGCCGGCCGCTTGCGATCGGCCTGCTGGCCGCCGCGCTGCTCGCCCTGCTCAGCCTGGCCCTGGTCAAGGCGATCCTGTAGCGCCGATGCCGATCGGGCGAAGATGGGCCCATGACTGACGAACGCGCTGACCTGGCGACCGCGGACCCTGGGACCCTGAACCGGGAGGAGATCTTCCGCCATCTGCCCGCCAACCGGGTGGGGGAGGCGGACCGGCGCTACCTGCACGAGGTGCTGGCCGACGGCTTCGGCAACAAGGAATCGGCGGACATGACCGCCCGCTTCGAGCGCGCCTTCGCCGAGCGCTTCGGCGTGCCGTACGCCATCTCGTGCAACTCCGGCTCCGGCACCCTGCTGGCCTGCCTGCTGGCGGCCGGCGTGGGCCCGGGGGACGAGGTGATCGTGCCGACGGTGACCATGGCGGCGACGGCGTTCGTCGTGTTGCAGTGCGGGGCGGTGCCGGTGTTCGCCGACTGCGATCCGGACACCTTCACGATCGACCCCGCCGACGTGCGGCACAAGGTGACCGGGCTCACCCGCGCCGTGATCCCGGTCAGCCTGTTCGGCCTGCCGGCCGACTTCGACGCCATCGGCGCCATCGCCCGCGAGCATGGCCTGGCGGTGATCGAGGACGACGCGCAGTGCTATCTGGCGTACTACCGCGGGCGGCTGGTCGGCACCATCGGCGATGCCGCCAGCTTCAGCCTGCAGGGGTCCAAGCACATCACCAGCGGCGGTGACGGCGGCATGGTGATCACGACCGACGAGGAACTGGCCACCGGCGTGCGCAAGGCGGCGATACAGGGCTACAGCGCGCTGGGCGCCGCCGCCGGCTCCACGATGATTCCCCGAGACGTCCGTCAGGACTGGGCGTTCGAGCGTCACCCCCACATGGGCTACAACTTCCGCATGTCGGCGATGCAGTCGGCGCTCGGCCTGGGCCAGCTCGAGCGGCTGGAGCACCTGGTGGCGGCGCGCCGCATCATCGCCCACGGGTACGAGCAGGTGATCCGCGCGGAGGGCTGCCGGTGGCTGATCCCCCCGGCGGTTCCGGAAGGTTCCACGCACAGCTACTGGTGCTATACCTGCAAGCT
Organism: Spirochaetaceae bacterium; assembly: GCA_026710565.1. Next base: position 5,515 of record JAPOQV010000304.1, on the reverse strand, counting down.
GGACGAGGAGTTGCTGGGAGTGGACTGGCGCACGTTCCGCCGCACCTTCATCGAGCACGGCGGCGACGGCCTGTACGGGCTGTGGGTGCCGGTGCACCTGGAACCGGTGTTCCGCGACCTGTCGTTCTACGGGGCTCCCGAGCGGTCGCCCCACCACGACCCGCGCTACCGGGGAACCGTCAAGGCGTACCGCGCCGGCGACTGTCCCGTCGCCGAGCGCCTGCGCCGCTCGGCGTGCCTGTTCAAGACCGGCAGCCAGACGCTGGCCAAGGTGGACAGCCAGCTCGAAGCGCTGCAGCGGACCATCCGTCACTACGGGTAGACTCCGTTCGGGGAGTTGCCCGTGCCTGGCATGCTGTCGGTTTCGGTCCCGCGCAATCTGATAGACGACCTCCGAGCGCGATGGACATTACTATGCTCCGAGCCGCCGGCCTGGTTTCTCGCCTTTTCGCAGCTCTACCTTTCGGCCCTCCTGCTGCACTACGGCAAACGCTGGAACGAGCCGGACATCACGGTTGCACTGCTGTTCCTGATCCTCTGGGCAGCGATCAAGCCCCGTCGGATCGAGCCATTCATCATCGCGCAGTTTCTGGTCCTCGACACCACGATCGTGGACTACCCCAGGATCGCAAACCATGCGGCGGTGCAGATGTTCGTCGCTCTGTTCGTGATCGCGCTCGCCGGAACTGCCTTCTTTCGTCGTCGCGTCTTTCCGTACCAGCACGTCGCTTCCGCGCTGCGCGGGGCCGCAGTCGTCGTCTACTTCTACGTCGGCTTTCACAAGCTCAATACCGGGTTCCTGAACCCTGAATCCAGTTGCGCCAACTGGTACCACGCGAAGCTCTTCCAATCCACGTTCAACTACGACGGGCCCATCGAGGAGTTGCTTCCGCCAATCGTCTACGGGTGGTCGCCGTGGTTTGTCGTAGCTGCCGAGCTGGTGACCTTCGCCCTCCTGCTCCACCGGCGTACGCGGCCTTTCGGGCTCTGCACCGCTCTTCCGGTACACCTCTACGTTTCCCTGTCGGGGTTTGTCGACTTCTCCAGCATGATGCACAGCATCCTGTTCCTGTTCCTGCCGATTGCACTCGCCGATTCGCCACGATTTCAGCGGGCGCTGTCGGGCTATCGTATCGTGGCGGTCGGGATCGCCGTCGTCACCTTCTACATGACCTCGGAATGGTCGAGCAGCGTGGGTGCGGTCAGGACGTTCCAGGGCGTGGTGTATGACCTTTCGGTGCTGGCCCTGGTCGCGGTCGCCGTCGTGGCGTTGCGGCGAGCCGGCGCCCATCGTGCTAACGACAGTGGCGGAGGCACGAAAGAGGGCGGCGGCGGTTCACGGGTTCGATGGCAGTACGCCGTGTTTCCGGCCATGCTGTTCGTGTGGGGAGCGTTCCCGTATCTCGGAGTCTCCACCTACGGAAGCCTTACGATGTTCAGCAACGTGGTGACCGCTCCGGACTACGACAACCACGTGGTGATCGATACCGAGACGACCGACCTGTTCGGTCTGCAACGGGACCTGGTGCAGGTCATCGACATGGAGCAGGAACTGGCCGGGAACTTCCGGCACAACCCGATCGGCGAACTGGTGACGCGCTCCGAGATCGGCCATCAAGTGACGCGGACCATGAGGGAGCATGATGAACCGCTGATGGCATTCTTGCTGGAGGAAGGAGAGCCAACATATTATGAGGACTTGCGTGAGTCTGACTACGCGGAGTGGCCATTCGGCACACGATGGTTGTTCTTTCGCGAAGTCGACCCCGTTGGTGAAGCCAGATGTCGGTGGTAGGCAAGGGGCATGGTAGGACAGGAAGGCGGCGTAGCGACGCGATGACCGACTCCGAGATGCGAGAGGAGTCCACCTATGCGTAGATCCCGTGTGATCGGTGGGCTGATCGGCACTCTCTGCTTGGTGGTTGCGGCAGCGGTAGGTGGCTGTCAGGCGATGGTCGCCGGTCCGGAAGAGCAAGACGACGGAGCGCCTGGCGGCGGCGTGCCGGCCGGGGACGGAGTCCCGGTCGGTGAAGAGTTCGTGGCGGGCACCGTTGCGTGGTCTGGAGAGGTCGCGAACGCTCGCCCCAGATTCGATTCCGGCAACGTCGCGCAGAGCAGCAACGTGGACGCTGATCGGCGCACGGCCGACCGGGTGTCGGTGACCGGAAGTGACAACACGCTGGCAGTCCACGTCGAGGACCCGAGCGGCGGATCTCGGGTGACTCTTGCGGCGGCAGACGCGATTGAGACCAAACGGATCGACGGTGGTACCCGACGGGTGCTGCAGACGGATGTCGACGGCCAATCGACCGCGTATGCCGTCACCTACGAGCTTCCCGACCGCCTGTTCGACTTGGTGTTGGGGCATTGGATAGTCGAACACGGGAAGGGGCAGTCCGACGGAGGTGTGTTCGCCGACAGCTCGTCCTGCGAGGTGGATCGAGTAGGGCGATCCGATGTTCAGAACTACGCGGGAAGCGGATTCGGGCTCGTCGGCATCGAGGAGAGCGGCGTACCGGAACGGACGATTCTTCGCGATCTGGAAGTGAGCCGGTTCTACGCGAACTTCGATACCGGGCAGGTGCATGCCGACGTGCTCGATGAGGGCGGCGGTCGGCGCGTCATCCTGACAGGACGGATGTCCGACGACCGGACACGTGTCCGGGGCGTGGTCTCCACGCCGATCGACGGCGTGCTGATCGAAGTAGGGACCTGGGGTGGCCTGTTCTGTACCGAGGGTGCAGCGGGGCAGGCGGCTGCGCAGAGGGGGATGGCGGCGGCAAGCGCGTCGACCGAGGACGGCGGCGCTCTGGTGATCACCGCCGCGTACGAGTACCGGGCAGACGGGCAAGACATCAGTGCGATGGCCGTGATGGAGGCGCAGCAGTCGGCAGTAGAAGGCCAGGCAGATGACGTTGTGCGAGACTCCGTACCGTCGTTCAGTGGGCTGAGTATCGCCGATCAGAACTACACCAAGGGCGAACCCATCAACTCGCTGGTGCTTCCGGCCGCGGTGGGAGGTGACGGCACGGTGCTCTACGGCCTTTCGCAGGTGCCGGACGGCTTGAGCTTCAGTTCATCGTCGAGAACCCTGACAGGCACTCCGACTCGATCGCACACCTACGACATCAGGTACACGGCTCAGGACTCCGACGGGGACGAGGCCACGTTGAACTTCACCGTGACCGTCATCGATCCTCCGCCGTTGGAAGCGGGCGGGGATGATGACGATGGGGAGGCGGACGACGACGGCTCCGGCGGCGACGACGATGGCGTCAGCACGGACGATGATGACGGGCTGAGCGACGACGACGGCGCCGGCGGAGATGACGACGGATTCAGCTCGGACGACGACGACGGGGACAGGGATGACGATGGTTCCGGAGGAGACGATGACGGCTTCGACTCCGACGATGACGACGGGCTGGGGGACGACGACGGTACGGGCGGCGACGATGACGGTTTCGTGGACGACGATGACGACGGGGTGAGCGACGATGACGGCTCCGGTGGAGACGACGACGGATTCAGCTCGGACGACGATGACGGCCTGAGCGACGATGACGGCTCCGGCGGTGACGACGACGGCACCAGCAGCGACGATGACGACGGCGATGATGACGACGGCGATGGCGACGACGGCGATGGCGACGACGATGACGACAACTGAATCGCTACCGCCCGGGGCGACAGCGAACGCGGGGGCGTGGGCGACGGGGCGGCATGCAGCCGGGGCGATTCTGTTCATCGACACCCAGTGCCTCTTGTGCCTGCGCTCCGCTCGCTGGGTGGCGCGCCGCGACTCCCGCGGTCGCGTCGCCCTGGCTTCCCTGCAGGGTGGGACGGCCACGACGCTCCTGCCGCCCGCACTGTCTCAAGTCGAGGGAACGTCTGCGGACTCGATGGTGTGGCGCACTTCCAGCGGACGACGGTATGTCCGCTCAAGTGCGGCGATACGTGTCCTGTGCGCGCTTGGCGGATGGTACCGGGCTGCGGCGTTGGCGTTCCTGGTGCCGCCACCTCTGCGAGACGCGCTATACCGAGTCGTCGCGAGTCGGCGAGGATGGTTTGGCGTATCCGCTGAATGCCATCTTCACGACGGGGACGTCAGGAGTAGAGTGCTCGACTGACCGTCTTCTGCCCAAGATCACCCCCGCTCCACGGGCGCCGGAGTCTCCGCCTCGCCACCGCGGCCGTGGAGGCGCCGTACCGTGTCGATGGTGTCGGCCTGCTCGGCCCGCTTGTCCTCCCGGTAGCGGCGCAGGCGGGCGAAGCGCAGCGCCATCCCGCCCGGGTAGCGCCGGCTGGTCTGGATGCCGTCGACTGCGATCTCCACGACCAGCTCAGGACGCACGTGGACGACGTGGCCCTCGCGCCGCGTCGCAAGCTGCTGCAGCCGCTCGGTCTGCCAGCGCAGGACCTCGTCGGTCATGCCCTTGAAGGTCTTGCCCAGCATGACGAAGCCGCCGGCCGGGTCGCGCGCTCCCAGGTGCAGGTTGCTCAGGTAGCCGGCGCGGCGTCCGGAGCCCCATTCGACGGCCAGCACCACCAGGTCGAGCGTCAGCGCCGGTTTGACCTTGATCCAGGCATGACCCCGCCGGCCCGCCTCGTAGATGCCATCCGCCGCCTTGACCACGACTCCCTCGTGCCCGGCCTGCAAGGTTTGGTCGACGAACCGCTGCGCCTCCTCCGGGTCATCGGTCCGGACCGCATCGACCAGCAACGCCGCGGGGCAGATGCGCGTAAGCGCCTGCCGCCGTTCCGACCACGGCTCGCCGGTCAGGTCCCGGCCGTCCAGGAACAGGCAGTCGAACAGGAAGATGGAGGCCCGGCCGGCCGCGCTCATGGTCTCCTGGAAGGGACGCGGCCGCCCCCCGGAGCCCAGCGCGATCGCCTCGCCGTCGACCACCGCCGACCGGGCGGAGAGCCGCCGCGCCGCCGCAACCGCCGCCGGCACGCCTGACGTGACGTCGCGCAGGCTGCGCGTGAAGACCCGCACCGCGTCCCCGTCGCGGTGGATCTGCACCCGCATGCCGTCCAGTTTGGCCTCCACGGCGGCGTCACCGGTACGCTCCAGCGCCTCCACGACCGTCGGCGACGACTGCGCCAGCATCGGCTCCACCGGCTGGAACACCTGAAGCTGGAACGCCTGCAGGCCTTCGCCGCCATCGCGCAGGGCCGCCTCAGCGACCGCCGGCAGGTCGCCCGACACCATGAGCGCCCGGCGCACCCGGTCGAGCGGCGCCTCCGCTGCCGTGGCCACGGCGTCCACCAGCAGGCCGTCCAGGGCGCCCTGCCGCACCTCGCCGATCAGCAGCCGCAGCAGGTAGTCGCGCTCGTCCGCGGACGCCCCGCCGAACAGCGGCCGCAGCCTGTCCGCCCGGCGGGGTCGCTGCCGCTGGAAGTCAGCCAGGGCGCGGTCCACCTCGCCCACCGTGAGCGATGCCTCCGCGGCGCCGGGCACCTCCCGCAGCCGGCCGGCCGTGGCGTGCCCGACGCCCAGCCGGCCCTGCCG
>JAPOQV010000303.1 GCA_026710565.1 Spirochaetaceae bacterium | reverse complement strand
GGCGGGTCGGAGCCGGCATCCACGTGGAACGACACCGTGCGGTCGGGCTCGTCGACAGCGTTGTCAACCGCCGTGATGGTCACCGTGCCGGTGCTTCGGGTCTCGCCGGCGGCGATCGTCAGCGTCCGCTGCTCGCTCAGCGTGAAGAAGATACCGGGCGGCGTAAGGGTGGACACCTTGGCCACAACGGTCATCGGCAGCGGATCGCGCAAATACGCCCAGATGGCGGTGGTGCCCCCTGCCTCGCTGATTTCTTCCCGCGACCCCTCTCCCGCCGCGAGCTGGACCACCGGGGTGGGATCAGGCGAACCCTCGTCGATCACCAGCACCCGGTTGCTTGGCGAGCCGGCGCCGGAAGGGTAGACCGCCCGTACCTGGAACCAGTAGATCTGGTTTTCCACGATCTGCACCGTGAACCCATGGGCATTGGGTGCTCCGGGACCGCTCTCGGGAACCGGCAGCCAGGGGTCGGGTTCGTGGACCAGTTCGTGCTGCGCGCCCTGCTCCGGGTCTACAAAGAAGGGATCGTTTCTGACGCGGTACTCCCAATAATCGATAGTGGCGGCGCCAGGCTGTCCCCAGGCCAGGGTCGCCTCACCGTCGAGATCAGCCACGTGGCCAGTGCCGTACTCTCCGACAGGAACGCCTTCGACGGCCGGCACGTCCAGCCGCGGCACGACCGGGAACGTGAGCAGCGGCGGTCCGCCCGCGGCGACACTCACGCCGGAATAGCCAGGTGGCACTGCGGGCGCGGTACCGAGGAAGACCGCGAACGGCAAGGCAAGGGCCACGGGTGCGCTCAGCACCGCGCCGGTCGCGACCGACAGGGTGCCGGTCAGCGAGCCGGTGGCCGTATAGCCGATGCTCAGCGGGAAGGGCGCACCCTTCACCACCCGCACCCTGAACCCATGCAAGTCGGCGGGTTCGAGCGCCATCGTGAAGGTGAACGGCGCGCCGGGGTTGGATTCGAGGCTCAGGTCGGAGAGCGCATGCAGGCCGGCGAACAACCCGTCGGGCAGCGAGCTGATCCGATTGCCCTGCAGGCGCAGGGTGGTCAGACTGGACAGTTCCGCGAACGTGTCCGCCGCCAGTTCGGCCACGGCGTTGTTGTGCAGATTCAGTTGGGTCAGCGACTTGAGTTGGTCGAAGACACCTGCCGGCAGCGCCGTCAGCTCGTTCCGGGCCAAGGCCAGCCAGTTCAGCGCCGTCAGCTTGTCGAACACGCCGTCCGGCAGCGCCGTCAGCTCGTTGCGGGCCAGTCCCAGCGCGGTCATCGCCGTCAGCTCGTCGAACACGCCGACTGGCAGCGCCGTCAGCCGGTTGTTGCGCAGGTCAAGAAAAGTCAGGTTGGTCAGACCGTCGAAGTCACCCGGCTTGAGCGCCGTCAGGTCCTGACCGGTCAGGTACAGAGGATTGACGATGCCGGCCAGGTGCGCGGCCGTGACCAGCGCGCAGTCAGTGACGGTGACCCTGGCGAGGATGGCGTCGACCACCGCCGTGGTGCGGTCGCAGATGCCGGCGCGCGGCGTGGCGCTCACCTGCGCTGCCGGACCCGCGCCGACGCGGACGCGGGCGCGGAGTTCCACGTCGTAGGCGGTGGCGTTGGTCAGGCCGGTCAGCCGGTGGCTGATGGTGGTGGCGCTGCTGTCCGGAAGGATGCTCCAGTCTACCCATGAGCCGCCCTGCTCCCGGTAGCGCAACACGTAGTCGATGATGTGTACGTCGCCCGGATCGGTCCAGGCCAGCCTGATCGCCCCGTCGCTCGCCGTCGCGACCAGGCCGGTGGGCTGTGCCGGCAGGCCGACCATGGTGAGCGGGGCCGACACGGCGGTGCGGACACCGCGATAGGCGGCCGGGACGAGGGGCGGCGCACCGAGCGTGACCACCGGCGTCGCGTTCAACTCGGGGGTGAAGGCGATGCTCGCGCTCTCGACGGTGCCCGCGTCGACGGTGCCCGTGCCGGAGGCCGGTTCCCCGCCGGCGATGGTGAAGGTGGTGCTCATCGTGAACGGCGCGCCCGGCGCCACCGTCACCGTGAAGGCGTGTTCGCCAACCTGCTGCAGCTCCATCGTAAGCGTGAAGGGTGCGCCGGGATTGCCGTCCAGAAACAGCTCGGACAGCGGACCGATGCCCGCCAACGCCCCGGCGGGGATGGCCGCAAGGGAGTTGTCGGACAGGTCCAGCGTCTCCAGCGCGCGCAGGCCGTCGAATACGTACGGGGGGAGGCTCTGCAGGGAGTTTCCCCCCAGATCGAGCGCCGTCAACGACGTCAGCCCGTCGAATACCGTGTCCGTCAGGGTGAGTCCGTCGTTGGCGGACAGGCCCAGCGTGCGCAGCTTGCCCAGATCGACGAACAGGCCGAGCGGCAGCGACTGCAGCCGGTTGCCGTCCAGGGTCAGCCGCTCCACGTTGGCCAGACCGTCGAAGTCACCCACCTGCAGCCGTTCGATTCCCCGGTGCGCCAGCAGCAGGTCGGGGCCTAGGTCGTGCAGGTGGATCGGGGCGATCTGCGCGCAGTCGGAGATGCCGTAGGTCTGCGCCAGGATGGCGGCCTGCACGACCGGCGTGCGCGCGCAGATGCCGGCGGTCGGCGTGCCGCGGGCGCTGGCGCTGGCCGCGCCGACCCGGTCGGCGTTGCGGGCGCGGATCTGGACCTCGTAGGCGGTCCCGTTGACCAGGCCGACCACCCGGTGGCTGGTGGTGGCGGCGTTGCTGCCGGCGATCGCCGTCCAGCTCCCCCATGCCTCACCGTCGGCCTGCACGCGCACCTCGTAGCCGGTGACGGTGCGGTCACCGGGATCGGTCCAGGTCAGCACGAGGCGGGTGTCGCCCACCGCCGCGGCCAGGCCGGCAGGCGCCGCCGGCGCATCGGCCAGATCGCGCAGGGTCAAGGGGCCGCCCACGGCGATGGCGAACCCGACGACGGCGTTCGGCGCCGTCGGGGGGCTTCCCAAGGTGATTGTCGGCGGCGTGCCGGCCTCGTCCGCCGCCACGGAGACCGGCGCACTGATGGTGGCCCCGGCCGCTACCGTCACCGTGCCGTTCTGCGGCGTGCCGTCGGCGATGGTGTAGGCGACGCTCATGGAGAACGGAGCGCCGGACGCCACCCCCACCCGGAACTCGTCGTCTTCCACCTGCTCCAGCGCCATCGTGAGCGGGAACGGCGCGCCGGGGTTGCCGTCCAGGCGCACGTCGGCGAGGGCGGACAGACCGTCGAACAACCCCGCCGGCAGGGCAGCCAGCTCGTTGCCGTGCAGATGCAGCGACCGCAGCGCGGCCAGGCCCGCGAAGGTATCCGCCGCCAGGGCGGCCAGATCGTTGCCGTTCATGCGCAGCGTCTCCAGCTTCGCCAGACCGGCGAACGGCGCGGCCGGGAGCGCGGTCAGCCGGTTGCCATCCAGAGACAGCGACGTCAGCTCCGTCAAGGCACGGAACGCGCCCGCCGGCAGCTCCGTCAGCTTGTTGTCGTGCAGCGACAGCCCGATCAGCGATCCGAGCGAGTCGAAGATGCCGGCCGGCAGCCCGGTCAGATCGTTGTCGCTCAGGTCGAGTGTGCCCAGGTTGATCAGACCGTCGAAGTCGCCCGGCTGCAGCGCGGCCACGTCCTTCCCGGCCAGAGCGAGCGTATCCCGAATGCCCGCGAGGTGGGCGGCCGTGACCGACCGGCAGTCGTCAATGCCGTCGACGACCGCGAGAATGGCGCTGATCACCGCATCGCTGCGGCCGCAAAGGCCGGCGCGCGGCGTGGCTCCCGCCTCGCTCGCCGGCCCGGCGCCCGCGGCGTTGCGGGCGCGGAGCTGTACATCGTGCTCGGCGTCGTTGGTCAGCCCGGTCAGCACGTGACTGGTGGTGGGGGCATCGCTGCCGGCGGCGTCGCGCCATGGCTGCCAGCGGCTCAGACTCCGGTAGCGCACCTGGTAGCCGGTGATGGTGGTGTCGCCCGGGTCCCGCCAGCGCAGCCTGATGCTCTCGTGCTCTCCGGTCGCCTCCAGGTTCTCCGGCCGGTCCGGCCGGGTAATGAAGGTCAGCGCCCCGGCGATGGCGGTACGGAGGCCGGCGTACCCGTGCGGCACCGGCGGCGGATCGCCGAGGGTGATCACCGGCGACATGCCCGCGACGCTCGGAACCGTCGCCCGGCGTTCGCCGGTGGTCGCGCCCGTGGGGACGGTGACCGTGCCCGCCGCCGGCGTGCCGCCGGCGACCGCGAAGCCGGCGCTCATCTCGAACGGCGCTCCCGTCGCCACCCGCACGCGAAACGACGTGTCGCCATCCTGCTCCAGCTCCATGGTGAGCGTGAACGGGGCGCCGCGGTTGCCGTCCAGCCGCAGCGCGCTCAGCGCGCCCACGCCCGTGAACAGCCCCGCCGGCAGCGCGCCGAGGACGTTCCCGTCCAGGCGCAGCTCGGTGAGTTCGTCCAGCCCGGCGAGCAGGCCCGCCGGCAGCGCCGCCAGCGCGTTGTCGTGCAGGTACAGGTGGGTCAGCGCCGCCGGGCCG
>JAPOQV010000302.1 GCA_026710565.1 Spirochaetaceae bacterium | reverse complement strand
TCCCACCGCGCCGCCTGAGGAACGCTTCAAGGGCATGGGCTGCGACGGCGGCTGGTTCGACCCCGACACCGGGGAGCGCATGGACACCGGCGGCGAGGGCGGCGCCAACGAAGAAGCGGTACGCCGCTGGAAGGCACAGGAGTACCGGGGGCCGGCCTACCGCGGCCCACGCGTCGAGCTGGGCGGCGAGGTGATCGGCTGGACCTCGCCCGACCGCAGGCGGTGGCGGGCTCTGGACGCGCCGATCGCGCCGTTTCCCATGGACGGCGGCCTGTCCTCCGGCTACGACGAGGCCACCGGGCACTACTTCGCGTACTGCCGCGTGCACGGCGTGGAGATCGAGCCCGGCGCGGCGCCCGGCGTCGGCGCAGGCTCCGCCGAGGTCGGCCTGGTGCGGCGCGCCATCGGCCTGACCCGCACCCGCGACTTCCGCTCGTGGCCGCCGCCCAAGCTGATCCTGGCGCCCGACGGCCAGGACGGCCTGGACGTGTCGTTCTACGGCTGCGACTACTTCCCCTACCCCGCTTCTTCCGAGCGGGGCCGCGACGACCTGCACTGCATGCTGATCCAGGTCTACCACCAGGCGACCGACCACGTGGACAGCCAGATCGCCTTCAGCCGCGACGGCCTGTTCTGGCACCGCCCGGAGCGGCGGCCGATCATCCCGCTGGGCGCGCCAGGAGAGGGCGACAGCGGCATGGTGTACTCCTGGGGCAGCGGCGTGATCGAGCTGCCCGACGGCTCCTGGGGATCGCTCTACGCCGGCTCGTCCTGGGTGCACAACGCCGGCCGGCCCGCGGGAGCCCAGCCCGCCGAGCTTCGCTGGGCGACGTGGCGCCCGCACCGCCTGTGCGGGGTGGAGGCGCCGGTCGAGGGTCGCTGCACGATCCCGACCGTGTACCGCACGCGCGACGAGCTGCGCCTCAACTACCGCTGCCGTCCCGGCGGCTGGGTCTCGGTCGAACTGCTGCACGCGGTGCCGTCGCGCATCCACTCCGACGTGGAGCCGGTCCCCGGATTCACCTTCGCCGAGTGCGGCCGCCTGACCGGCGACGCCGAGGATGCCGTGGTGACCTGGAACGGCCGTAGCGACATCTCGCCGGTCGGGGAGATGGTCGGCATCCGTCTGAGCCTGTTCCAGGCCACGGTGTTCGCCTACGCGGTCTGATCGAGGACGCGCTGGTGCGGGTCGGGGGTTGACCGAGCACTTCTTGTCTGGCCATCTATGGAAGCAATGCGGTTGACCGATGCGAAGACCAAACGCGAGGCGATCGTCACCGCAGTCGCGGACTTCAACCGCCGCGCGCGCATGGCGGCGCTCACGCGCCATCTCGGCACCTGCGACGACCTGATTTCTCCGGAAGAGCTCGCTGACCTGCGAGCCCGCTCATGACGCTGATCGACACGTCGGCGTGGATTCACAGCGAGACATGGAGCGCGACCTCGTCGAGCTTCCGCTGACGCCGGAAGTCTGGGACACGGCGTACCAGCTTGCACGCACGGCCCGCGCCCGCGGCATCATCGTGCCCACGACCGACATCGTGGTGAAGGCTTGCGCCGACCACCATCGTACCGGCCTCCTCCACATGGATGAGCACCTCAGCCGTCTGGCCGAACTGGCGCCGGACTCGGATTGACCCCGGCCGACCGGCCACATGCAGAATGGCGCCGCTGCGACTCGGTGAAGAGAGCCGCGGACGGGCCGGCAACCTCATTCGGCGCGAATTGAAACGACCGCGATAGCCGCTTACATGAACCGCACTCCCGAACAGCAAGCGCGCGACACGATTGACGCGAAGCTGGAGCAGGCCGGCTGGAAGGTCCAGTCGAAGAACAGAATCGACTTCAACGCCGGCCCCGGCATCGCGGTCCTACTCCACGTTGACGAGATAGAGGCCGAGATCAACAGACAGATCATTGCTGCCGACGGGCAGCCGTTGCTGCCGCCCAAGGGCCTCGACGCCGGACGAATCGAGGCGGTGCAGAACGAGTTACTACGGCTGGGGCAATCCGCCATGGCACCCCATTACCATCCGCTCACGGGCGCCTACGCGGTCGAAGGGCGGACGATCCTCGTCCTGTGGGCGCCTGGCGGGGAAACTCGCCCCTACAAGGCCAGAGTCAATCTGGAGAAGGAAGCGAAGGAGTGGGCCTACTACATTCGCCGACACAGCAGCACGGTGCGTGCCAGAGGGGCGGACGAGCGCGAACTGCTGTCTCTGGCAGCGACGGTGCCGTTCGACGACCGGTACCACCAGGCAGCGTCGCTGGAGGACCTGTCCCCGCGGCTGATCGAAGGGTTTCTGCGCGACGTGGGCAGCGATCTCGCTGGGGAGGCGGGGCTTCCCACGGAGACCCTGGGGCGGCGCATGAACATCGTCGGCGGGCCTGCCGAGGCGTGCTTTCCCAAGAACGTCGGGCTGCTGTTCTTCAACGAGGAGCCGCACCGCTTCTTTCCGGCGACCCAAATCGACGTCGTGTGGTTTCCCGATGGTCCCGGCGGCGATCGCTTCGAGGAGAAGGAGTTCCGCGGCCCGGTGTCGGTCATCCTGCGCGATGCGATCGACTTCATCGCCCGGAACTACCTCAAGGAGACGGTCGTCAAGCATCCGCACCAGGCGGAAGCCGAGCGATTCTGGAACTTTCCCCTCGCGGCCATCGAGGAGGCCTTGGTCAACGCGATCTACCACCGCTCTTACGAGGTGCGCGAGCCGGTCGAGGTACGCATCACCCCGCAGGAACTGACGGTCCTGAGCTTTCCGGGCGCCGACCGGTCGATTCGCATGGAAGACCTGCAGAGCGGCCGCGCGATCAGCCGCCGCTACCGGAACCGCCGCATCGGCGAGTTCCTGAAGGAGCTCGACTTGGCCGAGGGGCGGTCTACGGGGATTCCGAAGATCCTGCGGGCGATGCGCGCGAACGGGTCACCGGCACCGGTCTTCGAGAGCGACGACGACCGTACCTCGTTCCTGACCCGTATTCCGGTACGCGAACAAACCCGAGTCGGGCCGACCGGACAGGCTACCGGACATGAGACCGGGCAAGTCACCCCGCAAGATACCCCGCAAGTCACCGGACATGTCCGGCAACTGGTGACTGCGCTTGCCGGAGAGATGAGTCGCGGCCAGATGCAGGCGGCGATAGGGCTTAGAGACCGTAACTATTTTACCACCGCCTATCTGCGGCCCGCCCTCGAAGCCGGCCTGATCGAAATGAGGCTCCCCGGCAAGGCAACCAGCGGGAACCAACGCTATCGGCGGACTGCGGCTGGCAAGGCTCTCTTACAGGAAGTCGAGCCCACCCCGCAAGTCACCCCACAAGATACCCCGCAAGATACCCCGCAAGTCACCGGACATGTCCGGCAACTGGTCGCTGTGCTCACCGGAGCGATGAGTGGCGCTCGATTACAGGAGGCATTGCGCCTGAGAGACCGCAACCACTTCACCAACACCTACCTGCGGCCCGCCCTCGAAGCCGGGCTGGTCGAGATGACGCTCCCCGACAAACCAACGAGCCGAAACCAGCGCTACCGGCTCACCGTCGCCGGCGAGGCCCTGGCGCAACACACCGGGGCGAAGGACGCCTCCCCAGGAACACCGCCCCCATCGTCTCCAGAGTCTGGAGCTTCTGCACCACCCGCACCAACATTCACCACACGCTCAAGAAGAAGCCGATGCGTTACGAGCACCTGGACGATCTGCCCGAGCCGAGGATCTGGCCGCACAGATCATCGAGAATCTGGAAGCGGGCATCGACAGCTTCCGCAGAGTGCTGGCCGGCCTGGAGTCGGAGTAGCGACGCGTGGACTCGCTCCGGCACCGAACGCTTGTATGCACCGGCAACGGAGAGCTACCTTGGTCCATGGCCGCTACCGAAACCGCCTCCGAAACTCGGCCTGTCAGGCACGCGGACGGCACGGCCGTCCGACCGTGCGCCGTTCCCGACTCGCCGGCGTTCCCCGGCTGCACGCCGGTCCACCTGCCGCGCGCCGAGCTCGAACACTTCGACCGGCGTCTGGAGTACTGGGAGGCGGCCACCGAGACCGCCTGGGTCTGCGAGCCGGCCACGTCCTATCACGAACGTCCTTCACGTCTCCTGCCGCAGTTGGCGGTCTTGATAGCCAAAGTACGCGGTTCGCGTATCGAGTGCTACGGCTCCATGGACCTGCTGTTGCGCGACGAGCACGGCGAGCCGCAACTCATCATGCAGGCCGACGAGTCCCTGTACCTGTATCCGGACCGCGCCAAGCTGCCGGGCGCGGCCGTGGTGGTCGGCGAGGACGACGTTCCCGACGTGGTGCTGGAAGTCGACCACACCACCGACGCCCGTCGCGGCAAGCTGTCGCTGTACGAGTCGTGGGGGTTCCCCGAAGTATGGGTCGACGTGCCGGACGCGCCGTCGCCGAACCGGCCGCGAGGGCTGCGGCCGGGGCTGACGATCCATCTGTTGGAGGACGGCTGTTACCGGGTGGCGGTCGAGAGCCACGCGTTCCCCGGCTGGACAGCGGACGAGATTCACGCGGCGCTGAACGAGCCTGAGCCGTCGGCGCGGACGAGCGCGGTGCTGGAGCGGGTCGGTGGAGCGCTGGGCGCGCGGGAAGGAACGGGACCGGACGACGACCCGCTGCTGCGCTCGCAACGGCGAGCGGGGTTTGAGCGAGGGCGCGCGCAAGGCCGAGAAGAAGGCCGGGCGGAAGCCCGCGCGGCGATGGTCCGCCGGATACTGCGGTCGCGGGGCATCGAGGTCTCGGAGGGGTTCCCCGCCGGCGCGGCGGCATTCGCGGCAGCGTCCGAGGACGCGCTCCTTTCGGCGGCGTTCGCCTGCGCGGACCAAGCGGAATTCCTTGCCGCACTCGCTCGAGCCGATCGGTGACCCGTTTACTGAACGGCTGGTTGCCTGGTCGTCACCGTGAGGTCAAAGCGTCCCCCGGAACGGATGTTGCGCGGTGCCACGGTCGCTCGGCTCAGTACAACTCCTGACGGGTCGACAGGAGACGGGGCCGCGCCGTCAACCGTCCGGCGGAGTCGTTCGACTGTGACGTCATTCACGCTGCCACCGGCGTGTGCGCCCACCTCCCGCTCAAGTGCTTGCCGATTCGGTGAATTGCCGCGTACCCGTCGCCTGCTCCGCTGCCCGCCGGTCCAGAACGTTGGGATACGAACATTGAAGCTTCCTTGTACGACTTGCGATCCGGTTTCCGGCGGCCGGCACAATTCCAGATAGTCCTCGACCGCTTCGCGGAACGACGTGGCCAGACCTGCGACCGTGGTTGTCCGCGGCGACCAAGTCGGCGACGCCCGCTATCTTGCCGTAGAAGACGGTGAACGTGACGACAGACGACGTTCTATACCAGAAAAGAGCGCGTGTTCTCGAAGCGATCGCACGGATCGTGGACGAGATAGAGCGCGGTTGGAAGCTCTCGGAGAGCCACCGTCCTCAGAAATGGATTGAGCTGTCCGGCTTGTCGGGAATTGTGTCGGTCTCAGAGTTGGCGGCATTCCTGGGCGCTGGTCCAGCAACCGCACATCAGTACGCACGCGCGCATCAGGCCGTGGCGCCTGACAGTCGCCAAGGTCGGCGAGCCGGGTGACGCGTACGACGTCACGCTGGACGGCGGCGGTCTTGCCGACCACAACGGCACGGTGATGGTGGGCATCGCCCCCGGCACGTACATCAAGAACCTGGACGGCAATCGCTTCCTGAACGTGAACGCAGAAGGACTCTTCGAGGCAAGCTTCGTGATCGACAACGCCGCGCCGACGGTCGCGTTCATGCCGGAGACCGGGAGGATCAACGACGTCGGCGGGAATCTGACGCTGACGTTCTCCGAGTCGGTGTTCAGCGACTCGAGCGGCACGCCGTTCACTGAAGCGACGCTCGCGGAGCTGATCGACCTCAGGAAGGACGACCAGAGCGGTGCTCCTATCACGTTCAGCGGGTCGGTCGACCAGGACAACACCACGGTGACGATCGATCCTACGGGACCGCTGCCGGCCCAAACGTGGGTCCGGGTGAACGACGGCGACTACGACACGGTGGGCAATGAGGGCGGCGCGGCGACGACCGCCTTGACCCTGGACACGACCCGGCCGACGGTGACGATCAACAGCGTGCCGGCCACGGACAGCGGTGCCTTCATGGCGACGTTCACGTTTAGCGAAGCGGTCACCGGCTTCACCGCGTCCGACGTTGCGGTCACCAACGGCACGGCGAGCGCGCTCACCGAGGCGCAGGCGGGCCGGCAATGGCACGTGCGGATCACCCCGACCGGCGACTACAGCGTTTCGCTGCCGGCCGACCGGGTGAGTGACTTGGCAGGCAACCGCAACGCGGCGTCGGTCAGCCGCGAGGGGTCCTATGGTGCCGACGTCACCGATCCGCGGTTGCTTTCGATCGTCCGGCAGACCCCGTCAGGCTCGCCTGCCCGTGGCGACTCGGTCACGTGGCGCGTCACCTTCAGCGAGGACGTGGAGCAGTTCAAGGCCGACTCCGTCGGCCTGTTGGACCATCGATCTGAAGTCCCCATTGCCGGTATCGATGAACGCGTCATCGCGGTGGAAGGCTCCGCATCCGTGCCTGGATGTAAGCGTTCGGCAGCCACTCACACGGGTCATCGGCGGCGAGCAGGACGCCGCCGACCGTGGCCCGCATTGCACCGTGGCGGTCGTCCTTGACGAACTTCAACTTGGTCAAGGTGATCTCGGCGGGATCGTTGGTGCGCGAGCTCGCGTAGCGTCGCCATAGTTCAGGGCTCAGGCTGTTGGCCCCTGTGTTGCGGACGACCTGAGAATCGGTGGCGGTGGCATCGGACTGCCCGCGCGACTGCAACAGCCGGCGGATTTCGTCGGGTTGCATCTGACGCTTGCTGTCTCCTCGGCGCCGAAAGTAGCCGTCCGGCGAGCGATGAACGGTCGCACCCGCGGGTATGTCGACCAGCAGCACACCCCCACTCGTTGGCGGCGGGGCGGGTACCCGGAAGATGCTGAAGTCCAGCGGCGGGTCGATGCTGTCGGAGCAGATTTCCGTGACGAGGTTCGCAAGCAGATCCAACTGCGCCGAGGTGAGTGACTGCGGCTCTCGGTCATCCGTCACTCCCAGGACGATGCGGCCGCCGCCGGAGTTGGCGAACGCCGCGAACCCGTCGGCGAGCCCGTCGCAGTGCGGCGCGGAAACCCGCTCGCCCTGAAACTGAGCCTCCTTGAACTCGAGTCCGGAGTCCTCACCGAGCCGGATCTGTTCCCAGAAGAGCGGGGCGTCGATCAGCATGGCTCGGTCGACACCACCTCTCCTACGAGCTGTAGACGCCCAGGATGCGGTAGCTGGCGGTGAGATCGCGCAGCTCCGCCTCCGCGTTGCCGAGCGCGTCGGCGTCGGCGCTCAGGGCGACGTCTACGTAGAACCGGTATTCCCACGGGCGGCCGGGGATGGGGCGCGACTCCAGCTTGGTCATGTTCAGGTCGTGCTTGGCGAACACCGTCAGGCACTCGGAGAGCGCGCCGGGGCGGTCGGGTGTGGAGAACACCAGGGACGCCTTGTCGGCGGGCGCCAGCGGCGGGTGGTCGGCGGCGGCGATGAGCAGGAATCGCGTGTAGTTCTGCGGGTTGTCCTCGATCCCCTGCTTGAGCACCCGCATCCGGTAGGTGCGCGCCGCCTCTTCGCTGGCGATGGTGGCGTCGCTCATCTGCCCTTCGCGGGCCAGGTGGGCGACCGCGCCGGCGGTGTCGTAGAACGGGATCTTCTGCCAGTCGGCGTGGTCGCTCAGGAAGCGCTCGCACTGCGCCAGCCCCTGCGGGTGGGAGAAGACGCGCTCGATGCCGTCGATGGCCGCGCCCGGCCGGCCGATCAGGTTGTGCACGATGCGGATGTTGCGCTCGGCGACGATCGTCAGGTCGGGAAACTGCAGGAGCAGCTCGAAGTTCTGGTGAATGGTGCCGGTCAGCGAGTTCTCCACAGGTAGCGCGCCGTAGCGGCAGGCGCCCGACAGGACCGCCTCGAACACGTCCCGGAATTCCCGGCACGGCACGGGCTCGGCGCGTTCCAGGAAGCGGCGGATGGCGATCTCGCTGTTGGCGCCCATCTCTCCCTGGAAGGCCACTCTGGGCAGGTCGGCGTCGCCGCCGGCCTGCCTCGGCGCGGCGGCCTTCGCCGCTCCCAGGGGGAGCCGCGCCACTTCCATGCCCAGCACGCCGGCCAGACCGTCGATGTCGCGCATCAGCTTCTCGAACTGCGCCGGATACAGCGACTGCGGGCCGTCGGACAGCGCCCGCTCCGGCTCCGGGTGCACTTCGACCAGCAGGCCCTGTGCGCCGGCGGCCAGCGACGCAAGCCCCATGGGCGGCACCCTGCCGCGGTCGCCGGTTCCCAGGCTGGGATCCACGATGATCGGCAGGTGCGACAGCGCCTACACGGCCGGCACCGCCGACAGGTCCAGGGGGCTGCGGGGTGCGGTCTCGAAGGTGCGGATGCCGCCCC
>JAPOQV010000301.1 GCA_026710565.1 Spirochaetaceae bacterium | reverse complement strand
GCGAGGCGGCGTGCCGGAGGGGGGGTTCGCGCGGTCAGTCTGGCCGGAACGGCGGGTTCACCACCGCAGGCGTTCGACCCATGTATCGCCGGCGGCGGAGACACGGGCCTCGAACTGGTTGAGCGCCGACTTGAGCGGAGGGTCGCTCTTCCCGACCTGGGCGAGCAGCGCGTCGACGAGGCGGCGGCCCCTCGCCTCGGGCGTCTTGTCGGGCATCCGGCCGATGGACTGCTGGTCGATCCGGAACCAGACCTGGTCACCGGTGCCGTCGAGCTCGGCTCCGAACCACAGTGTGCCGTTGGGTTCCCGGGTGGCCTGTCACGGTCTGAGCGTCCGCGGGCCGTCGGGCCAGTCGTCCCGCCGTCCTGCGATGACTATCGCCGCGTCGTCGTCGGTCACGTCGTCCTCCGGTGCCCGCGGGGCGCCCCGGCGGCCGGCGGCTTCGGGGCGGCTCCGGCGTGCTCGGCGCCGTGTCACGCTGGCGGACGGATACGTCGGCAGTTCCGCGGACTGAGGTCCGCCTTGGTCGGATCGATCTTCCATCATCTGTCGAAGGTCCGTTCGACTACGGCTGATCCGACCGAGTCCCCGAACGCGTTGACCGTCGTTCGGAATCGATCCAGGAGCCAGTCGACCGACAGGATCAGCCCCACGTACTCCACCGGCAGGCCGACCGCGCCCAGCACGATGACCAGCGTCACCAACCCGGCCTCCGGTATTCCGGCCGCGCCGATCGCCGCCAGCGTTGCCGTGACAGCCACGACCAGCTGCTGGGTCATGCTCAGCTCGAAACCGATGGCTTGGGCGATGAAGATCGCCGCGCCCGCTTCGTAGAGTGCCGTTCCGTCCATGTTGATGGTCGCCCCCAGCGGGAGCACGAATTCGCTGGAGCGCTTCGAGACCCCCGCTTTCGTGACCGCGCACTCCATCGTCACCGGCAGGGTCGCGGTCGAGCTGGCGGTGGAGAACGCCGTCAGTAGCGCCTGCGACATCTGGTACATGAAACGGAGCGGGTTCCGCCGGGTGAAGATCCACAGGATCAGCGGCAGCGTGACGAGCGCGTGGACGCTCAGTCCGGCGAGCACGGTCAGGAAGTACGCGCCCGTCTGCTGGAGCACCTGGATCAGGTTCCCTTCGGCCTGGGCTTCCCCGAACCGGGCCGTGACGAGACAGAAGATGCCTGCCGGCGCGAGCTTCATCAGCAGCAGGATGAACGAGAGCAGCGCGTCGTTCACCTGCACGATCATCTGGCAGAGGGCGCCCACGCGCTCGCCCATCGTCGTCAGCATGCCCGCGAAGATGACTGCGAAGACGATCAGCGCGAGCAGGTTGGTCTCGGCCGCGGCCGCGATCAGGTTGTCCGTGAACAGCATCAGCATCAGGTTGCGGAAGATGCCGCCCAGCGTCTGGTCGCCCTGTTCGGCCGCTATTCCCTCCCCGCCCGCGGCGATAGCTGCCAGCGTCTCCGGGTCGACAGTGCCGACGCCCGGCCGGATCAGGTTCACCATGATCAGGCCGACGATGACGGCCAGGGCTGTCGTGGTGAGGTAGTAGGCGACGGCGGCGCCGCCGGGGCGTCCCAGCTTGCGAACGTCGCCGAGGCCGATGATGCCGCTCATGACGCTGGCCATCACCAGCGGCACGACCATCATGGTGAGCAGACGGAGGAAGATGTCGCCGCCGACCTCGAACCGCATCGCGGTGTCGGGGCTCAGGAACGCGAGCCCGACGGCGAGGACGATGGCGCCCAGGATGTACAGGGTGAGGTGGCTCGTTTGGTTCTTCGTCATCGTTCTGCGGGTGGCTCTGGTCCGGGAGGCTTCCGGTCCCTCGGAATTCGCGTCGGGTGAATTCTGTCTTGGGTGGTGGGCGTTCGGTTATCGGCTTCGATCCCCGGCCGTGCCCGCTCAAGGATACGGCAACGCGGGCGTCCGCCGTGGGCCGTCGTGCCCGTCAGCTTGCCTTCTTCTCGTGCTCGCTCGTCTCGAGGTTCTGACGCAGGGCCGTCATCAGGTCGACGCTCAATCGAAGGAGTAGACCGCCCTGCCGAAAAACTGGAGGTATCCTCCTTCGTCGGGTGAGGTCGAGGGTCGTGCCGAGTTCCACCCGAAGGAGAGGCGAGATTCTCTCCGACACGAAGGCCTCCATGGCCGGTGAGACGTGGCCACCCTGGCCGGGCCAGAACCAGACGGGGGTGGTACCGACGAGCAGATCCGAATTATCGTCCATCGGGAGTCGCAAATGGACCGACAGCAGGCCAAGGACGCCGCCGGAGTAGAGCTGGCCACCCAGTCTCAAGTGCTGCGTCGCCCAGACGCCCCCACCCACATGGGTGCCGAATGCTCCACCCTCCTCGCTGGGCACGAGGCCGCCGCCCGCGAAGACGTCCAACTTCGGTGGCTCCTGTGCAGCAACGGTCCCGCTCCCCGCCCACAGGAGCGCCGCCACCAGCACTACCGCTCCGCTGATCCGGCTGTTCCGCATC
>JAPOQV010000300.1 GCA_026710565.1 Spirochaetaceae bacterium | reverse complement strand
GGCAGGCACGCTGGGCGGCGACCCGGGGAGCAGCGGGAGCATCCGCGGCCTCGCGGGCCCCCCCGCGGCCCTGAGCTTGGCGGGCTGGGGCGGCACCAGCGGTACGCGCGGAACCGGCACCGCAACCACGGCCGTCGTGGTGATGGCACGCGGACGGGCAACGGTCGGCGCGTCCGGGTAGTTCGGCTCCTCTGGGCGCTCGATCCCGCGAAGCACCGCTACCAGGGCGACTGCTGGCTCAGGTGTCGGTGCTGGGGGTGCGTTGAACTGCGCACAACTCGGCACGGCAGCGGACAGTAGCGCCCCGCCCACGGCCAAGGTAATTCGTTTCATGTTGGGGGTCTCTCCGCGACCCGCAGGCGCGCGTCGCGCGCCTCGATTCTGGCAGAGGGGCTACTCCGGGGGGCCGTCTTGTGCGACGCGAAGGACCTCCGCTGGCGCGCGTGGCGACGGCGACCAGCACGCCGACCGCGGCGGCCGTCCGCAGAAATTCAACCATTACCGTCCCTCCCGTGTACCCCGCGAGTCACGAACCGCCTCCGATCGGCAAACGTATTCGGCAACAATCGCGCGGAGACGCGCCAGGTGCTATCAAGCTATCGAGACAGCACGGGCACGCCGCGCGCTTGACAACCCCCGTGCCGAGGCGGGTCAGAGGTCGGTCGGCACGTAAGTCCAGTGGATTCACGAAGAAAACATCTTCAGTGGCCGAATCGTCATGGTCTGTACACGTAGCCGATATAGATTACTGCCTGATCTGCATATAGGGCGGTCATGAAGACGAGTCAGCCACTGGATGACAAGGCGCGCCTTGTCGGGCGTGGGCTCCGCGCTGCGCTCGATCTGGCACACGGGGGAGGAGTGCGGGCGCGCGCGAGCTGCGGGGCCTGGACCGCGAGTTGCCCGGGATGCAGGGCAGGTTTCTCGGTGACGGCCGCGGCGGTGACCGGGCAGTGCGGAACCCCTGCCGGCGTGGAGCTGGCGAGTTCGCCGGAGCCGTGAGCGAACGCAACGGCGTGGGCACCGTCGTGGACGAGCGGCGCCGGATGGTGCACCGCGCGACGGGCGCGGTGCTGATCTGGTTGGTGCTCGTGGCCGTGGGTGCGCTGGTCTGGCAGTGGGTGAAGGGGCCGTGATCGTCGAGGTGATCTACGAGCATCGATGCTCCCTGCCGCCGACCCGTTGAAGGGCAGAAAGATCTCGATTGGAGTGACCGGGAGGACCCGGTTCGGGCTACAGCGCACTGTGCGCATGGACCGCCTCGTGCTGGGAGCGTTGCAGGCGCTCCCGCCGCTGCAGACGGTGGAGGCGGTGCGTGCGTGGCTGGAAGGCACGGGCTGGTCGGGCTCGCCGCAGCCGGTGCGAAACGCGCTGACCGGGCTTGTGGCGCGCGGAAAGGTGGAGCGCGTCGAGCTGAGCCGAGGGCGCACCGCGTACCGGATTGCCGGCGACGGCCCGTGACGAGCGCCTCTTGGTACTGACGATGCCGGCCGACGGAGCTCACCCGTTTCTGGTGCTGGTGTTCCTGGCCGCCATGTGGGCGGCCGGGCTCGCCGGCATGCTGCTGCTGCGGCATCGACGTGACCGACCGATCCGGCGGCCCCGCACGCGCCCGGCAACGCCCAACGATGACGACAGCCTGCCGATGGCCCATTAGAACCAAGTCGTGCGTGCCGTGGACATGAACCGACGACCGTTGACGCCGCCGCGGGCTCTGGCGCACGGCCAATTTGTGGGCACGGTTGTGGGTTCCGGAAAATCTGGCCGGTTGATCGTGGGCGAGCTCGGCGCCTTCAACGACGAGATCGAGGTGTTGGGTTCGGTAAGAGGGGCCATCGAGGAGCATCAGTCTACCGCGTTCGAGAATACAGCCGGCGCGTGCTGTTCCGGGTTGCCGTGGACGGCCCGCCATTGACGCTGTTCGAGGCGACGAATGCGACGCGGTGTTCGAGCTGAAGGGCGAGCTGGTCGACGTGGCGCCGAAGCTCGGCGGGCACGCGGTGGGGTCAGTGTTGGTGACGGGCAGGTGCCGGACCTGCCGTCTTGAGGAGGACGGCACCGCTGATGATTGAATGGCTGCAATCCTTCATCGGCCGCCAGGGTCGCCTGGGAGCGGCTGGGAGTCAGGCTTCGTCTTTCGTCGGACCTCTGACGGTCCAGATGTGTGTGAACGGGAGGTACGCTGTGATGTTCATGGTGTGGGGATCGATGAGACGGCGAGGCAGAGCGCCGCTTCTTCTCTCAAGAAGCACTTGATCCATTGCCTACAGAAGCCGATCATGCAAGCCGATTGTCCTCGACGTGTTCTCACCAGAAACGTCATGCTCGCGATCATGAACCTGTTAGACCAAGTCAAAGTGTTGCGACACAACCTCCCGATCATCCAGAGAAGCGGCATTGTGCTGCCGCTGAACCCAAACTTTACAAGTACTATGGACGCATATCGATTTGCAAGCCTGATTCATCCCGCGCGCGATATTCTGACTAAGATAGAGCATGCTGATCCCGGCGGACATGAGCTTCCAATAAGACTCCGTGGATGGAACATGCGCGTGAAGAGCGGGTATACCAATAAAGATATTGATGTGGACTTCCGTCGCATATTGAACTCAATAATGCATATGAGCTATCTACTGGTAGACGATAAGACGCTTGATGTTGAGAACGACAATAACACTGACCGACTATATCGTAGATTTGGAGGCTCTGCATAGCGGCATCAGGCGTCTACTACTTGATTCTAAGGACACCTGTTTAGTCTCATGCGCGCTTGCATCGCGCGGCTGTGCAAAGCAAATTGATGACGATACGCACCCTGAAAAGGCAATGCCACACATCACCACGAGCGGCCCTTGGTATCGCGATCTATGGGCCATTTTGTCTCGCATCAATCATCATCATGACTTGGGAGATCGCATATGGAGCATCTATTTTGAGAAACATGCAACGCCGATCGGCTCATGTGATATTATCAATAATCACCCCTTCGCTATGCGCGCGTGGCATAGAATATGGGAAGTGGGATGGAGAAGGGATGGGCTATACGCG
Organism: Spirochaetaceae bacterium; assembly: GCA_026710565.1. The sequence continues at coordinate 5,270 of JAPOQV010000300.1, read as the reverse complement.
GCGGTATTAGTGAATGTGCCTGACCTGATTGATACGATTCGTGGCTACGCTTCCTAAGCAGCGATAATACCGTCGCGCTTCAGCTTGGCGATCAACTCAGCTTGTGAACCTGATCCTTTGGTTCGGTTGCAGAATCCGCACAATAGCTGGTAGTTGCTGATCGCTCTCGTACAGCGTCCAGCCCAAGCCTTGCCCATGCAAGAACTCTATCACACACAGGGCGCCCGACCAAAGCCGACCCCAAAGGGTTGGGTCGGCGTCGAGTGGGCGCCCACCCCTACTACTTCGTATTCGGTTCGGCGCACGCATTGGGATCGGCGACTTTGGCCGTAAGGACCGTCTGTAGAGGGGCTTCCCGCACTCCGGACTCTCCGGTTGACCCGTGGCGCTCAATGGGGTCCGGTGGGGCACCTTCCGGAGCGGGCTTGATCGCCGCTCCACCTCCCCCCGGCATCTCCCGACGAACGATCAGATGAACAGCGCTGCCCGGTGACGAACGTCACGGAGCTGGCGATCGCCGCCGCAGGTGGTGTTTCCGGATCCCGCTCGTAGTTCCTTAGCCCGCCATACGACCACAGGTTGACGACGCCCGAGCCGACCCGCCGCCCACATCAGTGTCTGCGCGTCCGTCGTGGCGAACTTGAAGACCGCCACGACGTGCGCCGCTACGGCGAGAAGCCCAACCAACGCTACAAGTCCTCCGCGGCAGAGTGTACCGAAACTCAGGCGGCTTGCCGTAAGTAACGGGTGGGTCAGTATCGGAGGATCACGACGCGGACGCGGTAGCCAGCGACAGCGCTGACCGCAGCTCGGACGGTCACCTTCAGGTACATGCGGTCGACGCACTCGAGTTCCAGGATGACGTCACCGCTCAGAACATCCGCGGCGGTTCGTGCTACGCTCATGCTGGACTCCGGTCGATGGGCTCCCAACCGGCCAGTATATGGCCACCGACGCCACCGTGTGTCTATAACGTCGACCTCGCGCCGCAGAGTGGAGCAGCGACCGGAGTCCTTCTTCGTTCACGCAGCGGCTACATGCTTGCCGGTCTGGGGCGGAGCCTCGCTAGATTTCCAATACGGGTGATATGATGGGTGTAGTATATAGATTCCGAAACGCCACTATCTTGCTCTCAAAAAAAGAACTTGAAGATCAGTATGTATATTTTTCCTCGCCAGAGGACTTGAACGACCCAAACGAGGGTTTGCGTAACATTGTCTGGAAAGGGGACAAAACCGTATGGGCCAATTTTTTTGGGCACTTTCTGTGGTGTTTTCAAATCTATCACGCCGTCCTTCAACTCGAAGGGCAAGAACGTGAGTTGACCAACGAAGACATTCGCGTAACGAGAGTCGTGACGAATCTACCTGATCAACATGGTTACGCTCATATAGATGGCTTTAGCGATACGGTCTTTCACGATGCATCTATAGACGACATCGTAGCCTCAATTGGTGGTCGTCCTATACGATATAACGAAGTGGTGCAGTACTTGAAGATTGTCCATGCTTTCGCACTATCCGCATTGGAGAAAATGTTCCAGGACACCGAAGCATTGCCCGAATCTGAGTCGCGAACTCGCTCGAGTCAACTACTTCGAAGCATTTTGGATCTAAATGACGACCTAAGGGATCGATTCCTCGGTGCAGCCAGAGGGATGTTAGATGATCTAAAACTCTGCGAGCGGCTGCGACGACCCGCTCCGAGAACCGTTTTTGAACGAAATGCACAAAAGCTCATATTCGACTTCCCAGAGAGTTATCTCGACCGGCTCAACACACTACTTTATCCTAAGTGGTATATCGCTTGCTTCTCAGATGATATTGGAAATGCCTCCATGTGGAGCCACTATGCTGATAAGCACAGGGGCGTCAGTTTGATCTTTACTACGGATGACGAAGAGTCCGACGAGTCGATAGCCCTGAATTGCATTACTGGTTATTCGTCAACCGGTGCTCGTCACCGAGTACACAGGAGTCTTGTCCCAATGAAGTTGCATAGAGTAGAGTATGGGACTTCACGCGCAGAAGTCGACTTTTTTAGGTCGATGGGAAACGTCCCGAAGAATGAACTCTTTGGTCTCTGGTACACTGACCATCAAGGCGGTGTCAGCGATCTCAGCCAAGACGTCGGGAAAACACGCTGGCGCAATGACTATTGGGTCAGTTTTTTTCCGGACATAACAAACAAGGCGGCTGATTGGAATTACGAAAAGGAACGTCGTCTTGTGTTGTATGGCTTGCTTGGCGATGATCTGGAAAACGAAGACGATCGTAAGTGTACATACGAATTTCGGACACTAAAGGGTATCGTCTTTGGAATTCGGACTCCCGATGAGACAAGAGAACGAATAATCAACATCCTTGCGAAGAAGTGTAGGGTTCACAGACGATCTGACTTGGAGCTGCATCAGGCGTTTTATAGTCATTTGGATGACCGCATAAGTACGCGCAGAATATCACTTCCGGGATTCTCGTAAACCAGGCTGCTTGCCGTACTCGCCAAGTCCAGAGTCCATGCGCACGGTGCGCTGTAGCTCGGACCTGGTCTTCCCGCTTACTCCCATCGGGATCTTCTGCCCTTCACCGGGTCGGCGGCAAGGAGCATTGATGCTCGTAGATCACGTCGACGATCACGGGCCTGTCACCGGGTCGGCCAGCGTCTGCGCCGAGGTGAAGTCGTAGACGACCCCGGATTCGCTCGGTTCCTGCGCCAGCCGCAGACGGACGACGATCGGGACAACCAGCGCCTCGACAACCTTGGGCAGCAGCACGGGTTCTCCTCCCTCAATCCGCGGAGGGCTCGCATAGGAACCTGCACCACCGCGAGCCTCTGCACCGTGGTGGCGTGCAGGGCCACGCGATGGGCGCTCTGGAGTTGACCCGCTTTCGTGGACACATCGAGAGTGAGGACGAGAGGAGGGATCTACCATGGCGAGAACGCATCAAGCCTACCCACCTGAGTTCCGCCGGCAGATGGTGGAGCTGGTGAAGTCTGGGAGGACGCCGCAGGAACTGGCTCGCGAGTACGAGCCGTCAGCCGGGTCCATCCGCAACTGGGTGGCCCATGTCAATGGCAATCGAAAATTGCGCATTCGCGAATGTGCAATTTACGGTTGTCGCCAACAGCCCAGAGTGAGCGGGACGCAGGAGAGCGCAGCGACGGTCTGAGCACCGAGGAGTTGCTGGAGTTGCGGCGGCTGCGGCGCGAGAACAAGCAGCTGCGAACGGAGCGCGACATCCTAAAACGAGCGGCGGCCTGGTTCGCACGGGAGAGCGACGCGATCCCCGGGAGGGATTCCGGTTCGTGAAGGCGAATCAGGCCGCCTGGCCGGTGCGCACCATGTGTCGGGTGCTGGGACTCTCCCCCAGCGGTTACTACGCATGGGTGCGTCGAGGTCCGTCGTCGCGAGCGCGACGAGATGAGCAGTTGACCGAGCGGATCAAGGAGATCTGGAGCGCCAACCGCGAGGTGTACGGACGGCCGCGCATCCACGCCGAGTTGCAGGCCGATGGCCAGCGGATCGGGGCGAAACGGGTCGGGCGGCTGATGCGCTGTGCCGGGATCGTCGGCGCGAGCCGCAGGCGTTCGGCGAAGACCACCACGCGCGACCAGCAGGCCGCCCACGTGGCGCCGGATCTGGTCGATCGGGACTGCAGTGCCGCCGGCGCCGATCAGCTGTGGGTGGCCGACATCACCTATGTCAGGACCGGGACGGGGTTTCTGTACGTGGCGGTGGTGTTGGATGCGTGGAGTCGCCGGGTGGTGGGCTGGTCGATGGCAACCCACCTGCGCACCGAGTTGGTGCTGGAGGCACTGAACATGGCGATCTGGCAGCGACGGCCGCGGAGCGTCGTGCACCACAGCGACCAGGGCTCGCAGTACACGTCGATCGCGTTCGGAGCGCGGTGCCGGGAGGCTGGCGTGCGACCGTCGACCGGGTCGGTGGGCGATGCGTACGACAACGCGCTGTGCGAGAGCTTCTTCGCGACCCTGGAGTGCGAGTTGCTGGATCGGCGCAGCTTTCGCAGCCACGCCGAGGCGCGCATGGCGATCTTCGAGTTCGTCGAGGGCTTCTACAATCGGCGTCGGCGCCACTCGGCGCTGGGCTACCAGGCGCCGGCCGCCTTCGAGGACCTCCAGGGGGCGGCGGCAGCATGAGCGCACCAGCATCGGCGATTCACGGTGGCCCACGCGGTCATCGAGCGCCGATTCGCGATCCGCGGGCTGGTCGCGGTCCGAACGGGCCTCATAGCGGCCCGCTACGGGCTTTGCGAACCGTGGGGGCTACCCTGGGATACCCCCTGAATCGGCCTTCATGGCGCTTGGCCGCGGCGGCCGCTTCCTCCTGCCACCGGGCGCACCGCCGCAGCGGCCCCGTGCTCGACGCCGTCAGCGCCACGGAGACGGCCCGCACCGCCTACCATTCGCTTGACGCACCGGCGCTGTCGGGAGGACTGTTCACTGCCCGAACAGCGTCAACGAAACGCAGACGTTACCTGTCCATCAAACCGGGACAACTCCACCCGGATCGACCATGCGGTAGCCGACCCCGCGCTCGGTAAGGATGTAGACCGGCCTCGCCGCGTCGTCGCCCAGCTTGCGGCGCAGCGTCTTGACGAAGTTGCGCACCAGCTCCGTGTCGTTCATCTCTCGCCCGCCCCACACCTTCCGCATCAGCAGGTCGTACGTCGATACCCGTCCCGCGTTGAGCGAGAGGACGCGCAACAGCTCGTATTAGGTCGCGGTCAGCCGCACCCCGCGGCCGGCGACTGTCACTCGGCGCTGGTCGTAGTGGATGGCCAGTTCCCCCAGCACGAACGATTCCGGCTCGTCCCGCTTGCGCAGCGCCGCCCGGATCCTCGCCGTCAGTTCCGTCGGCGAGAAGGGCTTGACGATGTAGTCGTCAGCGCCGCTCTCCAGCGCGCGCGATGGTCTCGTCCCGGCCGTAGCAGGAGATGAAGATGACCGGCAGATCGGCCAGCTCCGGGACGCTTCCCATCATTTCGATGCCGTCGGTGCCGGGCAGCATCAGTCCCAGCAGGCCCAGCCGCGGCTCCTCCCTCTGGATGATGCGCGACAGCTCCTCGTGCCCGCCGGTCACGATCGGGGCGTAGCCGGCGGCTGCCAGCGCGTCGCGCAGGAAGCGCAGCATCTGAGGGTCGTCGTCGACCACCAGGATAGGGACAGGCTCACGCCCCTCGCGGGCCGGACGGGAACGGCTCCGGACGGCGTCGGCAGCAGCGGCCTCCTCGGCAACCGGGAGCGTG
>JAPOQV010000299.1 GCA_026710565.1 Spirochaetaceae bacterium | reverse complement strand
TGGGCGTTGACGGTTATGCTCAGGAACTTCACGTCCGCGTTGTTGAACAGGCTGTTGGACGCGGTGGCGAAGTCGCCGAGGCGGGGGCCGACCGCGATCACCAGGGCGGCCTGCTCCGCCGAGCGCGCGGCCGCGGTGGTGCCCTCGACGCCGTGTCCGCCCAGCGACCACTCGCGCGGGCCGCGGTAGCAGCCCTTGCCGCCGAAGGTCTCCGACACCGGGATCCCCAGCGCGGCCAACTCGGAGAGCGCATCCCACGCCTCCGAGTAATTCACGCCGCCGCCGGCGATGATCATCGGCCGCCGCGAGCGCTCGATCAGGCGTGCCGCCTCCGCGATGCGGTCGGCGACGGGCGGCCTGCGCTCGATCAGCCACGTGCGCTCCTCGAACAGGTGCGAGGGGAATTGCCAGGCGTGCGCCTGCACGTCCTGAGGAAGCGCGATCGTCACCGTGCCGGTGTCGGCCGGATCGGTGAGCACGCGCATCGCCTCGGGCAGCGCGGTGAGGAGCTGCTCCGGCCGCGAGATCCGGTCGAAGAAGCGGCTGAGCGGCCGGAAGCAGTCGTTCACGCTGACGTCGGCCGCCGTCAGATGCTCCAGTTCCTGCAGGACGTTGCCCCGATGGCGGGTGACGTAGTAGTCGGAGGCGAGCAGCAGCACCGGCAGGCGGTTGATGGTGGCCGTGGCGGCGCCGGTCACCATGTTGGTGGCGCCGGGGCCGATCGAGCTGGTGCAGGCCAGGGTGGCGGCCCGCCGCGTCGCCTTGGCGTAGCCGGAGGCGACGTGCACCATCGACTGCTCGTTGCGCGCCTGGTAGAGCGGCAAGTCGGCGCCGACCGACTCCAGCGCCTGACCGAGACCGGCGACGTTGCCGTGGCCGAAGATGCCGAAGATCGCCGGCACCAGCCGGCGGCGGCGGCCGTCGCGTTCGCTGTACTGGACGCTCAGGTACTTGACGACCGCCTGGCCGGCGGTCAGTTGTTCGGTTGCTGCCATGGCTCGATCATAGATCGGCATGCGCCGACGCGGAATTGACGCCGGCCGGTCGGGTTACCCGTTGGCCAACGCCTGCGAGGCCTGCTCCGGCGAGGCTGCCGCCTTGAGGCCGTCCAGCGCCTGCGGGTTGCGGACGAAGCCGGCGATCGCGGACACCAGCTCCAGGTGCGGCTCCGGCGGTTCGGGAGGAGAAAGCACCAGGAAAACCACGCTGACCACGTAGCGGAAGCCGCCGCCGAACCGGAACGACGTTCCTGGCGGCGCGACGCCCAGGGCGGTCACCGAGCGCGGCAGCCCGTCGATGCGGCTGTGGATGATGGCGGCGCCGTGGCCGACCAGCGCCGCCCGCAGCACCGGCTCGTGCAGCAGCCGGTCCAGCACGCCGGCGGCGTCCGGCATCTCCAGGTCGCCGGCGACCGCGGCCAGCAGGCGGCCGAGCGCATCGTCATCGGTCTCGGCCCGTAGCGGCGCCAGGATCCGGGACGCCGGGATCGCTTCGCGCAGGTTCACGGACACGCGGAGGCTCTCTTCATGCCGGGACCGGAACGGGCGCCACCGTCTCCCAGGAGCCGGAATCTACCGACCGGTCGAACGCGGCCAGCACCTGGCCCACGCGGTCCGCTTCCGACAGGCCGGGCTCGCCCTGCGTACGCTCGACGGCGGCCTTCGCGAACTGCGCCGTCTCGACCACCTTGAGGTCCTCGTAGCTCATGGCCAGCGCCGCGCCGGGATTGAAGTTCGCGAAGAACGGATGCTCCGGGCCGGCCTGCACCCATACCGTGCCGTCCCGTTCCGGCGTCCCGTCCGGCAGGAAGAGCTGCAGCTCGTTCATGCGCTCGAAGTCCCACGTGATCGTGCCGCCGGTGCCCGAGATCTCGAAGGCGAGCTGGCATTTCGGGCCGTTGATCACCCGGCACACCTCGTAGGTGCCCTGCGCCCCGCACGCGAACTGCACCAGCGCGCTGCCGTAGTCCTCGTTGGTGACCGGGCCGGTGGGACCGCCCCGCTTGACCGAGAAGTGCGTCCCCTCACCCGGCGTCGGCAGCGGCCGCTCGGCGATGAAGGTGTGCCGGTTGGCGACCAGCCGCTCCACGGGCCCGGCCAGCATGTGGGCCAGGTCGGCGACGTGCGACATCAGGTCGGCGACCGCGCCGGAGCCGGACTGCTCGCGGTCGAAGCGCCAGGACAGCACGCCGTGCGGGTCGCGGGCGTAGCCGACCAGGAAGCGGCCGCGGAAGTGAGTGATCGTCCCCAGGCGCCCCTCCCGGATCAGCGAGTGCGCGTACTGGACGACCGGCGCCCAGCGGTAGTTGTAGCCGACGCCGCTGATGACTCCGGCCTCGCGCGCCGCGGCCGCGATCGCCGCGGTCTCGGCCGGGCTGCGGCCCACCGGCTTCTCGCAGAAGACGTGCTTGCCGGCCTCGATCGCCGCCAGGGCGACCGGCTTGTGCAGGGCGTTCTGGGTGGTGATGTTGACCACCTCCACTTCCGGGTCGGCGAGCGCCTCGCGCCAGTCCGTGGTGGCGCGCTCGAAGCCGACCCGCGTCACGCCCTCCTGCGCGCGCGCCTCGACGTTGTCCGCGCACACCACCAGGCGCGGGTCGATGTCGAGCTCCGGGAAGCGCTGCGGCACCAGGCGGTAGCAGCGGGCGTGCACGGAGCCCATCCAGCCCATGCCGATCACGGCGACGCCGATGCGGCGGCTCACCGGCGACACCCCCATCGTCCGTCGTTCCCGGAGGTCTCGGTCGAAAGCGTGCGTGCGTTCATCTCGGTACAGCTCCTCGCGTGTCGAGGGGTGACTTTCACTCTACCATCGGTCCGGCATGGCTAAAGCAAGAGCGTGAGTTTGACCTCTATCAGTGACGTGGATCTGGACGCCGGCCTCAGAGACTTCGGACTTGCCGCCTTCCGCCCGGGACAGCGCGAGGCGATTCGGTTGCTGCTCGAGAGCGGGCGCCTGCTGCTGGTGGCGCCCACCGGAGGCGGCAAGAGCCTGACCTATCAGCTCCCGGCGGCGCTGCTTCCGGGCACGACGGTGGTGGTGTCGCCGCTGATCGCGCTCATGCACGACCAGGTGGCCGCCCTGGAGCAGCGGGGCGTGGCGGCAACCTACCTGGCCGGGACCCTGTCCGCGGACGAGGTGCGGCGGCGGCTCGGCACGATCGCCGCCGGCCGCTGCAAGCTGGTGTACGTGGCCCCGGAGCGGCTGGCCTCCGACCGGCTGCGCTCCGTGCTCGCGCGCCTGGACTGCCCGCTGGTGGCCATCGACGAGGCGCACTGCATCAGCTCGTGGGGCCACGACTTCCGCCCCGACTACCTGCAACTGGGCGAGCTGTTGAAGCTTCTGCCGCGGGCGCGGGTGGTGGCCTGCACCGCCACCGCGACGCCGGTGGTGCGCGACGAGATCATCGAGCGCCTCGGCCTGCCGGCGGACACGCCGCAGCTCATCCACGGCTTCGCGCGTCCCAACCTGGCGCTGCGGGTGATCGAGGTGATGACCGGTCGCGAACGCGAGCGCCACGTCGACGCCGTGCTCGCCGAGACTCTGGGCGAGCCCGGGCGGCAGAGCGGGACGGCGATCGTCTACGCGCCCACGCGCCGGAGCACGGAGGAGGAAGCGCACCGCCTGGACACGCTCGGCTGGCGGACGGCGGCATATCACGCCGGCATGGACGGCGGCCGGCGTGAGCGCGTGCAGCGCGCCTTCATGGCAGGCGAGTTGGACGCGGTGGTGGCCACCAACGCCTTCGGCATGGGCATCGACCGGGCGGACGTGCGATGCGTGACCCACCTGGCGCCGCCGGGATCGCTGGAGGCCTACTACCAGGAAGCGGGGCGCGCAGGCCGGGACGGCGAAGCCGCCGTCTGCCTGCTGATCGTATCGCCCGGGGACATGGCGCTGCGGCGCCACCTGGTCGAGCGCAACGGCGACGGGCAGCCGATGGCGCCGGATGTGGCGCAGCACCAATGGAACCTGTTCCTGGAGTTGATGCGCTGGACGGAGGGCGGCGCCTGCCGGCACGACGCGATCCTGCGCGCCTTCGGCCACGAAGCGGAGACGCTGGCCGGCTGCGGGCGCTGCGACGTCTGCCTGCGCCTGGCGGAGGACGAGCAGCAGGATCCCGAGCAGGCCGCGCTCGTGGTCCGCAAGGGGCTGTGCGGCGTCGCGCGCATCCACGGACGCTTCGGCCTGACGGCGGCCGTGAAGCTGCTCAAGGGAGCGTCCGACGAGCGGCTGCGACGCGCCCGACTCGACCGCACGCCCACGTTCGGCACGCTCGGCGAACACACGGAGGAGTGGCTGATGCGGTTGCTGCGCCGCTGCGTCACCGCCGGCTGGGTCGACTTCCACGGCGGCGACCGGCCGGTCGCGCTGGTCACCGCGGAGGGCCGGGAGGTGATCCACGACCGGCGTCCCGCGCGCCTGCTGCTGCCGCCGAAGGTGCGCATGCGGCCAGCGGGCGAAGCCGGTCAGCCCGCGCGGCAGCGTGGCGCACGAGCGCCGGACGACGCCCCGATGGAAGAGCTCGACGCCGCCGGGCTGGAGTTGTTCGAGGCGCTGCGCGCCTTCCGCATCGAGGAGGCGCGCCGGCAGCAGGTGCCGCCCTACGTCATCGCCAGCGACCGCACGCTGCGCCACCTCGCCGTGCTCCGCCCCGACTCCCCCGCAACCCTGGAGCTGGTCCACGGCATCGGCCCCGCAAAGGCGGAGCGTTACGGCGAAGCGCTGCTCGCGATCGTGAGAGAGTATGCAGGCGCGGATTGAGTGTGCACACGGATGACCGGATCACGCCCGGCGAGATCCTCCTTGAGGAGTACCTCAAGCCGATGGGGATTTCGCAGAATGCCATGAGTCGCGCGATCGGCGTCGCGCCGCGAGCGATCAATGAAATCGTCCACGGCCGCAGGTCGATCACACCGGCCATGTCCATTCGCTTCGGCGCCTTCTTCGGTCAATCGGACCAGTTCTGGCACGGCATCCAGGTGGACTGCGACTTTCGCAGGATCGCCGCGGACAAGCGCCGGCTCACCGCCGGGATCACGCCCGCCACTTCACTGCAGGGATCCTGACACTCTCCCGCACCTCCGTCCAAATGGCTGGGATCTCAACCGGGCGGCGGGACCGGCCGTTCGAGCTGGCCGCGCTCGCGCAGCGAGTCGACGATCTGCTCGAACAGCAGCCCGTTGTCACGCGCCACGGTCCTGGCATGGCTGTGGCCGGCGGGCGCTGACCGCTCGACGCGGAAGGTCGGCACCACGCGCGGCGCGCCGTCGGCAGGCACCTCGCGGGTCGTCGCCGCCAGGTTGAACGCACCGGGAACCTGCCCGTCCTCCACCCATGCCGCCAACTCGTGCAGGTGCGTGGCCAGCAGCGAGCGGCAGCCGAGCGCGACCAGCACGCGGACGATGTCCAGCATCAGGTAGGCCGCCTCGCCCGGACCGGTGCTGGTGAAGGTCTCGTTGGACAGCAGGATGGCGCTCGGCGTCAGCCGGGTGAGGATCTCGCGCAGGCGCGCCGCCTCCTCTCCGAAACGGCCGCTCTGCTGCTGCGGCTTCTCCTCCGCCTGGTAATGGGTGTAGAGCCCGGAGGCGATGCTCATCTCCGCCTCGCGCGCGGGACAGAACAGCCCGGCCTGGAACAGGACCTGGGCGAGGCCCACCGCCTGCAGATAGACCGTCTTGCCGCCGCGGTTGGGGCCGGTCAGGACGGCGACCCGGCCCCGTTCACCGAGATCGACCTCGCTCGACACCACGTCCTCCCCGCCGGTCAGGGCGAGCGCGGCGTTGTAGCAGCCGTCCATCGACAGCACGCGCCGCTCGGTGTCGGCCACCCGCGGCAGGCAGACCGGCAGCCCGCGCTCCTGCAGTGCGCGTGCCAGCCTGGCAGCCGAGGCGAACAGGATCAGCTCCTCGCTCGCACGGGCGATGAACCCGGTCGGCAGCTTCGTGAAGGCGCGCAGGTCGCCGGCGAGCTGCCGGGCCGCGCGGTCCAGCACCTGCGCCAGGTCGTCGAGCAGCTCCCGCACCAGCGGCTTGGCGTGGCCGGGACGCAGCAGGCTGTGCAAATCGGCGATGCCGCGACCTTCCGCGGCGGCGGTGCCCAGCACCGTGGACATCAGCTTCGATCCCTTGAACCGCTCGGGGTTGATCGACATCAGAGTCGCTTCGACCGGCCGCAGTTGGGCGTCCAGGTTCACCCCGATCGTGACGCTGGCAAGCCCGCGCACGTCGGCGAGCACGTCGGGCAGGAAGCTCAGGAGCTGACGGTGGGCGGCCGTCTCGCGGATGCGATCGAGCAGCTCCGCGAAGTCGCGCCAGACCGGACCCGGGTCGTCTGCGGCCGCGAGCGCATCGGCCAGCGCCTCGCTGGTGGCGACGTACAGCTCCAGCTCGCTGAGGTGGTTGACCACGCGATACAGGGCCGCCCGGTTGTCCATGGTGGTGAGCGGGCCGGGCAGGATGATGCGCTGCGCCGCCTCGCGCACCACCTCCTCCAGTCGGGCGTTCGCAAGTATCGGCTCCAGCACCGACTGCCGGTGGTTCACCTGCTTCGCCGTGCTGAGTTGCGCTCCCATCAACGCGGTCAGGTAACGTTCGGCGGACCCGTGGATGGCCATGGCCCGCACGACTTCGGCGAGCTGCAGGTCCTCCCGCGTCCGGGCAGGCAGCTCGTGCACGGTCCGCTCCGGCTCCGGTGCGTTCCAGAGGAAACTGAACCGGTCCAGCTCCTCCTGCGAGGGGCCGGCCGGCGCGTCGCCGTCGCTCTGGCGCAGCGCGCGCGCCTGTTCCCTGACGCCGCTCGACTCCGCCAGCAGGTTCTGAGCGACGGCCCGCTTCTGAAGCTCCCGTGAGGCCAGATCGACGAGTCTCTGGAGACCTGCAGCTTCGTTCTGGCCCTCGCCGCCCGGAGCAGAGCTCATCGCCTACGGATCCTCCAACGCGCTCATGAAGCGCTCGAACCGCGCGAGGATGAGCGCCGACATCGGCGTCTTGCCGAGCCGTACGATCTCGTTTGGAGCGCGCTCTCAAGCGACCGGTGAACCGCCACGAGCCGTTGCCTGTGCGCCCGAATCAGCGGCGAGCTCACGGATCGCGCTCATGGACCAGCGCGCCCCGCGCGCGGATGCGTTCGGCGACATCGGACGGGACCTCTTCCAGCTCGACCCCGAAGTGCTCGGCCACGCCTTGAAGTATAGCCGCTCGCCGGCCTTGACAGGACGGCCCGCCACCCTACGATGAACCGCATGTTGACGCGCGAAATCCTCCGCGGCATGGGGGCCGACGCGATCCAGGTAGCCCTCAAGCACACGCCGGCGCTCCTGCGGTTGAACTGAGGAGCGGTTGCTCATGCGTATCGACTTCGCCGGCCGCACCGTCATCGTGACCGGCGGCACCGGCGCGCTCGGCGGCTCGGTGGTGCGGGCGTTCCTGGAGGCGGATGCGCGGGTGCTCGCGACCTACGTGGTCGAGGACGAGGCGGCGCCGTTCCGGCAGCGGTTCGCGGGCGCCGGCGACCGCGTGGGGCTGCACCGCTGCGACGTACGCCGGGCGGCCGACGTGGAGGCACTATTCCGGCAGGTCCCGTCCGAGGCACTGCAGGCGGTGGTCAACCTGGCCGGCGGCTACCGGTGGACGAAGGTCGCGGATGCGGACGACGCCACCCTCGAGCATCTCCTGGACCTCAATCTCCGCACCACCTTCGCGATGTGCCGCGCGGCGGCGCCGGTGCTGGTGGCCGCCGGCGGCGGCGCGATCGTCAACGTGTCCGCCCGCGCGGCGCTCCGCGGCGAGGCCGGCAACGGCGTGTACGGCGCCACGAAGGCGGCGGTCCTGGCCCTCACGCAGTCGCTGTCGGTGGAGTTGAAGCGTGACGGCGTGAACGTCAACGCCGTGCTGCCGAGCATCATCGACACGCCCGCCAACCGGCAGGCCATGCCGAGGTCCGACCCGGCCGCGTGGGTGGCGCCGCGGGACCTGGCCAACGTGATCGTGTTCCTGGCCTCGGACGCCGCCGCGGCTCTCCACGGCGCTGCCATCCCCGTCTACGGACTGGCCTGAGCCGGCGTGGAGGGGCCGTTCCAGCTCTTCCGCTCATGCCGGAGAACCTGTCCCGCCTCAAGGCGAAATACCTGGCGTCCGGCCACCAGCGCGACAACCTGTTCTGGGGCTGGATCCGCACGGCCGATTCGTGAGCAAACCCGGAGGTAAAGAGATGGGCAAGATGCTGCCGTGGCCCTTCGAGGACCACTACAAGTGCTCGATCGGCAGCGAGCGTCACCTGTTCGTCGACGACGCGCTGGTGCAGCACGCCCGCGGCGTCGGCAAGCGGCTGCACCAGCCGGTCAAGCACCCCGCCAATCCGGTGATCCGCGGCGACCTGCCGTTTGAGAACGACTACGCCGTCCTGCACGGCACCGTGCTGCGCGAGCCGGACGGGAGGTTCCGCGCCTGGTACCTGAGCGGCACCGGCGCCCTGGCCTACGCCGAGTCGGACGACGGGCTCGCGTGGCGCAAGCCGCTGTTCGACCGCTACCGCATCGACGGCAACGACACCAACATCGTCTACTGGACGCAGCGCCCCGAGCTTGCCCGGCGTGACGAGTGGAAGTTCGGCGGCGGGTCGATCATGAGCGACCCGAACGCCCCACCCGCCGAGCGCTACCGGATGTTCACCTTCGAGGTGCCGCTCAGCGACGCCGCGCGCGAACGCTTCGCGACCGGCTACGGCTACTACGCGATCTCCTCGCCCGACGGCATCCGCTGGCCCATCGGGCAGCAGCCGGTGCTCACGCGCCGTGACGACGATCCGCACATGAGCGACGCCAACGCCTGCATGTACGACCCGCTGCGGCGGCGCTTCATCGCCTTCACCAAGCGCCACCAGATCCGCCCGGACGCCGTCGGCGACCAGGGGGTGATGTCACGCGTGCGCGGCATCAGCTTCAGCGACGACTTCCGCGCCTGGACGCCGCCGGTCAACTGCCTGTTGCCCGACGACCGGGACCCGCGCGACGTGCAGTTCTACCGGCAGGGCGCCTGGACCCACCAGGGGATGTACCTGGGCCTGCTGGAGATCTACCACTCCGATCCGGACAACCCCGTGCAGCCGCTGATGCGCGACCTGCAGCTCATCTCCAGCCGCGACGGCGAGCTGTGGTGGCGGGCCGGCGGGAGGCAGACCTTCATCCCGTGCGGGCCGGCAGGCTCGTGGGACGGGCAGATGCTCGACCTCAACGCCGGCGGACCGATCGACGTGGGCGACGAGCACTGGATCTACTACGGCGGCCGTGCGTACCCGCACGAGATCAACGAGGAGCTGTTTCCGTGGGACGGACCGCGCGGCGCCGGCATCGGCATCGCCACGCTGCGCCGGGACCGCTACGTGTCCTACGACGCCGGGGCGGAGACCGGCGAAGTGGTCACCCGCCTGCTGCGCTTCGAGAGGGGCACCTCGCTGCGGGTCAACGGGCGCACCGGCCCGGACGGGTTCCTGCGCTGCGAGGTCCTGGACGCCATCGAGCGCCACGGGATCCCGCGCCGGCAGCTCTTCTGGGACTGGGGGATCGGCGCGCCCGTGGCCGGCTTCGGCGCCGAAGCGTGCCAGCCGGTCGCCGGCGATCACCTGGACGCCGAGATCCGCTGGCGCGGTGGCAACTCCATCGGTGAGCTCGCCGGCCGCTGGGTGGCCCTCCGCTTCGTCATGCGCGACTGCTCGCTGTTCGCGTTCCAGGTCCGCTGACCGTGGCCATGACGAGAGATCCGACCTCCACTTGACGGATCGGCAGAGGAAGACGTAATAAGTTTTACCCTTATTGTGTCTTGAGGTTGAAATGAACATAACGCTTAGCGTCGACGATCACGTCGTCCGCACCGTACGCAAGATCGCGATCGACAAGAACACCACCCTCACCGCCATGGTTCGCTCCTACCTTGAGTCACTAGCAGAGAGAGACCGATTGGCGAGGGAGCAGGCCGTGAAGAAGCTCGAGGATTCCTTCCGCAGGCTGAGTCGCCCAATGGGGCCACACGAATGGACGCGACAGGACCTGCATGAGCGATAGGCGCTTCGTCGACACGAACATCGTCGTCTATGCGTACGACTCGGCGGTTCCGGCAAAGAACGCCCAGGCGCAGAGGATCCTCCAGGACGGCGTCGTCAATGACGACCTGGCGGTGTCTGCGCAAGTACTCGGCGAGTTCTTCACGGTCACGACGCGGCGCATTCAGGAACCCCTAACGGCCGATGAGGCCGCCGCGGCCATCGACGCCCTGAAGCCGATCCCAGTGGTCGAGATCGACCGTCAGCTTGTGGAGCGGGCGATCGAAACCCACAAGCGCTACGGGATCGCCTACTGGGACGCGTTGATCATCGCTGCCGCGGAACGCGCGGGCAGCGTCGAGGTTCTGTCCGAGGATCTCAACGCCGGCCAGCGTTACGGCGATGTCGTCGTCAGCAACCCCTTCACCGCCGTGTGATGGCCGCCGTGTGATGGCATCCGTTATCAAACCAGACGAGTTCGCGCGGGCGATCGAGGTGTTCGCGCGCGGCTTCTCGTTCGCGCGCAGCTTCACCCACCCGTACGTGGCGGAGCGCCTCGCCCCGAACGGAGCGGAATCCCCCGCCGGCGCGCTCTGGGTGCTGCGCGACGCCGACCGGCGCAGCGGCACCTACCGGAAGGAGGAGTGGGTCAGCCACGGCCTGGCGCCCGAGCACGTGCACGCCGCCGCCGCGAGCTCGCCCTGGGGTGAGCGGACGCGTACGTGCCGATCGACGGGGGCACGCGGCGGCTACAGCGTGTGCGCCATTCACGCCATGGACGAACCGGACCAGCCGCTGCGCGAAGGCTTCAAGGAGCTCGGCTACCGGCTCGGCGGTACCGAGCCGTTCATGATCCACCGCCTGCGGCGCATTCCCCGTGTCACCGCGCCGGCGGTCATCCGCCGCGTGCGCACCGCGGCGCTGGCCGACCGTCTGGCCAAGACGGCGCGCAGCCGGCAGATCCTGCCCGAGCATCTGGACGAGGGTTCGCCGCAGCGCCAATACGTGGCGATGGACGGCGGCACCATCGTCGGCTGGGTCGGCAGCATCGCCGTCGGCGAAGCCACCTGGTGCCAGAACATGTACGTGGCGCCCGCCTACCGGCGCCGCGGCATCGCCCGCGCGATGCTGTGCCGGCTGCTCCGCGACGACCGCGCCGCCGGAACGGTGCTGGCCGTGCTGCTCGCCTCCCACACCGGCGCCAAGCTGTACGCCGCGGTGGGTTACTCCCAGATCGGCACGCTGCTGTTCTTCACGCCGAGCAGGAAGTCGGCGACGGACTGAACCGGGCCGGCGGGGGCGCCTCAATCCGACGGGTCCGCCGGGACGCCGACGATCGCCAGGTACTCCAACCAGTCGTCGTGCGGGTTGCTGACGCTGTGATCGGTCCCGGCGGGCAGGTGGATGGCATCGCCCTCGCGCATCGGCTCGCGCGCGAAGCCGGCGCTGAGCTCGCCCGATCCTCCGGTGACGTAGTAGACGCGTTCGCAGCGCGGATCGCTCCATGCCTCGGTCGCGTGCCGCGGGTGCAGGCGCTGCATGCTGACCTCCTGCACCGTTTCCAGGGGAGCGTCGATGAACTCCGCCCCCTCCGCCTTGCGGGCGAACGCGCGCCAGGCGAACAGCGCCCCGGTCGATGACCGGACCGGCGAGACGGCCAGCCAGGAGCGGCACGCGATCGGCAGCTTGGCGCCGGCAGGCCCGTTGGCGGCGATCGCCGCGGCGTTCGCGGCCCGCTGCCGCTCCGGCAGACGAGCGCCGGCGATCAGCAGGTGCTCGATCCAGTCGTCGCCGTCGTTGATGAGCTGGTGGTAGCAGGTGGCCGGAAGGCAGATCAAGTCGCCGGCGCGGACCGGATGGATCTCTTCGTCCACGTGCATCTTCCCGGCGCCGCGCAGGAAATGGTAGATCTGCTCCTGGTCGGCGTGCACGTGGTAGTCGCCGGTCTGACCGGGCTGCATCACGTGGCGCGCCACAAGCTGCAACTGCCGCAGCACGTGCGCGCCAATCGTCGCCGCGCTGCCGCCGGCCGGGCCGAGCAGGTTGCCGACCAGCACGTTGCGCTTGGACACGTGCGGGGCGTGATCGCGCCAGTTGATCCTGGTCATCATCAGCCTACCATACCCCCTGAGATGGAGGCGAGCGCATGAGGATCACCGCGGTCGAGGTGTTCGGGGTCGAGTGCGACCTGCCGGCGCCGCTCGTGATCGGCGGTGGGCGGATCTTCCAGCCCTGGGGAATCCGAGCCGGGCTTCCGGTGCGCCGACCCTACGCCGCCAGCGGACCGACCACCTGTCCGTCACCCTCGAAGACCACTCGCCACGACCCGCCCCGTAGCGAGCGCGTGGCGGCGTCCATGTAGCAGACGCTGAACGCCCGGCGCGGGATGTCGGTCGAGTTGGTCCCCGAACGGTGCAGCGTCCAGTTGTGCAGCAGCACCGCCTCGCCCGCGTCCAGCTCCAGGTGCACCGTCCGGTAGTCGGGGTCGCCCGACTCGATCCTGCCGTCGAGATCGTCCACCTGGGCGTCCGTCAGGAACCCCGCCCCCCCGCTCGGATTGATCAGCCGCCGGTGCGACCCCGGCACGATCTCCACGCAGCCGTTGGCTATCGTGGCCGGGTCGAGGGCCATCCACACGGTGACCTTGGGATCGCGGTCGAGGTCGGTCCAGCGATCCTGATGCCACCTGAGGTCGGAGCCGCCACGTGCCGGCTTGTTCATGAACATCGCCCGCATGCAGGCCACCGGGCGCCCGTCGCCGTAGACGCGCCGGCACAGGTCGGCGAACAGCGGACGGGTCAGGTAGGCGTGGAACAGCGAGTCCAGCTCCAGGTCCTGGATCTTGCGGTACGCCAGCGTGGGCAGCTTGTGTCCCTTCCTCTGCCCGCGCAACTCTTCCGGCGGATTCGTCGACGGCTCGAGCTGCATCATCATGTCGTCGTACGGCGCGTCCGCGGTGCCCAGCATGATCTGGTCGATCCGCTCGCCGAGGGCCGCAAGCTCCGCGTCGTCCAGCATCCTGCCGATCCGCACGTACCCGTCCGCGCGAAGCCGCCGCATCTCATCGGCCGTGATCATCGCATCGTCGTCTCTCCGCATGCCTTCCTCCTAAACCTGTTTTACTTGGTGTCCTCGGGCTGCTGCCCTACGTGCAGCACACGGCTGCCGATCTGCTCCTGATCCAGGGTCACCGTCAGCCAGTGCACGCCCGGCGCACGGAACGCCGCTCCCGCCATCGGGAACACGAGCTCCACGTCGGCCGCCGGCGTCCTCACCTGCACCTCGCCGTGCGACCGCACGATCCCCGAGCCGGTGTCGTCGTGGACGACGTTGACCGTCACGTCGTGCCTGCCCTTCGCCACGTTGCCGAAGGCGACGTACACGTACCAGGTCGGCGCGACCGTCGGGAACCGCGCGAAGTTGAAGCTCTGGAAGATGCCGATGAGCCCCTTCTTGCCGTTGTTCTCCTCGATCGCCTTGTCGGCGAAGACGATGGCATGGAGGACGATTTCCACGTGCTCAGTGTGCTCCACTCATCGTTCGGCGGCTGCCGCGCGGCATGCCTCCACAGTATCGACGCCTCCGCCGGCCGGTTCAACACCGCGTTCCATTTCTTTTTCGGGGTACGTCGGGATCTGACGTACCCGGCCCGTATCTTGGAAGGAAAGGAGAACGACTGCCATGCAACCGACACTCGCCGTGCTCGACCGCTTCGAAGATTCGAAGGACATCCTGAGCGAGATCAAGCGCGCCTTCCACGACGCCACCCACGAGATCGGGACGGTCAACGTCCTCATCGCCGGCCGCACCGGTGTCGGCAAGAGCACCCTGATCAACGAGGTCTTCCAGGGGCGGCTGGCCGAGACCGGGCAAGGGAAGCCGATCACCAGGGAGACCCGCCGGCTCACGAAGAAGGGCATCCCGCTGGCGATCTACGACACCCGCGGGCTGGAGTTGAAGGAGTACCAGCAGATCATCGACGAGCTCGTGGAGTTCGTGGGCGCCCAGACCCAGGAGACGGACGTGAACCAGCACATCCACGTCGCGTGGCTGTGCGTGTCCGAGGACGGCAGGCGCGTCGAGGAGGCCGAGGTCGAGCTGCACAAGCGGTTGGCGGAGCTCATGCCGGTGCTCGGCGTGATTACCAAGGCGCGCGCCGACGAGGGGTTCCGGTCCGAGGTGCAGCGCCTCCTGCCCGAGGCGAGGAACGTGGTGCGCGTGCGGGCGCTGAGCGAGCGCTTCGACGAATCCGACGTGGTGCTGCCGCCGATGGGGCTGGAGGAGCTTCTGGACGCCACGACGGAGGTGATTCCGGAAGCGGTCCAGCGGGCATTCGCCGCCGCCCAGAAGGCCAGCATCGAGCTCAAGAAGAAGAACGCTCACAAGGTCGTCGTCGCGGCGGCCACGGCGGCGGCGGGCGTGGGCGCAGCCCCCATTCCGTTCGCCGACGCCGCGCTGCTGGTCCCCATTCAGATCGGCATGCTCGCCGGCATCTCGGCCACCTTCGGCCTCGAGGTCTCCAGGGCCTTCCTCGGCACCCTCGTCGCGGCGATGGCCGGGACGACGGGTGCTGCGTTCCTGGGTCGCGCCGTCGTCTCCAATCTCCTGAAGTTCGTCCCCGGCGTGGGCTCGATCGCCGGCGGAGCGATCGCGGCAGCGACCGCCGGCGCCCTCACCACGACGCTGGGCGAGATCTACATCACCGTGCTGGCCAGGCTGTTCACCGCATCCGAGGGCGATGCGCCGTCACCGGAGGACATCGCGCGGGAGTTCAAGGCTCGCATGGCGAACCGCGGTCAGGAATCGGCGTCGGGATCGCGGGCATGAGCGGGGCGCCTCGTCTACGATGAGGACCGCGAAGCGTAGCGAAGGAGACGGCTGAGTGCCTTACGACCGGGCGGCGGACATCGTGCGGCTGGCGATCCGGCTGCAGCGGAGCTGGCGCGGTCTGACCCTGGACGACATCCAGCGCGACTTCAGGGTCAGCCGCCGCACCG
>JAPOQV010000298.1 GCA_026710565.1 Spirochaetaceae bacterium | reverse complement strand
GGGGCGAGGATCGCAGTTTCGCTGGTGGTGAACTACGAGGAGGGCGCCGAACGCAGCACTCTCGACGGCGACCCGCACCATGAGACGAACAACGAAGTGCCGTCGCCGGTGCCCCCTGGCGACCGAGACCTGAACAACGAGTCCTTCTTCGAGTACGGCAGCCGGGTCGGTGTCTGGCGGCTGATGGACATGTTCCGCCAATACGACGTGAAGTCGACGTTCTTCTGCTGCGCCCTGGCCCTGGAGCGCAATCCCGAGGTGGCGAGGGCGATCCCCGCCGAGGGGCACGAGGTGTGCGGCCACGGCTACCGGTGGGAGGAGTATCACCTTATGCAGCCGGAGGAGGAACGGCAGTCGATCGCTCGCACCGTGGAATCGCTGGAGCAGACCACAGGGGAGCGCACGGTGGGGTGGTTCACACGCTACGGCCCCAGCCTGAACACCCGGCAGCTGGTGGGGGACCACGGTGGCTTCATCTACGACAGCATCGGGATGAACGACGACCTGCCGTACTACACCGCGGTCAAGGGGGCTGACGACAACGATATGCCCTGGCTGGTGGTGCCGTACAGCATGGAGACCAACGACGCCCGCTTCTGGCGGGGCGGGCTGTCGAGCGTGGGGGCTTTCTATGAGTACCTGCAGGACACATTCGACGTGGTGGACGAGGAGGGGCGCACCCACCCGAAGATTATGTCGATCGGTCTGCACTGCCGTATCGCCGGACGCCCGGCCCGCTCCCGGGCGGTGGAGCGCTTTCTGCAGTACGCGCGGCAGATGCCCGGCGTCTGGTTCGCCCGCCGCGACGAGATCGCCCGCTGGTGGCTGGAGAAGTACCCGCCGGGAACGCTGGGATAGGCAGTGTGGTTTATGTTTCCATCGCCCTGCACTGGCTATAGCCTGTCACTTCGGGTTGCTGTCGTGGCCTTCGCCGTCGCGCTGTTGGCCGTCGCCTGTGGGAGTGCATCGGACGAGGTCGTCAGCTCTTCCTGCAGAGACTTCGAGGCTATCGAGGACCGCAAGGGGCTGATCAGCCGGAATGAAGCAGAGCTGAAGGAGGTCGAAAGGCTGTCAATGTCGGCCCCGGAGGTCTCGCCAACCGAGGTTGAGAGGGTGTGGGCCAGTTGCCTTACGACTTACGGATCGTACCAGGACCGATTTCTGGGGGAGGGCGCGTGGACCAATCCGGAACTGAGTCCCCCGGATATGCCGGTCTGGATCGTGGAAGTGAAGGGTATCTCGCGGCCTGCGGGGATCGCCACTGCAAGCGCCCACGTTCCCTATCACTACGCGATGGGGGTCCTCAACGCAGGCACTGGCGAGATGATGGAGGGTGCGCGCTACCAGGAACCCAGGCTGCAACCAGCGCAGGAGGAGTGATCCCCCTGTACGGCGACCCCGGACGGCTAGGCGACTTCGGCTACGGCGCGGGCCAGCGCGTCCACCTCTTCTTCGGTGTTGAAGAAGTGCAGGGAGGTGCGGATGGACTCGGGGTAGTGGACCTGGCGGATGACAATGCGGTGGTCCTGCCAGATGCGGGCCACCACAGCGTCAGCAGACTGCCCGGCAACCTGGAAGGACACCAGTCCGGCCGACTGCGTATCGTTCATCGGCGACAGGACGTTGACGGCGGAGATCTCGGCGAGCTGGGCCTTGAAGCGGGCGGCAAGCGAGATGTTGCGAGCCTCGATTTCCGGTACGCCGACGCTTTCGATGAACTTCGCCGCCTCGACGAAGGCGGCCTGCAGGGGCACGCTGCCGGAGCCCCCGAGGAACTTCTCCATGATGGAGGAGTTGATGCGGTAGCTTTCCGGTTCGCCGGGCTCGCCGACCTGGGTGACGGCGCGGCCGCCGGTGTGGGCCGGGTGGACGCTG
>JAPOQV010000297.1 GCA_026710565.1 Spirochaetaceae bacterium | reverse complement strand
TGCAGCATCGAGCACCAGCGGCGGCGAAGCGGCAGGCACCGAGGTCGCGGGCGTGGCATCGGCCAAAGGACCGTCCGGCGCCGCCGGATCCTCGGGGGCCGCAGCGTGCGCCGGCGCTGAGCCCGCCGGCGCACGCGACGCAATGCCGCAGATAGATCCGCGCCGCCGCTGCCGGTCGAACGCCCACTGCAGCTCGGCGGCGGCGCTCAGCGTCAGCGACCCGTCGCGCAGCCGCTCGCGCGCATCCGGCTGGTCGGCGCACAGCCGCACGGCGCCGATGCGCCTGGACGACCGCCGGCAGTCCCTCCCACGGCGAGGAACCGGTCGAACAGCGAGAGAAGCAGCTCGTGTCGCTGGCCGCTGATCCACGTGTTGGCGCTTGAGCACCTCCGCGGCGAGGTGCGCCTTGTCCAGGGCCCGCAGGAATTCCGAGAACGAGAACGGCCCGAGTACGAGGTGGCGAACCCGGCCGACCGGAAAGCGCGTGTGCGCTCGGAACAGGTGGCGCAGGGTGGAACCGGAGCCAGGAGTGAAGCGTCTCGAGTTACGCCGTACGTCAAGCACACATCGACGTGAGGGCCAACACCAGAACGGCGTCCACGAGGGTCGTAAGGAGCTGGCGGGAACGGATAGCCGCTACGGATCGGCGCGGTGCTGGATCTACATCGATGGCAGGAAGCGGTCGGCGATCGACAGCAGCAGTATCGCCGGGAGATACAGGACGGACACCCGCAGCAGCAGGCGGGAGCCGGGCATGTCGAGCCGGCGCGCGAAACGGATGCCGGCCGCCAGGTACACCGCCCCGGCCGCCGCAGCGCCCGCGGCATACCACACGCCAGCCTCGCCCACCGCCGCCAGCAGCAGTGAGACCGGGAGCAGGAGCAGCAGGGAGCCGATGACCTGGACGGTCATGAACCGTCCGCCGTCGCCCACCTCCGTCGCCATCCGCAGGCCGGCGCGCCGGTAGTCGTCGCGGCAGGCCCAGGCGATGGCGTAGAAGTGGGGGTGCTGCCAGAGAAACAGCATCGCGAACACGATCCACGGCCCGGCGTCGGGAACTCCACCGGTGGCGGCGGCGCCGCCGATCAGCGGCGGCACGGCGCCCGGAATCGCGCCGAGCGGCGTGTTGAGCCAGGTCCGGGGCTTCAGTGGCGTGTACACGAACAGGTAGAGCGCCGCCGCCAGCAGGCTGAGCAGCGCCGGGCTCAAGCCGCCCTGCCAGGCCAGCAGCCCGGCTCCGCAGGCGGTGAGCGCCGCCCCGAACCACACCGCCGCCGACGGTGCCACCGATCCCTGCGGGAGCGCACGCTGGCGGGTACGCACCATGCGCGCATCCACGTGGCGATCCAGGACGTTGTTGAGCACTCCGGCGCCCGCGCTCGCCAGGGCGGTGCCGGTGAGGGCCGCCGCCAGCGTGCCCACCGGCCGGAACGACCCCGCCGCGGCCCAGTAGCCCAGCGCGGTCGCCACCATCACCATGAGGACGATGCGGGTCTTGATCAGGGACCGCAGCCCGCGCATCGCCGCCCGGAGTCCCGTGGAGTCCGCGCGCGTACGCGGCGGGGCTGCCGCCGGTGACAGGCTCACGGGGTGCGCTCCCGCACCGGACGGCCGCAGAGCAGGCACCACCAGGTGGCGCCAAGCAGGCTGGCGCCGACCAGGACGTGGAGGCTGGCCAGGAGCGGCGACCTGGCGGTGATCACGGTCAGCGCTCCCAGCGCCACCTGCACGACCACCAGGCCGTCGATGGCGCCCAGGAGCTGCCGCACCCGGCGCGGCGCCGGCCGGCGTCCCACCGCCAGGTTGACCATCACCAGTACCACCAGGGTTGCCAGCGCCCCCAGGCGGTGCAGGAAGTGGACGATGACCTGGCCCAGGGCAACGGAAGGCAGATGGAGATCGAATCGAGCGGCGTTGACGGCGTTCAGCATGCGCTCGTCGAAGCGCGGCAGCAGCGTGCCGCCCATCAGCGGGAAGTCCGGAATCGCCAGCCCAGCCCCCGTGTGCCGCATCAGCGCCCCAAGGAGCAGTTGCAGGTACACGACTCCCAGCAGGGCAGCGATCGACCGCCAGGCGATGGCCGTTCGCTCCTGGAGGCGCTGCGACCAGTCCCCGGACTGGGCGTGAGCGATGAGGATCAGCACCAGGAACAGCGTCTGGGCCAGTACCGCGTGCGTCATCGAGATCGGCGTCGGCAGCAGGAACAGCACCGTCAGCCCGCCGAGCAGTCCCTGGGCGACGATCGCGCCCACCGCCACCCATGCGAGCACGCGCACCCACCTGCGCGGCTCGCCCCACGTCAACACCAGCGCCTGCACGACCACCAACAGCCCGACGACGGCGGCGGCCATGCGATGGCCGTGCTCGTACAGGATGCCGCCCACCATCGGTGGGAACAGCGTTCCGTAGGAGAGCGGCCAGTCCGGCACGGCCAACCCGGAACCGGTGCTGGTCACCAGGCTGCCGACGAAGATCAGCAGCAGCGTCGCCAGCGCGGTGGTCTTGGTCAGCAGGCGCACGGCACGTTCGTCAGGTATGCAGGTCGGAGAGGTCGACGTCCGCGTTCAGCGGCCGAACGGGTGCCTCACGCCGGCAGCTCGCGCAGCGCGGCTTCCACCGTCTCGACCAGGCGGTCGACGTGCCGGTCGGTCATGGGCAGCGACACGTTGCCGCCGCGGCGGGTGACGATGCCGTCGCCCAGCAGCCGGAAGTAGAGCCACCGCTGGCGGGCGGAGTCGTCCCGCGCCGCCTCGCGGTAGTTGCGCGGCGGCCGCGGCAGGAAGTAGAGCTGGAACAGCGACCCGGCCGTGACCACGCAGCCGGGCACGCCGGCCCGCCGGAAGGCGGCCCGCAGCCCGTCGGCCACGCGGCGGGTGCGCTCGTGGAGGGCCGAGTAGGCATCGGCGGTCATGGTGCTCAGGGTGGCGAGCCCCGCCGCCATGACGATGGGGTTGCCGTTGTAGGTCCCGGACTGCGGGATCGCCGCCGGCCCGCCGGTCGGATCGTAGAGCGCCATGATGTCGGCCCGTCCGCCGAACGCGCCGCCCGGCGTGCCACCGGCCACCACCTTGGCCAGGCAGGTGAGGTCGGGCCGCACCCCGAACGCTCCCTGGGCGCCGCCGGCGCCGGCGCGGAAGCTCACCACCTCGTCGAAGATCAGCACGATGCCGTGCTCGCGGGTGATGCGGCGCAGGCCCTCCAGGAATCCGGGCTCCGGGAGGGTGAGGCCGACGGCCGTGGACAGCGGGTCGACGATCACCGCGGCCAGCCGGCCGGCGTGCTCGCCGATGAGCTCCGCGCACGCCTCGATGTCGTTGAACGGCAGCACCAGCACCTGCTCCTCCGTTCCCGGCGCGAGCCCGGCGGACGCGGGCACGGGACGCGGCCGGCGCGGCGGACCGAGCTCCGGGCCCAGCGGCGGCAGGTAGCTGATCAGCGCCGGGTCGTCGATGCCGTGGTAGGCGCCCTCGAACTTGGCGACCATCGGCCGGCCGGTGAAGGCGCGGGCCGCCCGCACGGCTCCAAGGACCGCCTCGGTGCCGGAGCTGCAGAAGCGCAGCCGCTCCAGGGACGGCACCCGCTCGGCGAGCAGCTCGGCCAGCTCCACCTCCAGCGGCGTGGGCGCGAAGTAGGCGGTGCCGCGCCCGGCAGCCTCGCCGATGGCGGCGACCACCGCCGGATGGGCGTGGCCGAGGATCAGGGCGCTGGCGTTGTTGATGAAGTCCAGACGGCGGTTGCCGTCGACGTCGATCAGGTCCGTGCCCTCGGCGCGGTCGACGTAGAGCGGGAACGGATCGACGAACACCCCGGTCCGGGTGTTGCCGCCCGGCAGCACCGACTGCGAGCGGCGGAACAACTCGTACGAACCGGGATTCAGGTCACGGTACTCCGCGAGCAGGGAGTCGATCGTGACCCCGGTGGCGGTCGCAGCACCCATCGGGCTTAAAGACTCCCTCGCCTATCCGGTCAGGAGCTGCTCTCCTTGAACTCGCCCACCATCGACTCCACGGTCGCCTTGGCGTCGCCGAAGATCATGTACGAGTTGTCCTTGAAGAACAGCGGGTTGTCGATGCCGGCGAAACCCGAGGCCATCGACCGCTTGAGGATGAAGCAGGTGTGCGCCGAGTCGGCGTTGATGATCGGCATGCCGTAGATCGGGCTGCCCTCGTCCTCGCGCGCCGCGGGATTGACCACGTCGTTGGCGCCGATGACGATCGCCACGTCGACGGTCTCCATCGTCGGGTTCACGGCGTCCATCTCCGCGAGCTGCTCGTACGGGACGTTCGCCTCCGCCAGCAGCACGTTCATGTGGCCCGGCATGCGGCCGGCCACCGGATGGATGGCGTGCCTGACCTCGGCGCCGTTCTCCTCCAGCAGGTCGGCCAGCTCGCGCACCGCGTGCTGGGCCTGCGCGACCGCCATGCCGTAGCCGGGGACGAAGATCACCGAGCGGGCCGCCTCCAGGATGTAGTAGGCGTCCTCGGGCGTCATCGACTTGGCCTCGCCCTGAATGCCGGCGCTCTTGGAGGAGGAGCCGCCGGCGGCGCCGAAGCCGCTGAACAGCACGTTGGTGAGCGAGCGGTTCATCGCCTTGCACATGATGGAGGTCAGCACGATGCCGCTGGCGCCCACCAGCGCTCCGGTGATGATCAGCAGGTTGTTGGAGATCACGAAGCCGGCGGCGCACGCGGCCAGGCCGGAGTAGCTGTTCAACAGCGAGATCACCACCGGCATGTCGGCCCCGCCGATGGCGATGACCGCCATGATGCCGAGCACGAAGGCCAGCCCCGTCACCGCCACCGCGATCCAGTACTGGTCGGGGGCGACGGTGAACCAGACCGCGCCGACGACGATGGCCAGCAGCACCAGCGCGTTGACCACCTGCTGCAGCGGGAACTGCACCGGCCGCGAGGTGACCACCTCGGACAGCTTGCCCCAGGCGATGATGCTGCCGGTGAAGGTCACGCCGCCGATCAGGATGGCCAGGTAGATGGTCGTGACGCCGAACCCACCGATCTCGACGGGGGACCCCGCCAGCTCGGCGGCGGCGACGGCCGCCTGATAGGTTCCCCAGCCGACCAGCATGCTGGCCAGGCCGCCGAAGCCGTTGAACAGCGCCACCATCTCCGGCATGGCGGTCATCTTCACGAGCCGGGAGGCGGCGATGCCGATGCCGGCGCCGATCACGGCCGCCAGCACCACCCACTCGACCCTGATGGTGTCGATGATGCTCAGCACCGTGGCGATGATGGCGATGAGCATGCCCAGCGAGGACAGGCCGTTGCCGCGCCGGGCGGTGGTGGCCTTGCCCAGCATCTTCAGGCCGAACACGAACATGATCGCCGAGACGATGTAGGCGACCACGATGAGATAGATCACGATGCGCCTCCGCCCTTGCTGGAGTCCTTGGCCTTGAACATCTCCAGCATGCGGTCGGTGACCAGGTAGCCGCCGACCACGTTGATGGTGGCGAACCCGACCGCCGCCGCAGCGAAGATCGTCACCAGGGTGCTGGAGGCGCCCTGCCCGGCGAGCGCCAGGGCGCCCACGATCGAGATCCCGGAGATCGCGTTGGATCCCGACATCAGCGGTGTGTGCAACTGCGACGGCACCTTGGTGATGAGCTCCAGCCCAAGGAACATCGCGAGCACGAAGATGAAGAACAGAAACTGAAATAGTTGTGCGGCTTCCATGACTTTTTTTTCTTGTCCCCGGACGCTCAGGCGTCCGTTGTGTGCGGTGTGGCTTCCGGCGCTATCCCGAGGTGATCTTGCGGACCATCTCGTTGACCATCTGCCCGTCGTGGGTGACCAGGCTGCCGGCGATGATCTCATCCTCGCGGTCGAGCTTCATGCCCTTGCTCTCGTCGTCCCAGAACTCGTCGACGTAGTTGTACAGGTTGTTGGCGTACATGGAGCTGGCCGAAACCGCGTAGCGGCCCGGGATGTTGCGCAGGCCGACGACCGTCACGCCGTTGACTTGCACTTCCTCACCCGCGACCGACCCTTCGACGTTGCCGCCGGATTCGACCGCGTAGTCGACGATGATCGATCCCGACTTCATCCGCTCCACCACGTCGGCGCTGACGACCACCGGCGCCTTGCGCCCGAAAAGCTGCGCGGTGGTGATGACGATGTCGGCGGTGGCGCAGGTGTCGGCCATCAACTCGCGCTGCTTGGCGAGCTGCTCGGGAGTGAGCTCCTGAGCGTAGCCCTGGTCGGTCTGCCCGGTCTCTCCCAGGTCGACCTTGATGAACTTGGCCCCGAGCGACTTGACCTGCTCCTCCACCACCGGGCGGGTGTCGAACGCCTCCACCCGCGCGCCGAGGCGCTTGGCGGTGGCGATCGCCTGCAGGCCCGCCACGCCGGCGCCGATGATGAACGCGCGCGCCGGCTGCAGCGTGCCTGACGGCGTCATCATCATCGGCATCACGGCGCCGAGCCGCTCGGCCGCCAGCACCACCATCGCGTAGCCGGCGATGTTGTGCTGGGAGCTCAGGGCGTCCAGCTTCTGGGCGCGGGTCGAGCGGGGCACCAGCTCCACGCTGATCGCGCTCACGCCCTGCTTGGCCAGGGCGTCGATCAGCTCCGGCTCGTTGAACGGGTCCAGGAAGCTGATGTGGATGGCCCCCTTCTTCATGGGGGAAATCTCGCCGTCCGGCGGGCGGAGCACGCGCAGGACGATGTCAGCCTTGCCGAGCTCCTGCATGCGGTCGGTGACCACCTCGGCCCCCGCTTCGCGGTACTGGTCGTCGGAGAAGTGACAGCCGGCGCCGGCACCGGACTCCACGGCGACCACGGCCCCTTCCTTGCGTCCGTAGCGCTGCACGGCGTCCGGTGTGACGGCGGCGCGCGGCTCGCCGGGTTCGGTCTCTTTGGGAACGAAAATGCGCATTGCCCTTTATTTGTGGTGCGATCGGTCCGGAAGTCAACCGCGACGGCCGGCCGCCCCGGTCAAAGGCCGAATGCCGTGGTGGCCACGCCGGCGACCTCGGTGCCGATCGACAGGGCGGCCGTCGCCGCCGGAGACGGCGCGTTGAGCACGTGCACGGAACGCTCGCCGCGGACGATCAGGAAATCGTCGACCATGGCGCCGTCCGGCCCGAGCGCCAGCGCGCGCACGCCGGCCCGCGTCGGCTGCACCTCCGCGTCGGTCAAGGACGGCACCAGCCGCCGCACGGCGGCGACGAAGCGCCGGCGCGAGAACGCGCGCCCGTATTCGCGGATGCCGTAGCGGGCGTGCCGGAGCAGCAGCCGCCACGTGCCGCGGTAGCTGAGCGCCTCCACCGCGTCGCGGCCGTCGACGTCGGTCTTGCCGTACCCCTCGCGCTTCAGCGAGAACACGGCGTTCGGTCCGCACTCCACCTCGCCCGCGGTGCGGCGCGTCAGGTGCACCCCGAGGAATGGCAGCGTCGGGTCGGGGACGGGATAGATCAGCCCCCGCACCTTGTGCCGTGCGGACGGCGCCAGCTCGAAGAAGTCGCCGCGGAAGGCGACGATGCGGGCAGGCGGGGTCAGCCCGTCCAGCCGGGCGATCCTGTCCGAATGGAGACCGCCACAGTTGATGAGGTGGCGGCTGGCGCGACGGCCGGCTCGCGTCCTGATCTCGACGCCGTCCGCGGTGTGGCGGATTCCGGTCGCCTCCGCCAGCGTGGCGACGGTTGCGCCTGATGCCAGCAGCAGATCGCGCAGCTTGGCCGCCACGGCGAAGTAGTCGATGATGCCGGCGTACGGCACCCAGATGGCGCCCAGGCCGCCGGCGTACGGCTCGATCTCCCGCATCCCCGCACGGTCGACCACCTCGACCCGGTCCAGGCCGTTGCGGCGGCCGTTCGCGCAGAGATCCGGCAGGCGTTCCAGCTCGCGCCGGGTGACGGCCATCACCACCTTGCCGCAGGTCTCGTGCGGGATGCCGTGCTGCCGGGCGAAGTCGACCATCTGCGCCCTCCCCTCCACGCACAGGCGCGCCCGCGCCGAGCCGGGGCGGTAGTACAGACCCGAGTGCAGGACGCCGGAGTTGCGCCCGGTCTGGTGCATGCCGACCTGCCGCTCCTTCTCCAGCACCAGCACGGACAGCGACGGATGGCGCTGCACCAGGCGGTAGGCGGAAGCCAGGCCGATGATGCCTGCGCCGATGACGGTGATGTCGAACCGGTCCACGCTTCACCATATTACTGGTAGGCTCGACGACGTGCGGGACGCAGAGCCCTGGTACCGCGTCTGGTTCGACTCTCCCTACTACGGGATCCTCTATGGCGACCGCGATCAGGACGAGGCGGATGCCTTCATCCGGCGGCTGGCGCGGACCCTGCGGACGCGGCCGCCGGCCGCGGCGCTGGATGTCGCATGCGGGACAGGCCGGCATGCGGTCGTCCTGGCCGACCTTGGCTACGAGGTGCTGGGGATCGACCTGTCGGCGCCCAGCATCGCCGCGGCCGCGTTGCGCAGCGGGCCGAACCTGAGCTTCCAGGTCCTCGACATGCGCGCGATCGAATGGCGGGAACGGTTCGATCTGGCGGTGAACCTGTTCACGAGCTTCGGCTACTTCGGCAATGAGGACGACGAACGGCAGGTGGTGGCCGGTATCGAGCGTGCGTTGCGGCCGGGCGGCGAGCTGGTGATCGACTTCCTCAACGCCGCCCGGACGGTCGCGGAGCTGGTGCCGGCCGAGCGGGCCGAGCGCGGCGGCATCACGTTCGACATCACCCGCGAGGTCCGGGACGGCACCATCGTCAAGACGATCACGGTCGATGACCCGCGGCGAGCCGGGGGAGCCCCGCGACCCCGGTTCCAGGAGCGGGTGCGCGCGCTCGGCGCCGACACCCTGCAGGGCTACCTGCAGGACGCGGGCCTGCGCATCGAGGGACGCTACGGCGACTATGCGCTGAGCCCGTTTCGGCCGCGGACCTCGGACCGGCTGATCCTGGTGGCGCGCAAGCCGGAGCGCTGAGGAGATGCCATCGACTCCCGCAGCCCGAATCGCCACCCTGCCGCTGCCGCGGGTCCATGAGGGCGACGCGCTGCTGCGCGACCTTGCCGCCGGATCGGAGACGGCAGCCCGGTTCTTCTCCGTCTCTCCGCGGGCCCCCGCGGCCGCCGCCGCCCGGTCGCGCCCCGGCGGAGCTGCCCTGCCGGCGCCCGTGGCCGCGGGCCTGGTCACGCACCAGCGCCGCTGCGAAGGGGATGAGCTCTCGGTCGCGAACGCGGCGGCGCTGTCCGCGGGACGGGCGGCCTGCATCGTCACCGGCCAGCAGGCAGGACTGCTGGGCGGCCCGGCGTACACCGCCTACAAGATCGCCACCGCGGTGCGGCTGTCCCGGCACGTGGCGCAGCGCACCGGCCGGCGCTGTGTCCCGGTGTTCTGGCTCGCTTCGGAGGACCACGACATCGGCGAGGCCAACCACACCTTCGGCACCAAGCCCGACGGCGAGATCGGCCGCGTCTCGTTTCGCGCGCCAGGCGGACGCGAGCTGCGCCGGCTGCCGGTCGATGCGGCGGTGGCCGCGAGCGTGGCGCGGTACTTCGATCACCTGCTGCCGGCCGGCGACCGGCCGCGCGCCCGCTGCGCGTACGAGCTGGACGGCCGGCAAACCTTCACCGGATGGGTGGCGCGGAGCTGGATGCGGCTGTTCGAGGGCACCGGCCTGGTGGTGGTCGAGCCCGCGCTCCTGCGCCCGGCGTTCGGGGAGCTGTTCGAGCGCGCGCTCGCCGAGCGCGCCGCCGTCGCGGAGACGCTGGCCGCGACCGCGCGCGACCTGCGGGAGTGCGGCTACCGGGCGCCGCTGGACCCGGCGACGGCCGGCATGCCGTTTCACGTCGGCGCCGACGGCACGCGCGTACGCGTCGCCGACGCCGGCGCGCTGCTGCGCCGGGGAGCCGTGGATCCGACCTCCCTGTCCACCGACGCGGCGCTGCGTCCGATCTTCGCAGACGCCGTGCTGCCCAGCCTCGCGCACGTGGTCGGCGCGGGCGAGATGGCCTATCACGCCATGCTCAAGCCGCTCTACGCGCTGTTCGGGGTCGCGCAACCGGCGGTTCTGCCGCGCCGCAGCCTGACCTTCCTGACCGAGGACGAGGCGGAGGCGCTCGACCGCTACGCCATCACCGCGGAGGAGGCGCTGACCGGCGGCGTGCGCCCCGGCGCGGCGACCGACCGGCTGCTCGGCGACCGCGACGTGGCCGAGTTCGATCGGGTCGCGGCGCAGATCCGCACGGCGTTTCAGCCGCTCGCCGGCAGCGTCAGCGCCGTCGATCCGGGGCTGGCCCGTACCTGGCAGCGGTCTCGCGACCACGCCCTGCGCGGCCTGGGCCGCCTGCGGGCGCGGACCGGCCGCGCCATGCTCGCGCGCCGCGGCTACTCGCCGGCCGCCCTGCACCGCGTTCTCAACCAGCTCCGTCCACGCGGCCGCCTGCAGGAGCGCGTGTTTCCGGTCCCCCACTTCCTGGCGCGCTTCGGCGCGCCGTTTCTGGATGCCTGCTTGATCGGCGAGCCGGCGGAGGCGTTTACTCATGAGGTGCTGGCTCTGCCGGCCGCACCCGAACCGCCGCGAGAAACCCCATCGTGATACACCCGTCATGAGAACACCATGAGAATAGGAATTTCCTGCTACCCGACCCACGGCGGCAGCGGCGTGGTCGCGACCGAGCTCGGCCTGCGGCTGGCCGAGCGCGGCCACTCGGTGGCGTTCGTGAGCTACTCGGCGCCGCTGCGCCTGAGCGTGCTGCCGCCGCGCGTCTGCTTTCACGAGGTCGCGATCGAGGAGTATCCGCTCCTCAAGCAGTTCCCGTACACGCTGGCGCTGGCCTCCAAGCTCGCGGAAGTCGCGCGCTCGCATCGCCTGCGGATCCTGCACGTCCACTACGCGATCCCGTTCGCGGCGGCGGCCATCCTGGCCAAACAGATCGCGCCCGAGCTCGACCTGAAGGTGGTGACCACCCTGCACGGTACCGACATCACCCTGGTCGGCAGCAACGACAGCTTCCGGCCGGTGACCGCGTTCTGCATCGAGCGCTCGGATGCGGTGACCGCCGTGTCGCACGCGCTGCGCGCCGAGACCGGACGGGTGTTCGGGATCACGCGTCCGATCGAGATGATCCCGAACTTCGTCGAACCCGAGCACTACCGGAATGCCCACCCCGCCGCGTGGCCCGGGGACCGCCCGGCTTCCGGCGCGGAGCGCGCTCCGACCATCGTGCACATCTCCAACTACCGGCCGGTCAAGCGGGTGACCGACGTGATCCGCGTGTTCGCGCGGGTGGCGAACGAGTTGCCGGCGCGGCTGGTGCTGGTCGGTGACGGCCCCGACCTCGGGCCGGCCACCGATCTGGCGCGCGAGCTCGGTGTGCTGGACCGCATCCGGCTGATCGGGGTGGTCGACGACGTGGCGCCGTACCTGCGCGGCGCGGACCTGCTGCTGCTGCCGAGCCAGACGGAGGCGTTCGGGCTGGTGGCCCTGGAGGCGCTGGCCGCGGGCGTGCCGGTGGTCGCCAGCCGGGTCGGCGGCCTGCCGGAGGTGGTGCAACACGGCGTCTCGGGCTACCTGTTTCCGCCGGGAGACGTGGAGGGGATGGCCCGGCAGGCCGTGGCGCTGCTGCGCGACCGGCCGCTGGCGGCGCGGCTGGGGCGCGCCGGCGCCGCGCTCGTCGCCGAGCAGTTTCCCCCCGACCGGATCGTGCCGCGCTTCGAGGAGCTCTACCACCGCGTGCTGGGGTTGCCGGCCGGCACGGAGCCCGAGATCGACGACGGCGACGCGCACGCGGAGTCGTTCGATCCCATACGCCGCGACCCGGCGCGCCGTGAGCGGGCGTGACGCGCCCGCTGCGGTTGGGGACACGGCGCAGCGCCCTGGCCCGCGTGCAGGCGGAGATGGTCGCCGCCCGCCTGCCGGGGCCGGTGACGATCGTGCCGATCGCGGTCGGCGCCGACGCGGACCCGCGGCCGCTTGAGGCTCTGGCCGGCACACGCGTGTTCAGCGGCGCCATCGAGCGCAGCCTCCTGGCCGGCGACGTCGACCTGGCCGTGCACGCGCTCAAGGACCTGGCGGTGGCGCCCTT